>JBLHWY010000105.1:0-22467 GCA_047629195.1 Candidatus Azotimanducaceae bacterium
TGAAGGATAGCTCGATCGCCTCATATTTTAGTCAGGAACAGGATCGGGCGACGAGCAGGATAATAAGCACCTGCGGATTAACACTCGACTATTCTAAGAGTCGAGCAGATGCGAAGACGTTTGAGCTACTCAAAAATCTAGCAATCGAATTCAAACTCGAAGGAAAGGTGGCGGCGCTTTTTGCCGGCGAAGCTGTAAACAACACGGAAGAACGTTCCGCATTGCATACACTCTTACGCTCAAGGCCAGGAGAACATCATCCCGACTTAGCTGACAAGTTTAGAGAAGTCGAGGCAAGCCTAATAAAAATAGAACGACTTAGCCAAGATGTTAGGTCAGGCGCTTGGCTTGGCAGCTCAGGCAAAGCAATATCCGATATTTTACACATCGGCATTGGAGGCTCATACCTAGGACCTAGGATGATCGATGAAGCGTTAACGCCCTACAGGGATGGAGCTATCAATTGCCATTACGTCGCAAACGTTGATGGCCATCACATCGATACAGTGCTTCAAGGATTAGACAGGGAAACCACGTTAATTATCGTAGCCTCCAAGTCTTTTTCGACAATGGAAACACGCGTCAATGCAGTATCCGCACAGCAATGGTTATTGGAGAAAGTATCACAATCTGATTTGGGTAAGCATCTGGTTGCAATCACGGACAATGTCGCCAGCGCAGTAAAATTCGGCGTTAACCGTGAGAACATTATCCCTATGTGGGATTGGGTCGGCGGTCGCTATTCGCTTTGGTCCGCCGTTGGATTACCTATAGCCATACGCTACGGGTATCATACATTTAGAAGCCTTCTAGATGGTGCGGCCGACATGGACCAACACTTTTCGAAAGCCGAAATCAAAAATAATATGCCCATAATGCTCGCACTCATAGGCGTGTGGTATCACAACTTTCTCAATATTAACTCACATGCCGTACTACCCTACGATCATTGGCTGCGTTTGTTGCCAGCACATCTGCAACAATTAGATATGGAATCTAACGGTAAATCAGTAACGCAAGATGGTACGGCAGTAGACTATACAACAGGACCTTTAATTTGGGGTGGTGAAGGTACTAATGGGCAACACGCCTTTCACCAGCTACTTCATCAAGGAACCGCAATCGCCAGTGTCGATTTTATTTTACCTCTTCGACCTCATCATCATCGTACGGAACACCATGACTGGCTGGTAGCTAGCTGTCTCAGCCAAAGTCAGGCATTAATGCAGGGAAGATCCGAATCAGAAATAGGAAATACTGATTCTAAACTGATTACTAAACACAAAGTCATGCCTGGCAACCGTCCGTCAAACACATTGTTGTTAGATCAACTGACACCGCAAACGCTTGGAGCATTAGTGGCGCTTTATGAACATAAAATCTTTTGCCAGGGCATGATTTGGGACATTAATCCATTTGATCAATGGGGTGTTGAACTTGGCAAGGTACTTGGTGAAAATATTTATAGGAAAATAGAGGGCGCGGAAGATGTTAGCGCCGTTGACCCCTCCACTAACAATCTGACAGAAATCTACAAATCAATTCGCAACGGGAGTAACTAAAAATGTCCGAGGTTAAAACTTATCCAGTTCAGGATGCTGCAAAGCAGAACACACACATCACAGATGAGCTTTACCAAGAGATGTACCGTGCGTCCATAGACCAACCCGAAGTCTTTTGGCCAGAACAAGCTGAAACTTTTCTCAGTTGGAGTAAACACTGGGATACCCTAAGTACTTCAGACATGACTAAGGGCGAGGTTCGCTGGTTCGAGGGTGCTGAACTGAACGCGTCTTTTAACTGCATCGACCGCCATCTAGAAAAACGGGCACAACAAACCGCCATTATATGGGAAGGTGACGACCCTAATGACGATGACAATATTACTTATCAAGCACTTCACGACCATGTTTGCCGACTCGCGAATGTTCTAAAAGCAAGAGGTGTAAAAAAAGGAGATCGAGTCTGCATCTATATGCCAATGATACCAGAAGCCGCATACGCGATGTTGGCCTGCGCAAGAATAGGTGCGGTACATTCAGTGGTATTTGGCGGGTTCTCACCGCAAGCACTACAAGATCGAATTTTAGACTCCGACTGCCAAACAGTAATCACGGCGAACGAAGGCGTTAGAAGTTCAAAGCCTATTCCACTAAAAGCTAATACAGACTTGGCATTAACGAAATGTCCTAATGTGCACACCGTTATTGTTGTCGAACACACAAATGGAGAAATCGAGTGGGACGATGACCGAGACGTTTGGTATCACGAAGCGACAGCAGAAGTCGCCGCGTCCTGTGAACCAGAACCCATGGGAAGCGAAGACCCACTTTTCATACTCTATACATCGGGATCCACGGGCATGCCCAAGGGCGTTCTACACACAACAGGCGGCTATCTTTTACAAGCTGCCATGACCCATAAATACGTTTTCGACTATCGCGATGGCGATATCTATTGGTGTACAGCTGATGTCGGTTGGGTAACCGGGCATAGCTATATTGTTTATGGTCCCCTCGCAAACGGTGCAACAACCCTAATGTTTGAAGGGGTTCCGACCTATCCAGATGCGTCAAGATGCTGGCAAGTCGTTGATAAACATAAGGTCAATATTTTTTACACCGCACCAACTGCGCTTCGAGCTCTCATGGGTAAAGGTGATGAGTTCGTCACCACTACGAATAGAACCTCTTTGCGCTTACTCGGCAGCGTTGGCGAACCAATCAACCCAGAAGCATGGGAGTGGTATTACCATATCGTTGGCGAAGAAAGATGTCCGATCGTAGATACCTGGTGGCAGACAGAGACCGGCGGGATAATGATTACGCCATTACCCGGTGCTACTGCGCTCAAGCCAGGTTCTGCAACCCGACCCTTCTTTGGTGTTGAGCCTGTGTTACTTGATACCGAGGGGAAGATTATAGATGGCGCGGGCTCGGGCAATCTTGCTATCGCTCGTAGCTGGCCAGGCCAGATTCGATCGGTGTATGGCGATCACCAGCGATGTATTGATACGTACTATTCAGCCTACCCGGGGTACTATTTCACAGGCGATGGCGCAAAACGAGATGAAGATGGCTATTACTGGATAACCGGTAGAGTAGATGATGTACTTAATGTTTCTGGCCATCGTATGGGGACAGCTGAAGTTGAAAGCGCTTTGGTCCTGCATGAGGCAGTGGCAGAAGCAGCTGTGGTTGGGTATCCACATGACATCAAGGGGCAAGGGATTTACGCTTACGTGACTTTGATGCACGACATTGAAGGCACCCAAGATCTCGTCAAGGAATTGAATGACTTGGTAAGAAAGGAAATTGGAGCAATCGCAAAGCCGGACATTATTCAATGGGCGCCGGGGTTACCGAAGACTCGATCAGGGAAAATCATGAGACGGATTTTACGAAAAATCGCCGAGAATGAACTAGAAAACCTTGGGGATACCAGCACACTGGCAGATCCTTCGGTTGTTGATGATCTGATTAACAATAGACCTAGTAACTAACAGGTAGTGCAAAGGGACAGCTGGCGAGATTTGATGATTCTTGCCAGCTGGCAACTGCCTTAACTATTGCGTGCGTTTTACTTTGACCGAAAGATTCTTGCCAACAATTTTTAATTTGTAGGAGCTGAGCAATCCAGCTTCGATTCTAACTTTCTGTCCCGCCTTAAACCTAAGCCGGCCGTCCTCAACTTCACGCCAAACCTGACCATTATCCAATTTGAGATAATCGATACGGTGAGCATTTGTCTGGACACGAACAATTACCGCTTCAACATAATTGGCATCTTCAGATAGACCACGATCCGGCAGCCCAAACTTACCCTCATCGACCTTGGAGGTCGTGGATTTTGAGCCGACTTTTTGCGAACGAATCTGTTCTCCAACTGAAATAGCTTCGGCTGGAGGAACCGTTTCAACGCTGGTCTGTCTTGATACATTAGCCTGACGTACTTCAGTCGTTACGGCTTCGGATGACATTGGCCCAGAAACAACAGTAGCAACATCAGCAGGTACTGCGGAATCGGGCTGCACCAGCAACGAAGATTGTGCTCGATCAAAAGCTTGATCGAAGCACGCTAACCTATCCCCATCGACCTTTTTCACCTGACACAAAACAGCTGCATCGTAACAGGACAGTCTTTTTTCACTGTCGGCTATCCCAACACACGAAAAAGCGTTCGCGTGTCCTGCTGTAAACAGCAGTGAGATAACCATAACGGCAAAACCAAATGGCCCTATTTCGACTGCAGCCTTATTCATCTGCATTTTGCACAGTTGAATAATCGATGAGCACGCGCTCTACTCGCTTTTCGAAGAGGAGTTGCCATCCACATCATCTGCGCCTGAATCACTCTCTTCAGCAGCCTCTTCAGAAGCTTCGTTTCCGGGAACTTCTTTTATCGACAGCTTGATCCTGCCACGATCGACATCCAATACGATGACGTCTACTTCCTGACCTTCGGAGAGGTAATCCGTTACTTTTTCAACTCGTTCATTCGCGATTTGTGAAATATGAACTAGGCCATCTTTGCCCGGAATAATATTTACGAAAGCGCCAAAATCGGCGATCTTTACGACCTTACCTTTATAAATTTGGCCAACTTCAGCTTCAGCGGTAATCATGTTGATGCGCTCAACAGCTGCATCTCGTGATTCTGCCCCTTCACCAAATATGACAATTGTCCCGTCATCTTCGATGTCGATGGACGCGCCCGTTTCCTCAGTAATCGAACGGATAGTTGCCCCGCCTTTACCGATAACATCACGAATCTTTTCAGCATCGATCTTAATCGTAACCATCGCCGGTGCATTGTCAGAAACTGACTCACGTGAACGACCAATAACTTTGTTCATTTCACCTAAAATATAGATTCGTGCGTCACGGGCCTGAGCCAACGCTGTTTCCATAATCTCTTCGGTAATGCCCTGAATCTTGATATCCATTTGCAAGGCAGTAACTCCGGTATCTGTACCGGCTACTTTAAAGTCCATGTCACCAAGATGATCTTCATCACCTAGAATATCGGTGAGGATAGCAAAGCCATCTTCTTCTTTGACCAAGCCCATTGCGATGCCAGCAACTGGCGCAGTTAAAGGTACACCAGCATCCATCAAGGACAAGCTAGCACCACAAACACTCGCCATTGAGGACGAACCATTGGACTCGGTAATTTCAGATACAACACGAGTGGTATAGGGCCAAGCTTCAGCAGAAGGCAATACCGCTGCAATAGCGCGACGAGCCAAGCGACCATGGCCAATTTCACGGCGCTTTGGACCACCAGAAAAACCGGTTTCACCCACACTGTAATGCGGAAAATTGTAATGCAACAGGAAGTTATCTTTATATGATCCCTGAAGTGCGTCAATAATCGCCGCATCTCGCATTGAACCAAGTGTCGTCGTTACAATTGCTTGAGTTTCACCACGAGTAAATAATGCAGATCCGTGTGCCTTTGGAAGAAGACCAACTTCGACATCGATGCTCCGTACAGTCTTGGTATCACGACCGTCAATTCTCGGCTCGCCGGCGACGATTCGCCGACGTACAGTTTTCTTCTCCAGTGCGCTAAACACACCGGAAACATCATCTTTAGAAACTCCAGCTTCAACGTCCACAAGCGCTTCAACAGCTTTAGCGCGAAGATCACTTAAAAGATCCTGACGTTCCATTTTGTCAACAGTTTGATAAGCCTCGCTAACACCAGCGCCGAACTGCTCAGACATTGCACTAATCAGTACATCATTAGCGGCTTCAGGTTCCCATCCCCAATCGGGCTTACCAACTTCAGCCTTAAGTTCTTTAATAGCCTGAATAACGCACTGCATTTCCTGATGGGCAAATAGAACCCCGCCAAGCATTTGATCTTCAGTCAGTTCTTTTGCTTCAGATTCAACCATCAGTACAGCAGATTCTGTTCCTGCAACGACCATATTTAGATCTGATTCTTTAAGCGCCTCATAACCTGGGTTTAATACATAACCGCCGTTATTGAATCCAACGCGAGCTCCTGCAATCGGACCCGAGAATGGCATGCCAGATAAAGCTAGCGCTGCGGAGGTACCAATCATCGCTAAAATATCTGGATCAACATCTTTATGCGCAGACATCACCTGACAAGTCACTTGTACTTCGTTCAGAAAACCTTTTGGAAACAATGGTCGAATAGGTCGGTCAATCAATCGCGACGTGAGCGTTTCTTTTTCTGAGGGACGTCCTTCACGCTTGAAGAATCCACCGGGGATTTTGCCAGCCGCGTATGTTTTCTCTTCATAATTTACCGTCAGGGGAAAAAAGTCCTGACCTGGCTTTGCATTCTTTCTGCCAACGACGGCAACTAATACCATTGTTTCACACATTGTTACGAGTACCGCTGCACTCGTCTGTCGAGCGATTTTGCCCGTTTCGAGGACGACTTCATGGTCGCCATACATAAACTTCTTCTTTACGGAATTCACTATATTCTCCAATTATTTAGTTGACTACACCCCTGTGTAATCATCCATGTACTTACCTTTTGCCCTTTATTTTCGGGCCAGACATTTTGAACCCGGTTACCCGGGTTCGATTGTAATGCTTAGCGTCTCAAACCAAGTCGCTGAATCAAGTCAGCATATCTCGCGACACTCTTCCCTTTGAGATAGTTAAGTAACTTCCTTCGCTGACTTACCATACGTAACAAACCAACGCGAGAGTGGTGGTCATGCTTGTGCTCTTTGAAATGTGACTGCAGCTTCTCAATATTGGCTGTCAATAATGCAACCTGAACTTCTGGAGATCCGGAATCATTATCCGATTGACCAAAATTTTTGAGTATTTCAGCTTTGTTTTCTACTGTTAATGCCATTTCTATTTTCTCCAATATGCCCTATTAAAGTTGTACAAACATCCACGCATATTTGCAGATGCCATACATTTATTTTAGCTAACCACGAGTCTTCGAGGCGCTATCTTTCCATCCTCCAGAATCTCGCCAACTCCCAAAAACACAGGATCTTTTGACTCGACTTCCGAAAAAATTCTAATCCAGCCAGTTGCTGGAGCTTGTGCCACCTGAACTGCTTGGCCCTGTTTAAAATATGCCGCTGTCAATTGCGTTAGACTAATTGCCGGCCAATTCTCGATAGAAGACTCGACCGGTAGCAGCAACGAATCAATAGCCTCAAGACCGCCGACTTCTTTCATTTGTTCTAACGCGTCCAAGCTAATTGATCGCACTTCTGGATATGGGCCAGACTGAGTTCTTCTCAGTTCAGCTACATGTGCACCACACCCGAGCACCTTGCCAAGGTCTTCTGCCAGCGTTCTGACATAAGTCCCCTTACTGCATTCAATATAAACTTTAAGCTGGTCACCTTCGAATGCAAGAATGTCATATTTGAAAATCGATACTTCTCTCGACTTACGCTCTACTTCGATTCCCTGCCTCGCGAGCTTGTACAAAGGCTGCCCATTCAACTTTAGTGCGCTGAACATTGATGGAACCTGTTGAATTTTCCCACGAAACTGATCCAAGATCTTATCGAGTTCCTGTAATTCGAGCCCAGGAACCTCCGCAGTTGAGACGATCTCTCCTTCGGCATCACCGGTATTGGTCGCAACACCAAGTTTGAAGGTTGCTAGATAGCGCTTATCAGCATCTAACAAATATTGAGAAAACTTCGTTGCTTCACCAAAACAAAGCGGCAATACTCCCGTAGCCAATGGATCAAGGCTACCTGTATGACCAGCTTTCGCCGCTTCAAATAAGCGTTTAGCAATCTGAAGCGCTGCGTTAGATGTAATACCAAGAGGCTTATCGAGAATCAGGACACCGTTGACCTTTCTTCGAATTATTTTTTCCTGTTTGCCGCGGTTGCCTTCAGAACTGTCATCCGAGTTGCTATTTGAGCGGTCATTAGACCTACGGCTAGTCATTATTCCCGTCCCGTTCATCAATCAAGGAATTCGCGACCTTTAACTGCTCATCGCTCTCTATCGCTTGTTTGATTACCTGGGTCATTTTTGCGCCCTGCTCAATCGTATGATCATAGTGAAATCGGAGCTTCGGGGTTGTTCTTGTCGATAAGGTCTTCGAGAGTCGAGATCGCAGAAAACCAGCCGCATGCTCAAGCACTTCGGTACAGTTGCTACCGTCGTCTGGATCCTGCTCAGCGCCTTCTTTGCGACTAAAAACATCACTTGCGAAAGAAGTAAAATACACATCGGCAAAAGCGAGGTCTCTACTCACCTTCACCTCATTAATAGTGACCAGTCCCACTCGTGGGTCCTGAATTTCTTGCTGGATTAACACGGCCAATTCTTTTTGAATGTGGTCTGCAATCCTTCTGCCCCTACTAAACTCTCTCGGCACTATTTACCTTCTATTTTACCCATGCTCTACGATTTCTTATCAAGAGCGGCCAGCAACGTTAGTCCTGAATAATTTCACATGAAACTACAGTACTCTAGCGACTTCGCGGGTATCAAAAACTTCAATTTGGTCCTTCACTTTGACATCGTTGTAATTCTTCACGCCGATGCCGCACTCAGTACCATTTTTCGCTTCCTCGACTTCGCTCTTGAAGTGACGCAGCGATTCCAAATCACCTTCATAGATGACAACATTGTCTCTTAGGACTCTAATCTTTTTGCTTCTTGAAACAGTTCCTTCAATCACCATACAACCGGCAATGTTACCGAACTTCTTAGACTCGAATACATCTCGGACTTCAGCAATACCGACAATATCTTCACGCACTTCTGGTGAAAGCATACCGGATAGCGCAGCCCTAACATCATCAACAAGGTCATAAATAACTTTGTAGTACCGAAGATCAAGTCCCTCGTTATCGACGACTTTTCTAGCAGAGTTGTCAGCACGCACATTGAAACCGAAGACAACAGCGCCAGAGGTTAATGCCAAATTCACATCAGACTCAGTGATACCACCCACACCAGAGGATACAACATTAACCTTAACCTCATCGTTACCAAGGTCACGCAATGCAGAAACAATTGCCTCTAGTGAACCGCGAACGTCAGCTTTCACGACTACGTTCAGATAATTAACCTCACTCGCACCAAAGCTCTCGAGCAGGGTATCAAGGGTTGTTGCAGGAGTTGCGAGTCGATCGCTGGTCGCTTTGTTTTTCCTATACTCAGCAACTTCTCTGGCTTTCTTTTCGTCTTTAGCGACGAGAAACGGATCACCTGCACCTGGCGTACCGTTCAAGCCCAAAATAGCAACAGGCGTAGCAGGTCCAGCAGACTTCAATTGTTTGTTGTGCTCATCATTCAAAGCACGAACACGACCGTAGTATTCGCCTGCTACGATAATATCGCCCTGATTCAGTGTTCCGTTTTGAACCAACAGGGTTGCAACGGGCCCACGTCCTTTATCCAGCTCTGATTCAACCACTACGCCTCGCGCAGGACCTTCATAAACTGCTGTCAATTCCAATAATTCAGCTTGAAGCAATACTGCCTCTAGCAAATCCTCGACGCCATCGCCGGTGAGTGCTGAGACTTGTATAAATTGAGTATCACCACCCCAATCATCTGGTATCACGCCCTTTCCAGACAATTCGTTTTTGACCCTATCAGGATCAGCACCTTCTTTGTCCATCTTATTAATTGCGACAACAATAGGGACACCTGCGTCTTTAGCGTGCTGGATAGCTTCTTCAGTTTGCGGCATAACACCATCGTCTGCAGCTACAACCAAAATAACAATATCCGTGCTTTTTGCACCTCTAGCACGCATAGCTGTAAATGCGGCGTGGCCAGGAGTATCAATAAAGCAGATTTCTCCGTGCTCAGTCTTAACTCGATAAGCACCTATGTGCTGAGTAATACCGCCAGCTTCGCCACCGGCAACTCTTGCTTCTCGAATGTAATCAAGCAGGGAAGTCTTACCGTGGTCAACATGCCCCATAACTGTAACAACGGGAGCTCTGGTTTCTTCTTCGCCTTCAAGGGCCATTTCTGCTTCCAGATTCTTCTCGACTGCATTGGCATCCAGCAATCGCACTTCGTGCCCAAGTTCTTCAACAACAAGTGTCGCTGTCTCTTGGTCAATTGTCTGATTAATATTCGCCATAATGCCGAGATTCATCAATATTTTTATGACTTCAGCAGCTTTAACTGAGGTCTTTTGTGAGAGCTGAGCAACAGTGATAGATTCACCTATCTCAACCGCACGTGTGACGCTTTCAGTCGGAGCTTTGAATTTATGTTTCGGTCCAGAAGATCGAGCAGGAGCTCTTTTAGGTCTTGCCGACGACAAACCGAGGGGTCTCTTTCCAGCCTTGTTTTTACTTTTGCTCTTACTCTTACTCGTATTGGTGCCTGTACTCGTACTCTCAACCTCAACCACTTCAGGAGGGACAACAAGATCTTCATCAACATCAATAGCTTCTTTCGCGCGACGTTGCTTACCTGCGTGTTTTGCTCTTTTCTTTTTCGATTCGTCAGCTTCATCAAGATCACTGCGATCTCTTTTATCTTTACGGCTGCTAATGGCAGCTTCTGACTCAGTTTCAGCATCAGCAGCTGGCTTCTTCACTTCTTCTTTCTTGAGAAGTTCTTCTGCTGCTTTAGCTTTTTGGTCTTCCAATTCGGCGGCGCGTTGCGCAGCTTCTTCTTTCAATTTTGTTTCTTCGGCTTCTTTTTCAGCATAAGCTGCTTTTCTCAAAGCTTCTTCATCCACAATCTTGGCAACCGGCTCCGCTATAATTGGTTCTTCAACCACGGGCTCCAGCACTTCTGGTGTCGCTTCTGCTTCTGCATCAGCTCGACGTACGTAAGTTCGCTTTTTGCGAACCTCGACATTAATCGTTCTACCTCGACCGGCGCTACCGCCAGTTTTCAACGTACTTAACGTTCGCCGCTTCAGCGTGATCTTTTTCGGAGAATCGCTCGTTTCACCATGACTCTTTTTAATATAAGCCAACAACGTTTGCTTTTGAGACTCTGAAACCAAATCATCTGCTTTGCTTTGGGGCAGGTCAGCCTCTTGCATTTGCTGCAATAACCGATCAACCGGCGCACCTACAGTCTCCGCCAGCTGAGATACAGTTACATCTGCCATCTATATCTTCCTCTTTTTACCTGGTAATGGGTTGAACACAGTGGGTCGGGTTATTCCTCGCCAGCGTCTTCAAACCAGGGAGCACGTGCCGTCATAATCAACGCACCTGCCTTTTCTTCATCAAGATCTTCAATCTCAAGCAAATCATCTACTGCTTGTTCAGCAAGATCTTCCATCGTAATAATGCCTACTTTCGCAAGCTGGAAAGCTAACCTCGTATCCATGCCTTCCATGTCCAACAGGTCTTGAGCTGGCTTAGCGCCATCAAGCTCTTCTTCACTGGCTAACTCCAGTGTCGTCAAAGCACTTTTTGCCCTGTTTCTTAATTCTTCGACTACATCTTCGTCGAACCCTTCGATTGCGATCATCTCTTCAATAGGGACATACGCTATTTCTTCAAGGGCATTAAATCCTTCCTCTACAAGAACCACTGCGACGTCTTCATCAACGTCCAGTTGATCCATAAACATCTTGATGATGGCACCTGCTTCCTGATTATGTTTTTCCGAGGCTTCTTCCTCGGTCATAATATTCAAGTCCCAGCCAGTAAGCTCTGCGGCTAGACGTACATTTTGACCACCGCGGCCAATTGCCTGTGCAAGGTTTTCCGCATCGACTGCAATGTCCATACTGCGAGTTTCTTCATCTAACACAATAGAAACCACCTCAGCAGGTGCCATTGAGTTGATCGCAAGCTGGGCGATATTGTCGTCCCAGAGCACGATGTCAATTCGTTCACCGCCAAGCTCACCAGATACTGCTTGAACTCGAGAACCTCGCATGCCGACACAGGCACCCACTGGATCAATTCGGCCATCGTTGGTTTTAACAGCGATTTTTGCTCTAGACCCTGGATCTCTGGCAGCGCCTAGAATTTCTATTACACCATCAGCAACTTCAGGTACTTCAATCTTAAACAATTCGATTAAAACATCAGGAGAAGTCCGCGAAAGCGCCAACTGAGGCCCTCGAGCTTCAGGACGTACTTCCTTCAATAACGCTCTCAGTCGATCATTTACCCTAAATGTTTCTCTCGGAATCCAATCTTCTCGAAGCAAAATGGCCTCGGCATTGTTACCAAGATCAACAATGACAGCATCTCTGGTTACTTTCTTAACTTGTCCATTCACTAATTCACCGACTCTTGATCGATAAGCTTCAACAACCTGTGCACGCTCTGCTTCCCGTACTTTTTGCACGATCACTTGTTTTGCGGTCTGAGCAGCTATCCTGCCAAATTCTACAGACTCGACCTGCTCTTCATGAAAGTCGCCTATTTTTAACTCTGGGTTGATTTCTTCAGCATCGGTAATATGGTATTGAGCAGCAGGAAATTCATGCTGATCGTTATCACCGATCACCTGCCAACGCCGAAATGTTTCATACTCACCAGTAGCGGTATCAATCACGACTCGAAGATCTACTTCTTCGCTGTACCGTTTTTTAGTAGCTGTCGCCAAGGCAAGTTCAAGGGCATCAATGATGACTTCTTTCGGCACACCCTTCTCGTTAGAGACCGAATCTACTACTAATAAAATTTCTTTGCTCATCTCACTGCCTCAATTTGACAACACAGTCTGTTCAGCGTTCTTCTTCTAGTTTTGGTTCGCTAAACTAGATTTCTGGTACGACATTTGCCCGATCAATCATTTCATAGGGAAACAAAGTCTCTTCTTCGCCCACCCTCAGTACAACATCTTTGTCTTCGGTGCCTACTAACAAACCAGTGAACCGCTTCTTGCCGTCGAACGGTTTGTTCAATTTCAACTTAACCTGCGAGCCTTTCATCAGATCAAACTGCTCAAACGTAAATAGCCGTCTGTCCATTCCTGGTGATGAAACTTCTAACGTGTATTGCCCCTTCAAAGGCTCTTCAACATCGAACAAAGCCCCGACCTGCCTGCTAACACTGGCGCAGTCATCAACTTCAATGCCTTTCTCAGCATCAATGAAAATCTTCAGAACAGAAAAACGACCTTGCGTAAGATACTCTAAGCCCCAAAGCTCAAAGCCCATACCAGTCACAACCGGTTCTATCAAAGATTTTAGCTGCGTACTCAAATTCAAGTTCCAAAACAAAAAATGGGCACAAAGCCCATTCCATTCTGATACCGATTCGAATACATATTCAAAACAGTACCTTGCTATATTTGACCTTGTAACTGACCAAATTTCGCAGTTAATAAAAAGCCCCTAAAAAGGGGCTTCTCGAAATCTCAACTTGCTCTGAAAATCTAAAATTTCCAGGCCCTTTTCTATCTATTTAACTATCAAGTTAATCATCTATCAAACCTAAAACTTGGCCCTAATGGGTTTGACAGTGGTAGCGGTTAAAAGCCTAAACAGCGCCGAATTGGCCCATGACCTACCTATACTACCTTCAAGCTTCTTTCTTACTTCTTTCTTCTTTGGACCTCGTACTACTACCGCTTTCGTAGTAGCTTGTAGTGAGGGCAGAATTTATCTGCGCCAGACTGGTCTACAACCGACCAAGACCACTTACTCACTTTACCTTGTTGTGGTAGCGGGGGCAGGATTTGAACCTACGACCTACGGGTTATGAGCCCGTCGAGCTACCAGACTGCTCCACCCCGCATCAACAAGGGGCCGAATTATAGGGGTCATCGGCCGGCGGGTCAACTGAATATGTGAAAACGTTTAAGATATCTTACAACTCGACAAATTGACCAGCCAACAAGCTAACCCTCTTAAAGCTCACATCTTGCTTTCATTACAGTTTCACTGCGTGATATTGCTGCAAACTCCCATTTCTAAAATAAAAACCCAACATAAGCTGGGTTTTAATTTAGAAATTTGGTGCCGAAGAGAGGACTTGAACCTCCACGAGCTAAAGCTCACTACCCCCTCAAGGTAGCGTGTCTACCAATTTCACCACTTCGGCATATCAGAACTATTCTACAGGGACAACGGTCTCGGAGGGTAATTCATTTTCAGGCATTTCAGATTCAATCTTTTCAAAATCAAAATTTTCGAGAGAGGGTAACAGGAGATCTTCTGCCTTGCGCTCAATACCTGACTGCTCAATAACGGCAGGAATACCAATATCACGAGCTGAGACAGACTTAGTCTTAGCAAAATACGCCAAACCAAAGCTCGTCAGGAAGAATGCAATCGCGATGGCGGACGTGCTCTTGCTAAGGAAATTTCCCGCGCCACCACTTCCAAATACGGTAGCAGATGCACCACTACCAAACCCAGACCCCATATCCGCGCCTTTCCCATGCTGAATAAGCACAAGCCCAATGATGGCCAGAGCCGCTAGAACATGCAGTACCAATATTATCGTTTCAACAATCTGTAAATCTACCATTCTTATCTTACTCTTGTCTTTTCCGTATTTGCAGCGACCAAATCAGACGCTGTTAAGGTACAAACAAACATTGCTGTTTCTACTTTTATCAATTCTTACCAAGAAGCCTTGTCTGACAAGCGCCGCTTAAGAAACTATGCCGCCTCGCCTTTGACGCTCAGCAGCCTCACAAATTGCCAAAAATGACGCCGCTTCGAGGGAAGCCCCACCTACTAATGCACCGTCAATACTTTTCATTCCAAACAACTCATCAGCATTCTCAGGCTTCACACTGCCACCGTAAAGAATTCTGATACTTTCCGATATTTGCTCACTCTCTTTAGCAAGCCGACTTCTTATCAACTCGTGAACGGCATTTGCTTCGAAAGCAGTCGCACTCTTACCAGTCCCAATCGCCCAAACAGGCTCATAGGCTATAATTGATTCACCAAACCTTTCGATACCTATCAGGTTTAGCACTGCGTTTAGCTGCCGTAGCACCACACTTTCGGTACTTCCAGCTTCTCGCTCAGGCAATGACTCACCAACGCACAATATAGGCCACAAACCATTATCAAGCGCCGCAACAAACTTTTTTGCAACTATTTCGTCAGTCTCACCTAGCAACACTCGACGTTCTGAATGACCTACCAGGGTATGAGAACACCCAGCCTCCTTTAACATCGAGACCGAAACTTCTCCAGTGAAGGCACCCTCTTTGTTCCAATCTACGTTTTGCGCTGACAGCCCTACATTACTTCCCTGAAGAGACTCGAAAGCCACATCAAGTAACACAAACGACGGACAGACCAGCACATCACATCCGATTCCACCTTTACTCACAATCGCGCTTAATAAAGCTCGGACGCTCGCCCTTGAGCCGTTCATCTTCCAGTTACCCACAACCAGAAGCTCCCTGACGGAAGGACTCATCGACTCCCCCAAAAGTGGCGGCAAATCTTAACGGCTTTACGTCTTATTTTCAATACAACTTCCTGCCTTAGAATTCTGAGTTCGCATAGATGCATTAAAATCTCAAGCGACAGCGTTGCCAACAATGACGGCGAGGTCTTGAGCGATGCCCTCTACCTGATGCGCATCTTCGCCTTCGACCATCACTCTTACAACAGGCTCTGTACCAGAGGGTCGTAACAAGACGCGACCTTTTCCGGCCAAACGCTTCTCAGCTTCCACAACAGCACTAACAACCTCGACGCAGGAAACTACAGCTTTGTTGCAACGGACATTGATCATTTTCTGCGGAAACTTCTTCATTCTACCTTTCAATTCTTGCAGGCTTTTGCCTGACTCAACAATGGCTTCTACAACACTTAGTGCAGATACAATGCCATCACCTGTACTCGTCAGATTCAGACAAAGCATATGTCCAGAGGACTCTCCACCGAGTAACCAGTCGTTACGCTGCAACTCTGCCAACACATATCGATCACCAACGTCAGCCCTGACAAAAGGAATACCTTCGTCTTTTAAAGACTGCTCAAGGCCGAAATTACTCATAAGCGTACCGACCACACCCCCGTGTAACGTGCCATTATCCTTCTGATAGCCAGCAACAATCATCAACAACTCGTCACCATCAACAACTTCACCCGTGTGGTCTGCCATGATGAGCCGATCACCGTCTCCATCAAGGGCTATGCCGAAGTCAGCTCTCGAATCTAAAACCGCACGTTGCAGCGATTGGGGTTCAGTAGAGCCAACTTGCTCGTTGATATTCAAACCATTTGGCTCGACGCCAATTTCAATCACTTCCGCTCCAAGCTCGCGAAAAACGCTGGGCGCGATGTGATATGTCGCGCCGTGGGCACAGTCTACGACGATACGTCGCCCATTCAGATTTTTGCGCGCGCCATAGCAACTCTTGCAAAATTCGATATATCGGCCTGCAGCATCATCAATACGCGATACTTTGCCTATTAGATCCGAAGCAACCATTTCCATTGGCTGGTCTAGCATTTTTTCGATTGCGTGCTCGATTTCATCATCAAGCTTCTCGCCAGTTCCAGAGAAGAACTTTATACCATTATCATAATACGGATTGTGGGAAGCACTGATGACAATACCGGCCTGCGCATTAAAGGTTCGTGTCAGATATGCAATCGCCGGGGTCGGCATGGGCCCTAGCAACGAAACATCAACCCCAGCTGAAACAAGTCCCGCCTCCAGTGCGGACTCAAACATGTAGCCAGAAATCCGAGTATCTTTGCCAATCAGGATTCGGCCCTTTCCCGCAGTGGAAAAGACTTTACCCGCAGCCCAGCCAAGTCGAAGCATAAACTCTGCAGTGATTGGCGCATCGCCAACTTTTCCACGAATACCGTCGGTTCCAAAGTACTTTTTTGTCATCAAGCTTGTTCTTTTTAGTAAAGGGCTAAGTTTCTTCTAGTAGCACAAATAGTAAATTAGTGCTCTCCCGCAGGCCCACCAACAGCACTGTCAGGTCGCGATTCTGATTTGATCTCGTCGCCGTCCTTCGGCTTCGGATCATCAGAGTCCTTCCAGTTTTCAGGGGGCTGAGGCTTCCGACCGGCCATAATGTCTTTTATCTGGCTGGCGTCAATCGTTTCATATTCGAGTAACGCTTCGGTCATAGCATCAAGCTTATCCCGGTTTTCTTCCAGGATTTTCTTTGCCGCCTTATAACAGCTGTCGATAATGTCTCTTACTTCTGTGTCGATCAGCTTCGCCGTTTCGTCAGAGAGCTGTGAGTGTGCAGACCCTGCAGACTTTCCTAGAAATACTTGTTCATCTTCCTCATCATACATCTGCGGACCCAACTTCTCAGATAGCCCCCACTTGGTTACCATTGCTCTGGCCATCTTCGTTGCACGTTCAATATCGTTGGACGCACCCGTCGTAATACCGTCAGGGCCTAACGTTAGCTCTTCCGCAATTCGACCACCAAAGAGTGAACAGATTTGGCTCAGAATCATCCGCTTACTCATGGAGTATCTATCTTCTTCTGGAAGGTACATGGTCACCCCAAGGGCTCTACCACGCGGGATAATTGAAACTTTATAGGTAGGATCATGCTCTGGCACGAGATAACCGACAATACAATGTCCTGACTCGTGATAAGCAGTATTTCGCTTTTCTTTCTCGGACATAACCATGCTCTTGCGCTCAGCGCCCATCATGATTTTGTCTTTAGCTTGCTCGAAATGCTCCATAGCAACAGTTCTGTTGCTCTGTCGCGCAGCAAACAACGCGGCTTCGTTAACAAGGTTGGCCAAATCTGCACCTGAGAAGCCTGGCGTTCCTCGGGCAATATTAGACGGCTCTACATTTGCCGCCAATGGCACTTTTCGCATATGTACTTTAAGAATCTGTTCTCGGCCCCGAATATCAGGCAGCCCTACCACAACCTGGCGATCAAACCGCCCAGGGCGAAGCAATGCAGGGTCAAGCACATCAGGTCTATTCGTTGCCGCAATAACAATGACACCATCATTGCCGTCAAAACCATCCATCTCAACTAACAACTGATTCAATGTTTGTTCACGCTCGTCATGGCCGCCCCCCATGCCCGCACCACGGTGCCGACCTACCGCATCGATCTCATCGATAAAGATGATGCAAGGCGATTGCTTTTTTGCTTGTTCGAACATGTCGCGAACACGAGACGCGCCGACACCAACGAACATTTCAACAAAATCAGAACCTGAAATTGAGAAAAAGGGGACCTTTGCCTCGCCTGCAATTGCCTTCGCTAGTAATGTTTTACCAGTACCCGGTTGGCCAACCATCAAAATACCACGGGGGATTCGACCACCCAACTTTTGGAATTTAGATGGATCCTGCAAAAACTCAACAAGCTCTTGCACGTCCTCTTTCGCTTCATCAACACCCGCAACATCTGCGAAGGTTGTTTTAATCTGATCTTCGCCAAGCAACTTGGCTTTGCTTTTACCAAAAGAAAGTGGACCACCTTTACCGCCTGAGCCACCTTGCATCTGTCGCATAAAAAACATGAACACTGCGATGATAACCAGGATTGGGAAACTAGCGACCAACAACTGGGTCCAGATACTCTGCGTTTCTGGACGAGCCCCTCGGAATTCCACATTGTGATCGATCATGTCGTCGATCAATGCCTTATCAACAATCTGCGGCTGAATCGCTTCAAATTGTCCGCCATCGTATCGCTCACCGCGGATAATCAGACCTTCAATATCGACTCGGCGAACCTGATTTTGAGTCACCATATCCAAAAAAGCGGAGTATGTGACCTCTTCCGGTCCCTGGCTTACATTGAACTTGTTAAAGACCATTAATAGTACTGCGGCAATGATCACCCAAAGCAGTAGGTTTTTACCCATGTCATTCAACGGATTTTCCTCTTCAAAGCAGTCGTTTCCTTCGTCGGAAAGCTACTTTACTATAGTTCATTTAGGACACCAAACGGTCTGGAGACAAATCCCCATCGTTTAGCGTGACTTTGCATTCTCTACTTCAATTTTCCCTATCTACGCTTATAGCTTTGACCAATAACGTAAATCTCTCTCGACCTGTCTCTGGAAGCTTTAGGCTTGAAATTGGAGACCCGACTAAAACGTTGTCGAAACTCACTTCTAAGACTTTCTATGCCGGCGCCTTCAAAGCACTTGGTGACGAGATTTCCGCCCTTTTTCAGAACCGTATCGGAAAATTCAAGCGCGAGCTCAATAAGATAAACCGACTTAGGCTGATCAATATCACTCATACCACTAAGATTGGGGGCCATGTCCGATAAAACAAGGTCTACGGGTCTATCTTCCAGCTCAGCCAATAATTGCTCCAGCGGCTCATTTTCAGTGAAATCCCCTTGAATAAAGCTCGCACCCGCTACTGGCTCAATTTCAAGTAAATCAAGACCCACAACTTTTCCTTTGGCACCCACCGTATTTACGGCAACTTGCAACCAACCGCCTGGCGCCGCACCAAGATCCACAACCACAGCCCCAGGCTTTAGTAATGAGAATTTTTCGTTAATTTCCAACAGCTTATAACTCGCGCGCGAACGGTAACCTTCTTGACGGGCAAGCTTTACGTACTTGTCGTCCTCATGCTCTTTGAGCCACTGCCCGCTCGTTTTTGACTTTTTCATCCTGCACCTTCTCTTTTCTTCATGCATCTGGCCATGATGAATTGGTACTGACAAATTCAATTGTCGATTTGACTTCCCATCTCGGGTAGAATCGCCGCCCCGCTAATTGACCCTGATAATTGATTTACATGATTAAACCAGCTGACAAGAAAAAATTTCGTGCGATTGGGCACCACCTGAAACCTATCGTGACGGTCGCAGGAAATGGCCTGAGCGAAACTGTAATGTCTGAAATTAGCAGAGCATTAACCGATCACGAACTTATTAAGATTAAGGTACTTGCGGAAGACCGGGACGAACGAAAGTCGATCATCCAGGCAATTAATAGCGAGAATCAATCAGAAATCATTCAAACTATCGGCAATATGGCTTTGCTCTATAAGGCTGCCCTGAAGCCCAATCCACTATTATCGAACATCATCAGGGCGAAAATCCTGTAGCGCAATCAACGCTTTGCTAAATGTGCTCGATACTGCATATTTCATATTCTTTATCGCCGTTCGGTGCTTTCACCACCACAACGTCATCAACTGATTTGCCGACTAGCGCACGGGCGAGAGGGGAATAAACCGAGATCTTGCCAATCTTTATATCGGACTCATCGTCACCCACGATCTTATAAGTGACCTCTTCATCTGTACCGACGTTAAGCAGCTTTACCGTTGTGCCAAAAATCACCTTCCCAGTGTCCGGTATTAAAGTCACATCGATAATTTGCAAATTTGAGAGCTTGCCGCCAATTTCGACAATTCGACCTTCAATAAAGCCCTGCTCTTCTTTTGCGTATTGATATTCAGCATTCTCGCGCAGATCTCCCTGAGCACGGGCTTCAGCGATAGCCGCCACAATCCGGGGCCGCTCAACTTGCTTTAAGTGATCCAATTCTTTGCGAAGCGCTGCTTCGCCACCAACGGTCATGGGTATCTTGTCCATAACTAACCTAAATAATTGTGATTTGAAGTATGACTAAGTTTTAGAGTCGAGAAGTATTCACGCATTGTATAGCGTGCTTTTATCAACGCCCCGACACCGGAACCACTAGCCTGTAATGTTATTGCCTTTATTCTTTTTTATACTTTTTTAAAGTTCGTGCATGTAAATCTTGTAGCCTGTGTACAGAAAACTTCTCTCCATGACCAAGAGCATCAATACAAGCATTGGCGCCAGCCAGGGTCGTTGCATTATATACCTTTCGCTGCAGAGCAATTCTTCTGATGGCAGATGAATCATCAATCGCGTTTTTGCCTTCAGTTGTATTAACAATGAAACTGATTTCATCATTTTTCAACATATCGACGACATGTGGCCGACCTTCCTGATATTTATTAACCACATCGACTTTGATACCACTTTCTTTCAGAAACTTCGCAGTTCCTCGAGTGGCGACAAGCGTGAAGCCAAACTCAATCAAGCCTGCTGCAACCTGAACGAGCCCCGGCTTATCCGTATCACGAACACTCAAGAAGGCACGCCCAGAGGTAGGTAGATGATCTCCGGCCGCGATCTGTGATTTGCTATAAGCCTCGCTGAAGGTCTCCGCTACACCCATCACTTCTCCAGTGGATTTCATCTCTGGACCGAGAATAGGATCTACACCTGGAAACTTCCCAAAAGGGAATACAGCTTCTTTAACGCTAAAGAAATCTGGGATGATTTCTTCCGTGAAACCCTGCTCAGCGAGCGTTGTACCCGCCATACACCTCGCGGCTACTTGCGCCAGAGATATACCAATACATTTAGAGACAAATGGCACCGTACGCGAAGCTCGCGGATTAACCTCGATCACATAGACCTCACCCTGCTGCACAGCTAATTGCACATTCATCAAGCCAATAACATGCAATTCTACGGCCATGGCTTTCACCTGGGTACGTATCTTGTCTAGAACTTCATCATCAAGACTGTAGGGAGGCAATGAACAGGCAGAATCACCGGAGTGAATACCTGCTTGCTCAACATGCTGCATGACAGCACCTATAACCACATGTTCACCGTCGCTCACAACATCAACGTCAACTTCAATCGCATGATCCAAGAAACGGTCTAGCAACACGGGTGACCGATCAGAAAGTTGGACCGCTTCTTTAAGGTAGGTTCTCAACTCCTCCTCACGGTAAACAATCTCCATCGCGCGACCACCCAAGACATAGGAGGGTCGAACAACTAATGGGTATCCAATTTCATTTGCGGCGACTAAGCCTTCTTCCAGGGTCTTAACCGTTTTGTTTGGTGGCTGCAGTAAACCCAATTTCTCAATGACTTGCTGGAATCTCTCTCGATCTTCGGCGCGGTCTATCGCATCCGGCGACGTACCAATAATAGGAACGCCCGCTTGCTTAAGCCCTTCAGCAAGCTTAAGTGGTGTCTGACCACCAAACTGCACAATCACCCCCTTGGGTTTTTCCAACTCAACAATTGAGAGCACATCCTCCATCGTAAGCGGCTCAAAATAGAGTCGATCCGAAGTATCAAAGTCGGTTGATACCGTCTCTGGATTACAATTCACCATAATGGTTTCATAACCATCTGCACGCATCGCAAGCGCCGCATGAACGCAACAATAGTCGAATTCAATTCCCTGACCAATTCTGTTGGGTCCTCCGCCGAGCACCATAATTTTTTCTCTGTCCGTCGGCCTTGATTCACACTCATGTTCGTAGGTTGAATACATATAGGCTGTCGATGAGGGAAACTCTGCCGCACATGTATCAACTCGACGATAAACAGGCGTTACACCGAGTTCTTTTCGTCGCTGGCGGAATTTCACTTCATCAACTGAGAGCAGCTCCGCCAGACGCGAATCAGAGAAGCCTTTTTGCTTCAAATTAAACATGGTTGTCTTATCAAAGACATCCAGTGTTAGCCCTTTGACAACGGCCTCCTCAGAAATCAGGTCCTTAATCTGAACCAAGAACCAAGGATCAATACCAGTCAGCTCAAAGAGATCTTCCATATCAAAGCCATACCGCATCGCATC
>JBLHWY010000106.1:0-22328 GCA_047629195.1 Candidatus Azotimanducaceae bacterium
CCCCACTTTTAACAATAAGATGCTGGGTCAACGGAATGAGGTGAACTATACGGCATGCTCCGTCGACAATGGCGCGCACAGCTTTTTCAATGCCATTCAGCGAATCAGCTTCGACGGTGATGCACAACTCATCACCCTACCACCCGGCTACTACGGCTCAGAGCCGATGTTTGCAGCCGCGACAGATGCAACAGGCGAAGGAGACGGTTACGTGCTTGAGGTTGTCTACAACGCATTCGAACACAAGAGCGAGCTGCAGATTTATCAGGCAAATGATCTCAACAACCAGGTGTGTAATCTCAAACTGAAGCATCATGTGCCGCACCAGTTTCATGGATTCTTCAGTGATGAGGTTTTTTGCGATGTACCTTAAGGATGTACCTTAAGGATGTACCTTAAGGATGTACCTTAAGCGGCCGTACTCCGAAAAGATGCTTGGAACCACTGCCTAGAAATAAGCGCCCGGAAACCAATGCTTAGAATCTAAGCATTGGTTAAGGCTAAAGGCACTTTACAATCCAAAAATAACTAGTCCGCAAACTCAAATCTCCGTAGTTACTTCCCGACAACCTATTGATTTCTTGCCCAACAGATCTGAAAAGTCCAGGAAATTAACTCCGGAACAGGTATTTATGGACGGGAACTAACTACTTCTTCTTCGCCTGGGCCATGATGATTTCAGCACCCTTTGGATCAACCGCCATACCATGAACTTGGTAGTTGTTGGCATGTCCCAATTGTTGCAGAGTCATGGCGGCCTGAAGAGCAGGCCACAACCCCTGACTATCCTGCATCTGGTTGACTGACTGTTTCGCCAGTTTCAGCCCCATACTTGGTCGCTCTGCAATGTGCTCAGCCATATCGGTTGTGAATTTTGTCAGGCCTTCACGCGGCACAACATGATTCACCATACCCAGAGATTTCGCTTCCTCTGCGGTAACGGGTTCGCCGGTAAATAACATTTCCTTGGCTTTTCGTACGCCAACTTCCCAAGGGTGAGCGAAGTACTCAACACCGTTTACCCCGAATGCAACAACGGGATCAGCAAAGGTTGCATCGTCACTGGCAATGATCATGTCACAGACCCAGATGAGCATCAGACCACCGGCGATGACTTTGCCCTGAACCTCCGCAATGATAGGTTTCGGCAAATTTCGCCACCGCCAGCACATGCCAAGATAGACCTCCTGCTCAACCGCCATGGTACCTTCCGACCCTGGCTTCGAGAAACCACCCCAATTACTGACGGTTTCGAAATCAGTAATCTTGCTTCGATCCCTGAGATCATGACCTGAAGAGAAATGAGGACCATCTGCAGCCAATACAATCACATTGGCTTCATCATCCTGAGCAGCAAGATCAAAAGCCTCGTTCAGCTCATAGGTCATCGCCTTATCTTGTGCATTTCTGGCTTTCTCACGCGAAAGCACAATACGGGCTACGCCGTTGGTTACACCCTCATATCGAATGGTTTTGAAGTCTGGCATTCTGGCACCTCTGTTGAACTATCAAGTAATTAATCAAGTGACCAACCATAGCAGAATTTTTAAAACAGTCACACTTGATTGTTTTAGACGCAAACTCATGGCAGCATACAGGTTGAAACTACTATTGGTTGAGAATATGTCGGAACAAACCACACAGACTGAAAGGGACGAGTTCAGGGAATATTGCCAAAGATGGCTGAATGAGAATCGGCCACCCCCAACAAACGTGCCATTGCCGCAAAATGCATACGAAGTCACCTATCATGAACACCGAGCTTACCTATGTGATTGGCAAGCCAAATGCTATGAAGCACAACTGATTGGAACAGACGTTGCCAAGGAATATGGCGGACACGGACACACCGAGTTTCAGGCCATCGCCAGCGCCGAAGTACGAAAAGCGCGGGTACCGTACTTCATTAACTGGATTGGACTTGGCATGACAGCACCTACGTTGTTGGTGCATGGTACTGAAGAGCAGAAAAAACGCTTCTTACCACCTATCTTCTCCGCAGAAGAGATCTGGTGCCAGGGTTTCAGTGAACCGGGCGCCGGTTCTGACCTAGTGTCTCTGCAAACCTCAGCCGTTAAAGATGGAGACAGCTGGATCATCAACGGCAACAAGGTATGGACAAGTCTAGGCGCAATCTCAAGCTGGATGTTATTACTTGCCAGAAATGACAAGGACGACAAATACAACGGCATCACCTATTTTCTGGCCGATATGGCGCATGCAGGTGTGACAGTTCGACCCATTCATAAAATGACGGGTGAATCAGGTTTTAATGAGGTCTTTCTTGAAGACGTAGTGATTCCAGATCGCCACCGAGTCGACGAGGTGGGTGCCGGTTGGAAGGTTGCCATGTCTACGCTCACAAGTGAGCGAGGTGCCGCCGCCGGCGTGGGGGCTGTCGCCAGCAGCGATTCACCTTTGACAGCAATACTTCAATTGATCGAGCTCGCTAAAACCACAAAACGAAATGGCGTCCCCGTCTGGGATGACCCGGTCGCAAGAGATCGAATCGTCAACCTCTATGTACGTATAGAAGCTACCATGCAGAATGCGCGAAGAACGCGGGTCAAAGCATTGAATGGCGGAAGCATGCGTTTGCCATTGCAGGGAAAAGTGGTTGGTAGCGAAATCGGCCAAGCACTCAATGAGTTAGCGCTGTCCGTGCTCGGATTGAAGTCCAGCCTCTACGTCGGCGATGAACATGCTATCGACGATGGTAAATGGGCACTCGGCTACATGAATACTTACACTGGGACGATCTCCGGTGGCAGCAGTGAAATCCAGCGCAATATCCTCGGAGAACGCGTGCTGGGTCTTCCAAAAACCAAATAGGTAAAACATATGACTCAACCAAGAGATTTTGGCTTTGATGAAGAAACAGGCATGCTGAAAGATGCAGCGCAAAGGTTCTTTGAAGAAAAGCGACCCCTGGAAAAAATGCGACCTCACCTGGCTGGCACTGAAGACCCCTACCATGGCTCAGCGCGCACGGTCTGGTTTGACCAAGAAAATTGGCGTGAGATTCAAGCCTTGGGTTGGCATCTGCTGGCAGTGCCGGAAGCTGTCGGTGGTATCGGTATGGGCCTTGTTCCAGCGACTGCAATACAAGAAGAGATTGGTCGAGCTGCTTGTCCAACACCATTAACGGGCACACTCCAGTCGACCTTCGTACTTCGAGCAGCAGAAGCCAATACCTTACTCACTCGAATTGCCGAAGGTGCGAGCATGGCACTGGCCATCCACGGCGAAGACGGCTCCCTTGAACCAGGATCAACCGACGTTACAGCTAACGGCACTCGGCTGTCCGGTACCAGCTGGTATGTCCAAGATATTCAGAAAGCAGATATGTTTATCGTCTCCGCCAGAAGCAAACAGGGCGTCGGGCTATATATGGTGGAAGCCACCAATTGCGACCTAGAACAAGACAAGATAGTTGATTTAACCAGGGACCAAGGCCGCATCGTAATGAACGATGTCCAAGCTGAGTTGATTACTGAGCCGGGCAAAGGAGAAGAGGTCCTTGCCAGTGCGCTGCCAGCTATCCTCACTTTACTCGCTGCAGACATTGTCGGCGCAGCAGAATGGCAGCTGCAGGCAACCGCGGATTACGCGAAGGTCAGGTCACAATTTGACCGCCCGATTGGATTTTTTCAGGCGGTAAAACACCCGATCGTCAACATGATGATATCCGTAGATGAAACACGATCGCTTGTTTATAACTCAGCCTCTGCCTTTGACCATGATCCTGAAGACGCTTTACGATGCGCCCTGATGGCTAAGGCCAGCGCATCGGAAACCGCTTCATTCTGTAGTAATCGATCCACCCAGTTACATGGCGGCATAGGATTCACCTGGGAGTCGGATGTGCAGATCTATCACAAACGGCAAATGCATAGCCAGTTCCTGTATGGCGATGCTAGCTGGCACAGAAGCAAACTGGCAGAGCTACTATGAATACCAGCGTCACCTTAAAGCGAAGGCCGAAAGGGAAGCCTGTACCAGCGGACTTCGACATAGTTCAAAGTGAGATTCCCGAACCTCGTGCTGATGAAGTGCTGGTCGAAAATTTGTTCATCTCTCTCGATGCAGGTTTTCGAAATTGGATGGATGCAGATGCCGGTGATGAGGTGCTACCAGCAATGGCACTCGGCAAGCCCGTCATGGGTTTGACAGTCTCACGGGTTATTGCGTCCAACAATCTCGATCTTCCACTGAATCAGCTTCTGATGGGTAGACTTGCCTGGCAGTCCCATTCCATTGCTGGTCCTAACGATTTTCTTGTACCGCTCAAGTCGGATGACGATATACCGCTCAGCTATCATCTTGGCATTCTCGGTGATACCGGTATGTCTGCATACTTTGGACTAATAGATATAGCACAACCACGCCCCGGCGATACGGTCGTGATATCTGCAGCCGCTGGTGCTGTTGGTTATGTCGCGGGTCAGGTCGCCAGAATTCTTGGTGCAACCAACATTGTCGGCTTCACGAGTAGTGATGAGAAAGCCAAAAAACTCATCGATGAAGTGGGTTATGACGCGGTGATCAATCATGCCACGGATAACATTGAAGCAAAGCTTGCGGAGTATTGCCCTAATGGTATCGATATTTACTTCGACAATGTCGGTGGACCGCTATTAGAACACGTACTGAATCACATCAATGAAGGTGCAAGGATACCTTTCTGCGGTGCGGTTGCCGACTACACGAGTAAGAACGCTGGGCCTTCTAATCTATTCAAGCTAGTGACCAATAGCGCAAGGCTTCAGGGTTTCATGACCCATCACAATGTTGACCGATACTTTGAAGCCAGAAATCAATTGAAAGCCTGGCTATCAAACGGCGATCTCACTTGTTTTGAACAGCGCTACGAGGGTGTTAGCAACTGCGGCGTCGCTTTTTCCGATCTGTTCGCCGGGAAGAACTTTGGCAAATCTGTGGTGCAGGTTTAGTCAATTAAGCACTCACTCAGCCATTTTTCAATGCCGTCATTGATCGCTAGCCAATGCAACAAGAACTTGATCAAGACAGTCAGCACTCTGCAACTCAATAGTGGAAAGCTCATCAAGGTCATCGGCTAATTGTGGATATGCGGCTTTCAATCCCTGCCACGCCCCAGCACCTTGTCTTTCAGCCTTTGCCTGTATACTCATTTGATCTATCGCAGATAGCCCCTCAAACACCGAATAATAGGTTTCCTTCGCCTGCGGCATGACACCCAGCACCAGATCTCTGTCGGCACTCGACGGAGGCAACAGCCGTTCGACACGATCTGCAATCTCATCCTCACGCTCAGCACAAGCCAACAGGCTTTCCTTGTGATCAGTGACTTCTTCTGCCCAACCACGATACCTCGCCGCGGCTGTTCGCTCCAACTGTGAAAGAAGAAATGGCAGTGCTTCGGCAGAGACGCTACCTAGATACGGCGCAAGTAGTTCTCCGAAATTGGGTATCTGTGGATTTACCATAAACAACTCCTATAGAGATAAAAATGAACTCAAGTTAACCACATAAGCTGCTCTCTGTCGTTAGTCATGATATTCGATCAAGCTAAGCCTGGGGTCATTAGGGTAAACCCAGTCAGGGCCGATGACTGGGGGTACATGTAAATCAGCCGGTATATTTTCAACACCAATGACTTGATCAGCAGACTGATGCCAGTAGTAAATTCGCGCCTCTTGATAACTGAGAGGAACGCCTTTGAAACCATAGGATTCCACAGACTTCTGTATCCAATTGCCAAATTCGATATCTTCAAGTAGCACTTGAACAAGCTTTTCACCATTATTCTCAGTCCACATATCCGGTGCGGGCTTATCACCCCAGTCGGGTGCGAAGGTCCAAGTTTCGATCTTGGCTTTGTTAATCCCATTGGGCCAGAACAAAAGCGGTGGTATCGCAAAAGGACTAAGGGGCGAAACCCAATTTGGGAAAATGCCGTAGGATTGTGTACAGGTTCGGGCGATTTCCCCGACAGTTTCAATCTCTGGAATACCCGTATTATGCTGTTGCATTATGCCTTTTGAGTTGCCAGGCCGTGGCGCGACCATTCTGCCGTGACCATTGGGATAAAAAGTGTTCACGTTGCGACGGTCATCTAATATGGGTGCGACCGTTGACGGATGAATAGTTTTCACATGATAAACTTCTGTATTCGCTTCCATCGCAATTTTCCAATTGCAATCGAGGTCAAATGTATGGCGGGCAGCAAGCCTGCATTTATCAAACTGAAACTCACGCCACTCATCAGCAATTGGCCCCAAATAATCATGCAGGCTAGGCGCATCATCGTCAAAGTTAACGAAAATCAAATTACCGAACTGCTCACATCTCACTTTGTTCAACGACCGATGCGAAAAATTCAAATCTTTAAAATCCTCCGGATCCCGTATTGATCTGAGTTCGCCTTCGTGGTCGTAACTCCAGCCGTGGTATTTACAGGTTAAACGAACTTTGCGGCCCGAAGATTCTGTGACTACTGGCGCTCCCCTGTGGCTACAAGTATTGTAGAAGGCATTAATAGCACCCGTTTCAGAATGAACGATGACAACGGGTTGGCCCGCCTGCTCCCAGAGAATAAAACAACCCGGTTCTGGTATCTCATCGATATGAGAGGCGAGCAACCAGGATTTTCGCCACAAATGTTGCTTTTCCAATTCAAAGAAACGCTTATCAGTATACCGACCACCCGGCAAATCCGGCATGTGAGGAAAAGCTGAAGGCGGCTCGGTTCTGCTGGCTTCATATTCCATGAGTTTTCGCAGCGTTAAAATTTCCTGCTGATTCATTGGTAACTCCTTGTCAGTACTGTATTCAGCTTTGCTGCCAATTGTGTTTTCGTATCTTTAACGGCAATAGATTGTAGTATGCCTAGCTGGGCCAAGGTCAGTTGTTGCTCAAGTTGCTTGAGGCTAAAACACTGCTTTGCCCACAAGGTCAGAACGCCCCAGCTCTGACTTGTTATATTCCAACTGATAGGCCTCATGTCTATCTCTGGCCTAACTTCAGCACGCCTCTGCGCAAACTGAAGCTCAAGATGAATTGTTTCAGCTCCCTGCCTTATAAGCACATCAATTAAAGCCTGCTCAGGTTTTGCTGCGTGTAACGCTTGGATCATGGCAAGCGCGTATGCCGGTGTCGCTTGGATTTGTTCAAATATGGCTTGCTCTCTAGCGAGAATGCGGGTGATACCCGGCGCGACCAAAGCGACTTTAGCCGTGATTTTTTGCAACACGTCATTTGTTGCCATGAGCACCAGATCGTCTTTACCCGCAAATTGATTATATAAAGTTTTTTTTGCAACACCTGCTTCTTCTGCTAATGCGCGCATCGTGAGACCTTCATAACCTGAACGGCCTAGGATCATGCGGGCAACCGCTAATATTCGGGCTTGGCGTTCCTGTAAGCGATCCGATTGATACTTACCGCGCTGTGCGAGAGAACTCAACTGCACTCCTTGATGTAAAGGTAATTTAACACCTATAAGTTGGTGAATATGCATTTGAATAAAAGTAGACCACGGTATACTATTTGTCGCAAGTGAATATTTGAGGAAGATCACATCATGGAATTCTCGATACCAGAACTCATAGAAGATCCCTATCCATATTATGAAAATTGGCGAGAAAATAAGCCAATTTGGAAAGACGAGACGACTGGGTTTTGGGTGTTAACTCGGCATGATGACGTTAGGTCTATTCTGAAAAACTCTAAAGATTATTCATCCAAGGCCATGGGACAAAACGGTGGTTCAAGTCCACTGCCTTTGCTCACGGATGACGCGCCGCGACACACACAACTACGTGGCTTGGTCAACAAAGCTTTTACTGTGCGCATGTTGCGTGAAATTGAAGAGCAAGTAGAAAAAATAGCAACTGATTTAGTGGATGCCATCAAACCCGATCACCCCACAGATATCGTAAGCGCACTGACAACCCCACTACCAGTCGCTGTGATATCGCAAATGATGGGGATCCCTCAAAACAGAGGCGAAGACTTCAAACGCTGGTCTGATGCGCTGACAGGAACATTAGCCGGCGTATCGATAGAAGCCCGGCAGCAAGAGATCAAGGAAATGGGTGCGTTCTTTGCGGAGCTGATCCCAGATCGTCGGGCCAATCCCAGCAACGACCTTGTTTCTGCCGTGGCTAATGCAGAAATCGAGGGCGAGAGGTTGGCTGACGCGGATATCGTTGGATTTTGTATCTTATTGCTGATTGCAGGTAACGAAACGACAACGAACCTATTGGGTAATTTCCTGAACATTCTAGCCGACCGCCCTGAGCTATTTGAACAATTGGCGGCTGATCCTGACTTAATCGATCGAGGCATAGAAGAATCGCTAAGATTTGACGGCCCGGTTCAATTTCTAATGCGTATGGTGACTGAACCGGCTAAGTATCATGGTGTAGCGGTTAAACCTGGCGATATCGTTCAAGTTGTTATGGGCTCAGCTAACCGGGATGTTCGCGCTTATGATGACCCCAACGAATTCAGCTTGTCTCGGGCCAAAAACCACCATCATACCTTTGGCTTTGGCATACACTTCTGCATCGGCGCCCCACTTGCTAGGCTAGAAGCCAAGATAGCCATGCGATGCTTATTACAAAAATTCAAAAATATTCAGCGAGCGCAAGGCGTCGATGAAAGAGTACACTCGCATTTACTCAGGGGGTTTCATCACCTCAACCTGACCTTCAACTAACATCAACGATATGCTCACAGCGAAGCAATCCTGTTGCTTAATTTTGCAGCAGCCGAGCCTCTGCCAACTCTTTATGCATGCGTTCCGCTTCGTGTGCTCTCGCGTTCGAGAAACGAGCAATCAGACTATAAAGTGCCGGCGTCAAAAAGAGCGTAAAAATTGCTGCGATACCCAGCCCTCCAAAAATAACCCAGCCGATGGAAGCTCTCGCTTCAGCACCGGCACCGCTGCTGAGAATAAGCGGCAAGCCGCCCAGCACAGTCGACATCAGCGTCATGACAACTGGTCGAAAGCGAACTTTTGAGCCTTCAATAATTGCCTCTATCAGGCCATAACCCTGATCTCGCAACTGATCTGCAAACTCGACCAGGAGAATGCCGTTTTTAGCCATCAAACCGATAAGCATGACGAGGCCAATCTGAGAATACACGTTGACCGACGTACCCGATAAGAACAAGGCGAAGATAGCGGCCGCGACACCGAACGGAATAATCAAAGTAATAACGATGGCACTGGTGAATCCTTCAAACTGTGCGCATAACACAAGAAAAACAACTAACACCGCAATAAGATACGTTAAGGCGATCTCTTGCGAACTCTCATCCAGAGTTGCCGCTTCGCCCAGAAGAATCATATCGATTCCATTAGGCAGCACATCTGCTGCAATACGTTCTAGCTCACCAACGGCCGATTTCAGCGGATAACCACTTTGTACTTTGACTTCGACTTCGATTGCCCTGCGCTGAGCATGCCGATCAAGTTCTGTAGCGACGCCTTCTTCCTTGAGAGTGACAATCGAAGACAATGGCAATAGGCGACTGTTTTTTGCCGTGACATATAAGTTAATCAGATCCGTTGGATCATTAATTTCGCCCGAGGCCGACTCCAGGACAACCGGGATAGCCTCATCCCCCACGTTCAGGTCAATAATCTCATCACCATCAATCATCGCACGGAGCGTACTGGCTAGGTCGTCAAGATCAACCCCTAAGTCGGCGGCACGCCGTCTGTCTATTTCAATCGAAAGCTGCGGCTGAGTGGGTTCATAAGATATATCCGGTTCCGACAGAGTGCCGCCAGTTGCATCGATTGCCTTGGTGAATTCCTGCGCGGCCAGAAAGATCTCATTGTAGTTATTGCCGACCAAGGCAACCCGAATACCACCACCGCCGCCTCTTCTCAGGTTCAGACTGTTGTCACTGAAGACAGAAGCACGCACACCCGTAAGCTCTCCCATCGACTTTCTGAGCTCAGCGATAATTTCCTGCTGGCTACGTTCACGCTCACTCCAATCGGCCAACGGAACGCTGACAAAAGTGAGATTGGGATCCCACCGGCCTATGACACTGTAAATTGAGCTCGCCTCACCGCGCTCAAGCAAGGACATAAGTTTGTCTTCGATCAGATACGTCTGCTTCTCCATATAAGGAATGCCAACACCGTCAGGGCCGGAGGCAACGACACGTACCATGCCACGGTCTTCTGAAGGCAATAACTCCTCGTCGAGTCCCTGATACAGCGAGAAAGCAGCCACCCCGAGAATCGCGGCAAGCGCCAGCACCGAGACAGGATGATGCACAACCCGCTGCAGCAGACGCTCGTAAACTCCTCTCAGCTTTAAACCCTGTCGTTGCAGCATGAGATGAAAACGGTTTGGCTTGCTTTCGACTGGCAATCGAGCAGCCATCGCTGGCACAAGAGACAACGCAACAAAACTTGAAATTGCAACCGCCAATGCGAGCACAAAACCAAATTCTCTGAACAGCCGACCGGCAGTACTGGGTAGAAAGGCAATAGGTACAAAAACTGAAACCAACACAACACTAGTTGTGATGACCGCAAAGAAAACCTGCCGGGTGCCTATGACGGCAGCGGCGCGCGCACCAACTCCTAGCGCGCGCTGACGCTGAATGTTTTCAAGCACAACGATAGCGTCATCAACAACCAAGCCGGTAGCAAGTACGAGGGCGAGCAGGGTTAAAATGTTGATAGAAAAGCCTAGCATCCAGATACCAGCAACGGTACCAATGAGAGCAACCGGAATAGCCAAACTTGGAATCAGGGTTGCTTTGATAGAGCCGATAAATAACCAGATAGTTGCAACGACGATCATGACCGTAATCATAAGCGTCGTGAGTACCTCCCGCATACTGCTGCGGATGAATGTCGCGTTATCGTCAGTTATCACGATTTCGAGATTATCAAATCGCTTGTTCAGTAGCTCAACCGCCTCCTGCACCCCATTGGAGATTCTGATGGTGTTCGACTGCGCCTGGCGCACGATGCCAAGGCCAATCACATTTCTACCATCTAGCCTGGTGTAAGAAGTGGCATCTTCAGGTCCGAAATAGACCTGGGCAACATCGCCGATACGGCGGGTGTCACGAATGATCAGGTCCGATACTTGCTCCGCTGTCACAACAGAGGCATCTGCACGGACCAGTAATTCCTGGTCCTGAGAACGGAAGCTACCCGCCGGTACGTCAAAAGATGCTTGCTGCAGGACATTCGCCACGTCGGAAACCGACAGCCCATAACTGGTCAGGCGAAGTGGATCGACCACCACTCGTAACAGGCGCTGACGCGCACCTGAAATTTGTACATCAGCGACGCCATCAATAGAGACCAATTGGGGAATAATATCAGTTTCAACAATGTGAGAGAGATCATCATCCATCAAGGTGTCTGACATCACCGCCAGATTGACGATTGCACGCGAATCATCATCTGCCTTGACAACAGTCACCTGCTCAAGTCTGTCGGGCAGCTGTCTAGCTATCCTGCTCACAGCTTCCCTGACGTCGGCGGAAGCACTGTTTAGATCCGTGCCGGGACGAAATTCGATTCTGATTCTGCCGTTAGTTTCTTCAGATGAAGATTGTATTGTTTTAACACCAGACACTCGGGCTACCGCCCCTTCGATGCGGCTGATGACTTCTGCGTCCATAGTCTCTGGTGAAGCGCCCGGATAATTGGCTCTAACCGTTACGATCGGCCGGTCAACATCAGGGAGTTCTCGAACTTCAATCGCAACAATCGCAGCGACGCCGGCCAAGGCAATGAGCAGGTTAAGCACTAGCACTAGCACAGGCCGACGAATGCTTAAGCTTGGGAGATCGTTCACCTCCTCAGTTCTCTGCTGGTTGCTCATCAGCTTTCCTTGATTGGAAGTTGAGACTTTAAGGTAGTCTCGCCGGCAATTGTCGAATTTGGCTGAACAACTATACCTGGCCGAAGGCGTTGGAGGCCTTCCACGATAATAATGCTTTCTTTGTCTATGCCCCCATCAACCAGTACTTTGCCTTTATTACGCTGAATAACATCAACTGGAATTCGACGGGCAATACCTTCCTCAACAATCCAAACGAAGGCTCCGTCTGCACCCCACTGCAGTGCTATCTCCGGCAGTATCGGATACCGCTCGCCCTGAAGTTCCATTCGAACCCTAAAACTCATGCCCGGTCGGAATCCGTCTTGAGGATTATCAACCTTCGCCCTGGTAATAAAGGTTCTGAGTTCTGGGTCAACTCTGGAACCTATATCGATGATTTCACCACCGAACTCTGCTGCATTGGGTTCCCAGGTCTGCAGGCTGATCATATCTCCCATGCTAATCTGCCCAAGCAACACTTCGGGAAGTTCAAACGAAACCAATAATGAGCTTCTACTATCAAGCGTTGTGACCTCCGTATCCGGCTGAACCCTACCACCCGCATCAAGATCAGTCATACCAACATGGCCCGAAAAAGGCGCAATAATGCGGCGGTCTTGCAACGCGATTTGCGCCTGACCCAGCGCAATGCGCGCGGCTTCGAGCGCAGTAGCCGCCGCTTCAAGCGTCATAGGCGGCGTTGCACCCGTCGCCGCACTTACTTTATAGCGGGTATAAAGACTGTCAGCTTCACTAAGGCGAAATTCCGCGAGCTCTAAACCAAGTTTTTCCTTACGCTGATCCAACTGAACAAGTACATGACCTGCCTCTACGAACTGGCCCGGTTCGAAGTCAACGGCAACAACTTCTCCGCTAGCGACCGGATACAAAGTGACAGAACGCAGTGCACGCGCTGTACCTACCGCCTCGGCAATTAATTGTTGGTTACTGTACTGTAATGGCTCGACAACAACCCGCACCGGAGCTTTGACCCTTGACCGGGGCTCCTCTGCTTGATTGCAGCCTACTAGGCTTGCAAAGATAAAAATCTGGATTAGCACCTTGCTGCTCAACAGTATCTTGGCTCGATTGAATGTTCGATTGAGTGTCCGGTTGAACATGGGGCCTCTATGTAGGGCTGGCCGCCCGCAACGGTCTAGCTTTAAAGCGGTTCTAAAAATTTACGCTGTATTTAATTACACGGATCATTTGATAGTCGAAATTCTGTGATGAATAATAATTACAAAGCGCATCGGGCGGCGTGAAATACTTGATTAATAATATTGTCGAATGATGATTGTTTCGTAAATCTTGCTTAAGGTTAAAAAATGCACGCTAGTAGGCACGTTTAGAAATCTTGTTCGGTTTCGCCGATCAATGCGATCAACACATCGTCGCAGGAATGCCGAGAAATTAACTGTACTCAATGATCTTATAGATTCTGCCCGCATACACGTTCCAATCTATCAAGCCTACCGGCGTTTAAACAAGACGTACAGCGAGCGGCCTTTCCTGATCGGGTGGTTTAACTCAACAATGAACTGGGTGAAATTATATCAAGTTGCAACGTCAGGCACCACTGACAGAGTTATGACATTTCAGGATGACAATAAACATGATTGGGACGGAGTTGCGGACCTTTACGTCAAATACACCACTGAATTTCGCGGTAAAGTGCTCAAGATACCTCCGGACAATTATTAAAAACATTTGGCCTATACGGTACTAATACAGTATCGCCGGTATTTACATTATTGGATGCTATTATCAAACGTGGCAGGAACAGCCAGTCCGCTCGACGTTAAACCAAACCAAGATAGCCAGTCGCTTCCTGGGAGACGAATCGGTTATGTGATTGACGATGTAGGACGGGCAATACAGTTGCCAGATCCTGATGACGTTATCACATTGAGGTTTTAAATCGCCGGACGCAAAGACAAAACAATCATTTCTGAATCCGGTATGATTGCACCACCCGATGTCATCATCGAAAACATTATTAGTGACACGGATCTGAGTTACTTCAAGTTGGTCCAACTAGACGATAAAAAATTTCTACTCGCATATGTCCCTATGGCTACGTCCATCAAAACTGAACTGCTGGAAAGATCCCTGCGCACGTTAATTGAAAAACCTGAAATCACGCTATCCACAAGAAAGATCAGAAGTGTGGCGCCAGAGCTTTAGAACAGATATAAATTGGTTACATCCAGCTCATCAAAGCCTCTTAGAAAGGATGCACCACGTTTAGCACAAAGTCCTTTCGGGAAGACTTCCCATTATTGAAGTGTCAACTACTCGATAGCCCAGTGATTCGGCAGCAACATCGCTTAAACCACAGCCGGTGGTAAAGGCTATAGCCCGTTTTTAAACAGAATGTACTGCCAATGTACTGCCAATGTACATCGCACTGCTCATGCACTAAGCGAAGAAACAACAGAACGCTATGAAGGCGCACGCGAATCAGCAGGCAGGTTCATTCGCGTTCACCCAATCGGAACATCACCACAATAGCCTGGTCGTAATCGATTTATCTATATCAGTTGGCCATGAACCCATTGAAGTATTCGATCTCGACTACGCCTGCTTTTATGGACACAAGATGTTGGGCCCATCAGGCGACACTGAACGGTTTCGAAGCCCACCTCTTCCGCGGTCCCTCGAAGCGAGCACACCCAACCTTGAAGGGGTCATCGGAATGGGTGCTGCCGCAGAATATTTAACAAACACTGGCCTGCGTGAGATCCAAACTCAAAACCATGAACCAGGCAGGTTTTCATTGACGGCGGCAACGTATTAACCTCAGTCTAGTCCATATCCGCCTGCGCTTTCACATAACGCGCAGCATCCTCATGGGTACCAAACCAAACACCACCTTTGGCTTTTATATGCTCAATCAGCCCTTCTAAAGCCACGATGCGAGATCGATGTCCACTCACATGCGGGTGCATAGTCAGCAAGAACATGGTCCTCTCCTCCCAGGCTTTATCGAACTCATCTATCCACACCTGCATTACATCCCGAGGATTCATATACCTATTACCTAGCGGATTAAATAGAGGCGCATCATCCAGTATCCATTGTACCGGTAGCTCTACCAACCCCGTCGCTTGCCCATCTTGAACTAGCTCATAAGGACGGTCGTCATGCATTAAGGAGCTCTCATACAAGAAGCCCATTTTACGAACGATACTTAAAGTGTTGGGACTGTGATTCCACGAAGGCGCTCGATAGCCAACGGGCCTTTTACCGGTGATCCGCTCAATTTCGTCGGTGGCTTGTTGAAGCAAACGTTCTTCCGTTTCAGCATCCAAGGCAGTGTTTAATTCGTGAATCCAACCATGGACACCAATTTCATGCTGCCCCGAGGCATTGATCATTTCTGCTTGCTCAGGCGCTATTTTCAGGCTCCATGCGGGAAAGAAAAAAGTCGCAGGAATGTCTTCCTCATCCATAAGCTTTACGATTCTTGGCAGCGCGACTCTATGACCATATTGACCTTGTGATAAAGGCCCAATACTTATCTGACCGGTACGCAAACCCATGACGGTTTCATTGTCCACATCATAGGACAACAAGACGGCTACCCGCGCCCCCCCGGGCCAAAGATCAGGATTTAAATCTTTGCCTGCACGCACCTGATTTACTGCATTTCGAACATACTCTTCTGACCAGTTCCACGGCGCGGCAGAATCTTCTTTATCCGAACTCAGTCCAGCGGTAACTTGGCATCCTGACATCGTCAAAAAACAAACACAAACAAGAACGGCAGCAATAGCGGAAAACGGAGAAAAACTCATAGGGTAACTCCTAACATTTAGTTCTCAGACTAAAATCTTCCTGTCGGGAAGTCTAATAAAAAAGCTTGAGCCCATAACTTACCAAGACCGGCCAACCTAGAACATGTCACTTTTACACCGACTTCTATTCAGAGACTCTGATCATTCGAGTCCCGACATTGCCTCCTGCCAGTAAATCAACAAAAGCGCCTGGCGCAGCTTCCAAACCCACAACAATATCGTTGTACGGAACAAGCTCGCCGGAGTTAATCCATGCTTTTATGTCCGACCTGGCATGCTCGTATTCACTTGTATAGTCGAACACTAAAAAACCCTGCATCGTGATTCGCTTGTTGACCAACAACCCTGGAATGCCGCTTGGGCCACCGGCAGGATTATTGGTGTCGTACTGAGAGACGACCCCGCAACAAACAATGCGGCTGTGCTCATTCATCCGCCGCAGCGACATTCCGAGGATATCGCCACCAGTATTGTCGAAGTAAACATCGACGCCATTAGGGCATGCCTCTTTCAATTCGCTCCTGAAATCTTCAGAGCGATACGAGACACTGGTGTCGCAGCCCAATTTATCGACTAGCAGATTGCATTTCTCTTGCGTGCTGGTGATACCCACCGTTTTACAACCTTGAATTTTTGCCATCTGACTAACCAGATGACCCACAGACCCAGCTGCAGCTGAAGTAAGAACCGTTTCGCCCGCCTTGGGGTGCCCAACCTTAAGCAATCCAAAATAGGCAGTTAATCCGTTCGTGCCCAGTGCACCCAGATAGTGAGCAGGATCTATATCGTCATCAATTTTTTTGACCTGACTAGCACTATGCACGGAATAGTCTTGCCAGCCTGTCGCGCACGTGACCAGATCACCTGTTTTGAGCTCAGGTGAATTTGAAGCTTCAATTCGTGCAACACCATTGCCGTTCATCACGATATTAGTTTTTGGCGCGCCGGCATAACTGGCACTACCCTGAAGACCCGCACGTGTTCCAGCACCGATCGTCACTACCATTGTCCGGCACAAAACCTCGCCATCACCAACAGTCGGTATCGCCGCAGAGGCCAGCCGATAGTTACTTTCGCTAAGCTTGCCGTCGGGAAGTGAGTCAATAAGTACCTGTCGATTCTCAGCCATTTTTGTATCCCCTAAACATCAAAAAAGAGAAGCATAACATGCTCATAGGCTTGCTATCTTGCGGTAAGGACACTCAGTGACCCAGCCTTTCGGGCTGTGGTATGGTTGAGACAGACAAAAATCAAAAAGAGGTGTAGCTATGGGACGTTTAGAAAATAAAGTATGTCTTATTACCGGGGCCGCCAGAGGCCAAGGCGCCGAAGAGGCAAAGTTATTTGCAGCTGAAGGTGCAACGGTCTGGATGGCAGATGTACTGGATGAGGAAGGATTGGCTTTGGCACAGTCAATTGGTGCCGAATACAGGCATCTTGATGTTTCCGACGAGGCCGGATGGCAGGGTCTAATTGATGAGATCATAAAGATCAACCAGGGCCTTGACGTGTTGATTAATAATGCCGGTATTTTTAGGATCAAACGGATGCGTGAAACGACGGCTGATGACTTTAACGAAATCATGAGCATCAACGCACTGGGTGTATTTCTCGGCATGAGAATATGTGCTGATCCGATGGCCGCCAGCGGTGGAGGTTCCATGGTCAACATTTCTTCTCTCGCGGGCTTACGCGCAGCAGCCGGTTCGATTGCATATGGTGCCAGTAAATGGGCAGTTCGCGGCATGACCAAAACAGCAGCCGTAGAATTGGCAAGAAAAGGGATTCGGGTTAACTCAATCCATCCCGGCCTGATTGATACCGTGATGGTTGATGATATTCAGAATCAGGACAGAATAGTAAAACGGATACCCCTTGGACGCCTCGCCGAGGCTCGGGAAGTTGCCAACATGGCATTGTTTCTTGCCAGCGATGAAAGCAGTTACTCCACGGGGTCAGAGTTTGTAATTGATGGAGGATTAAGCGCGCTTTAATAGGGTTGGGTCATGAGTCTGGAAAATGCCCCTCCCTGTTGGATGAGAAATGACACTTGCAAAAGGGGCAAAAAGGGCAAAGACTTCATAGTCCACCATTAACTGGAGCATATTAAAATGGCTTTACGCATCAATGACACCGTCCCTAACTTCACAGCTGAAACGGATCAGGGCACTATTCAATTCCACGATTGGATCGGTACGAGCTGGACGATTTTATTTTCCCACCCAAAAGATTTCACTCCGGTTTGTACAACTGAATTCGGTGCTGTAGCGCAGCTAGCAGATGAGTGGAAAAAACGAGACACCAAGGTAATGGGTGTGTCTGTTGACGGAGTTGAAGAACACAAAAAATGGAAGCATGACATCGAGCAAGTATCGGGCGCCGCTGCAGGGTTTCCAATCATTGCTGACGAAGAGCTGAAGATTTCCAAAGCCTTTGATATGTTACCTGCTGAAGCCTATATGCCTGACGGTCGGACACCTGCTGACAGTGCCACGGTTAGATCAGTATTTATTATTGGACCCGACAAGCAACTAAAACTATCAATGACCTATCCTATGTCGGTTGGGCGTAACTTTGCGGAAATTTTGCGCGCCCTTGATGCACTGCAAACCTCGGCTAAATACGGCATCGCAACACCTGCAAACTGGACATTGGGTGAAGATGTGATTATTCCACCGACAGTCAGCGATGAAGACGCTAAATCTAAATTTGGTGATTTCAAGACGGTTCTGCCGTATCTACGCAAAACCAAATTGCCCAGTTAGTTCCCTTCCGTAAACACCCGTTCCTGGGTGAATTTCGGAGACTTTTCAGGTCTGTTGGTCTAAAGATCAACAGGTTTTCGATTAGAACTCGTTAGCGTCGTGGTTCACAAATCCAGTAACCAGTCCTGGTTACTGGCATGAATTTTTCCTAATTCACTTCAACCATGATGCGCATTTTCAAATCAAACGGACGTAAGATGCTCACCAGATGTTTCAAGCTGCAAAATCATCAAATCGCATAGTACAGGTCTGGAACTACGCTAACCCATTAATAAGCTTGTCGACCAAGTTTACATAAATTCAAGCTTGTCGAATTTTCGCAAAAGTAGTGCTCATTAAAACAATGCGTTACGGAACTGATACGATTTTTGTTTGTGATAGCAATACCAGCACGCTAAATGCATCCGATGTTTTCCTCAACAATGGTGTGAACTACGAAAACTAGGTTTGCGTGACCTCGAAAACGGCGATTACATCGACGTCGTGGGGGATACTGTATGTTTTCTTTGGTATCTCAAAAAACCGTTAGTTACTAAAAACCACCTCAACGAGAATGTTTGATGACGGTGGTGACGAAATAAATGAGCTGGACAATAAATTCAGACATAATGCCACTTACACTCGTGAGATTTTCAAATCGTACAGGACAGGCAAACACTTGGGCATAAGAGCAAACAGCTTGGTCATTCTTGATTTTGAGACCACAGGATTATCTCCAGAGATGGGAGACCGTGCAATTGAAATTGGCGCGGTGCGTTTAGTCAACGGAAAGGTGACTGAACGCTTTCAAGCACTAATGAATCCAGGCCAACGGGTGAGTAGCTTTATTGAAGACTATACCGGCATCAGCAATGACATGCTGGCAGACGCGGATTCATGCGAAGTGGTAATGAATCGTTTTTCTGGTTTTATTGCAGATGATAATTTAATTGCCCATAACGCATCGTTTGATAAACGCTTTTTAGACGCAGAATTAAACCGTATTGGTCGCGACTATACAGGGGAGTTTTCGTGTTCACTTTTACTCTCTAGGCGTATTTTTCAAAACTCATTCAATCACAAACTGGGCGAACTAGTGCGTTTCTGCAATATTGAGAGCGACGGTGATTTTCATCGCGCGTTATACGATTCTGAAATGACAGCTAAGGTGTGGATGGCGATGCTGAAAAGTATGGCTGAACGCTTTGAGATATTTGATGTATCGTTTGATCTGATTAAGAAACTGACTAGAACACCAAAAAAAGACGTGAATAAACTGCTTTTATCTTACGGCCTGACGAGTGCGAAGCGCTAATTTGGCCAGCGCCAGCATGGACGGCGTAATGACTTGATTTATTTGCCAACCCACTTATCCAAGCGCGGAAACTCAGCACAGAGTATATCGACCACACTGCTGTTGGCAATATAGGCCGCTGCATTTGCTGGCATAGCTACGATATAGCCAGTTCCTCTAAGCAGCTGCACAATCAGGCGCACATCACTGAACACCACGCTCTCGAGTTCCTGCGCGCCAATATAGAAGACGGCTGCTCAGACAATGGGCCAGCGCATGACAGAGCAGGACGTACTCCCCACGTTAGCAGACGTAGTAGGCGTATCACTATCGACGAAACACATTCTGGAGAGCGCCATCATGGTACCAGCTTGTATTTCAGCATTAATCCACAAGGGGTTGTCTCTGTATCGATTCACGACGGGGTCGTTCACACTGAGAGCAATGATATCTTAAAATGTATCGATCCGTTGCCATCAAATGCCTTGCCATTTTTATCGCAAAGTAGTGACAAAGCGTCGAGTATTAAAACTTAATTGAATCCAGAGAACTATTTGCATATTGATCAGCGTAATCTAACGATGAGCCTTATGGTATCCAGTGCTTTAGTACAGTTGATTTCAAACGCCAAGCCCAAGTGCTTGTTTTAGATCATCAAGACCCGCGCCGTATTGTTGTGACAGCAAAACGGATTTGGAATAGATTGGTTTTCTAACCTGAACCGCACTTGCTGTTTGCACCGCTCGTTTCGAATGATGAAATTCGAGACACCCGGGTTCAAACGCCAAGTCACAAGTCTGAAGCAACTCCCTTATGCCCGATTCTGGATCGTGGACTAACCGTTCATAACTGACATCATGAATAAACCCTGGCAATACCGAATGCCAGTGCGTCATCAAACGTTGATATCCCAGATAATATTGGCCTAACTCGCTCTGACTATAGCTATAAAAAGGTCCTCTATCAGAAAAGTGGTTTTTAAAAAGAGAAAGGCAAGTATCTAACGGATCACGACAACAGTGGATAACCCTAGCATTAGGAAACATCAATTTGATCATGCCAATCAATTTGAAATTGTCTGGTTTCTTATCCGAAATAATCGATGCGTTTTCACTAAGGGCGGAAATAGCATTTAGGTAATGCTCGGCCATCTTCTGAAGCTGGAGGGGATCAAGTTGAAAAACATTTCTGTGATAAGCACTAACGTCCATATTCGCCATCACTGCGATATTCAGATTCTGTAATTCCCCTCCACCGAAAACTGCAGAATGACTGGCAAGGATCTGCTCGATCAATGATGTACCTGAGCGCGGCATCCCCAAAATGAATAGCGGCCGCGCATTTACGTCACCACTTTCCGCAAAACGAGCAAAGAGATCAGGCGTAAACGTCTCGATATTTTTATCTATTTCCTTATCCCAGTTATTAATATCGAATCTTAATTGATCTCGCATGAGGCGGTTCGCCACATCGAAGAACATCATGGCACGCTCGTATTGCTGCATGTCTTCAAAACACTTGCCGAGGCCGAAAGCCAGGTGCATCTTGGATGACGTTGATGTGCTTCCGTGTTCAAACAGTTCTTCCATTGCCCGTATATCGCTGTCTAAAGAGTCGTGATCAAGCAGCCTCGCCAATTGTCGGTGAGCGGCAGCATAGTTAGGGTTCAATTCAATAGTTCGGCGATACCACTTTTCGCTTTCAAGCAAATCGCCCTTTGCGTTTAGCACATTCGCCAGACTAAATATTGAGTCCGTGTTCGTGGGCATAAGCGCTATAGCGCGTCTGTAGTTTTTCTCTGACGCTTCCAAGTCATGCTCGACCTCATCAAGCCGAGCAAGATTGTGATAGGCCTCACCATAATCAGGATTAAGTTTGATAGCGCTATTCAAAAAAACACGAGATTCCTCAAAATTGTTAAGTTGCATATAACCAGTACCCAATAACTGGGTTGCCACCGAATTACGGGGTGTGATCACAAGTATCTTTTGATAGCCAGACATGGCCGTCTTAAGGTCACCACGACGATGAGATTCAATGGCGGAGGCTAATAATTGAGAGACGCGAGTCGCTTGTTCCGAGGGCACGCTGTGACAACCATTCGTGTTAATAAAGAAGTTTGTAGCTTAACTTATTCATGTCATTAAGGTTCGCGAATAAATGATGTACAGCGCATATATTGCAGCAAAGATCATTATGATGGATCTGCCCTTCAACAGGTTGCCTGAGTGTTGAAACTGCTAAGATGCCTTTTTCGACAAGATGACATAACAGCGACACAAACAGAGCGTGATAAGGCCATAGCTATATTGAAAGCTTTAGCCCTTGCAAACGTATTTTAATAGTGCTGCCAGTAAAAAACCTACAGGCATACGCAAACACAGAAATTTCACTGGTTATAACCACTGAGGACAACGGTATGATTCTGACTAATGAAGCCATTTTTAAAGACTGGGACTACAATGCGAAACACACAGGCTCTGTGCGTTGGCAAAAACAAGGCGCGAGCTTCACGGCGCTGGAAACTGCCGCGGGTTTCGAAGACGCTGCGCTTGCGAAAGACCGGCACGGCGACGATATCAAAATCTATGAGGAAATCGTCCAATATGACCCCGCCACTTTAGATCGCACAATC
>JBLHWY010000107.1:0-22280 GCA_047629195.1 Candidatus Azotimanducaceae bacterium
CGTAAAGGTGTCCAAATAACATGTGAGGATGCCGGGGGAGGTATTCCCGAAGATACGCTGTCCCGTATCTTCGAGCCATTCTACACAACAAAAGAAATGGGTAAAGGTACGGGCTTAGGCTTGTCTGTCAGCTACGGTATTGTTCGTGATATGGGTGGTACCATTGTCGCTGAAAATATTGATGATGGTGCTCGTTTTACAATCACTCTGCCGGTTGTTAGTTAGTTTTGGTTACTGGAAGGCGAAGGAGGATGTCAATCAAGATCCTTATTGTTGATGACGAAGAAATGATTCTTGAAGAAGTGTCATAAACTTTAAGGGATGAAGGTTACGAAACTTTCGTCGCAAGCAGCGTCGAAACAGCCGTTGAAATACTTAAAACCACGCCCGACATTATTCTTATTCTCACAGATTTTGAAATGCCGGGGAAAACAGGCGCTGACTTAATCAAGATCGTTGGAACAAAGTTGGTGCAAAACCTAAAGTTTATCGTGATGTCAGGACATGCCAAACACAATGTTGAAGAGGGCGGCATAGACATGAGGTCATATCCTTTTTTGAGAAAGCCGCTGGATATTGAAGACCTGATAGAAAAGGTCTCTTCGGTGTGAATACAAAGGAATAATAATTATGAATACAAAAGTTCTCGTTGTCGAAGATGAGGAAGAAATCCGAGAGGAGCTTCTCGAATGCCTGACTGATCAAGGCTTTGAATGCGTTGATGCGTCAAGTGGTGAAGAAGGGCTCGAACTTCTGCGTCGGGATTTGGAAATCACTGTTGTTTTAAGTGATATCCTCATGCCCGGAAAATCGGGTTTGGAAATGATCAGTGCGGCCCAGTCGGAATTCGGTAAAGATCGTGACCTAGAATATATCATTTTGACCGGTCACGGTGGTTCAAAGGAAGCCATCAGCGCCCTTAGAATGGGTGTCATGGGATTCCTTGAAAAGCCCATTGATCTTGACCATTTGATTCATCTTGTTCGTAGAGCCGAAGAGTTAGTTCTTTTGAAACGCGTTGGTCATCATTACGAAGCCGGTCTAAAAGCAGAAGTTCAGGTGAAAACGCTGGAAATTCGAAAACTGCTGCGTGATCTTGAAAATGCTTATCGAGAGGCGCTGGAGTGCCTTGCGGTAGCATCTGAATACAAGGACCCAGAAACGGGTAATCATATCCGCCGGATCGGTGAATATGCTCAATTAATTGCCAAGGAGCTTGGCTGGTCCAAAGAGCGCCAAAACTTAATGTTGCTTGCGGCCCCTCTGCATGATGCAGGCAAGATTGGCACCCCGGATAGGGTTTTACTGAAACCCGGAAAACTGGATGCGGACGAAGTTGTCATCATGAAACAACATGCAGAGAATGGGTACGAGATACTGTCCCGTTCGAAACATCCTGTCATGCAGGTGGCGGCCAACATCGCCAGAAATCACCATGAACGTTGGGATGGCGGTGGTTATCCTCGCGGCCTTAAAGGGACACAAATCCCCATTGAGGGTCGGATCACAGCTTTAGTTGACGTGTACGATGCACTGAGGTCAAAACGTCCCTACAAGCCAGAGTTTGATCAGGAAAAAACCTTGTCGATCATCCTCGAAGGCGATGGAAGAACTGATCCTTCGCACTTCGATCCGGAGCTCCTTAATATTCTGCGAAAAACGGCCGATAAGTTTGATAAAATTTATTTGAAGTTGGTAGATTGAGAGGGAAAGGTTATTCCTTACCACGCTTCAACTTTCCCTAAATAAAGCAGAAACCATAAGCAGAGTTCAAGGCCAAACTTGCGAACACGGGCATAGGCCGTTCTCCAAAGCACTATATTAGTATCTTCGAACCAGAATTAGATGAGTTTGTGTTGATCATCGAAGACGTAAAGGCGTACCGGTTTGTTTCTTAGCCCAAATGCAGCTTATTGGGCGTCCGAGACAATTACAGAAACCGGTATTGGTGACATAAAAGGTTGGGGAACAGCGTACATTCCATTGATTGAGAAGGGCGAAGCTGACTTCAAAAAAACTTTGATCATTCTGGGGTTCTATGGCCTGGTTGTGCAATATTCTCCCGGTTAATGAAGCAACCATTGAGCTTGTGAACGAATGTATCCCTCATTATGTGAAGTTGATGGAGAAGTTTGGTAGTTTTTCGCTATTGGATGATCTTAATGGAGGGCATTGATGGGGACGCTGAACCCATAGTGACTTAAGCACTGTTTTTGCCAATAAAACGATCCAATAATTAGCCCGATATTCTATTACAGAGATGGCGCCTTATTCGGGTCAGAGTAAATTCCCTGCGTAAATTGTCAGTATCCTGGCAAAGATATGACTATCTTCTTCTAAGACAAACATTGTCGAACAAGTGTTTGAGCTTTGGCCTTTCACTTAATCAGATCTCGAATAGTAAAGATCTTCTAGTTTGCACAAACTTGCACGTACCCCACATATTCATTACATATTTCGCGTTTAAGCTGTGCAGTGAAACTAGCGCTATAGCCGATAGGTATAGGGGGAGCTAAATACCCATCGTATGTTTTCGCTGGCTGGAAATGGGCCCCTAGAATAATGCCTTTTGTTTTTGCCGATTTTCAAAAGATTAACTCGGAGGAAATCCATTTATTGCCAAGTATCTAGCGACGTTATGGCTTAGGAATAACAACAGTTGTTAGTAACCGAATAGATTTGAAGGTGGATTTATCAACCTATGATTTTGATAGTGATGAGTCGAAATTGAGGCAAACGGCCTTGAGAATTCAACTTTCAATGGGGTTTTAAGACAATGCTAAAGTACAGTATATGGGTGATCGTTTTGTTGTCAGGTATAGCCTGGGCGGAAGAACAAAGGAGCACCGAAGCTGCTAACTTAATTTTTATAGCAAATGTCAATGAAACCATCGCGCCAGATGAATTGGATGTGAAGGCAATAATGAGGGGTGCTCAGAAAAAATGGCCGAACGGCGACACTATTTTCTTAGTGTTACAGGGAAGGAAAGCCGAGACCTATGAAAAAATAAATCGCGAAGTATTTGGTGAAACTGGCTCTCTGATGCAGAGAAACTGGTTGAAATTAGTCTTCAGCGGCAAGAGAAACCCGCCAAGACATGCTGATTCTGAAAAAGAAATAATCAATTTCGTCTTTAATACACCCGGCTCTGCTGCAGTCATTAGATTCCAGCATCCCCTTACCCCGTTGCTCATTAAGGCTCTATGAATAGGGACTTAGTGGCTAAAAATATGTTATTCCCTTTTGAGCTTTCCGCCATAATGTTTGGGATTGTCCTGCTCGTTGTAGTACTGGATAGACAGCCGAAAATAGTGGTAGAAAACAAAGAAAATGAACTCTTCAGTATCGCCAGAACTATTGCCCTGACTGTGGAGATCGCGCTGGAGCATGAAAGATTAGAGGCTTTGGCTGAGTTAAATACTCTCCTACAAGGTGGTGCACATATTTCAGTTGCGGGTATTTTCGTGGATAAAGGCGATTCCTTTGAATTACTGGCAGGATACCCCAGCGAGGGCGATGCAGAATTAGCTGCCGGAGTAGACCCAATAAAGTTTCTGGTAGCGAGCGCCCCTTTTGGAAGCAGAAATCTAAACGGTTACATTGAAGTTGGTTTTAACCGAGAGCAATTTGCAAGTCAATTGCAGCAAATCAATTTAATTTTATACATCGCCTTTATTGCAATCCTTATTCTACAAATGATTGTCTATCGTATAGTTCAGTTGGTACGAAGACAACAAGAGAGAGAACGCAAAGAAGCCACTGCTCAAATCATTCAATCGTCCAAACTAGCAACGCTCGGCGAAATGTCGACATCAGTCGCTCATGAATTAAACCAACCACTGAACGTCATTCGCATGGCGGCGGGGAACATCCGCCGGAGGATATCTAAAGGCACTTCTGATCCCGAATACCTAAATGGTAAATTGATACGCGTTGAGGGGCAGGTTGCACGAGCAGCTGCAATCATCGACCACATGCGGATGTTCGGGCGCGTGTCACTGGAAGATCCAATACCCATTGATTCGCGAACTGTGGTGATGAATGCGCTTGATCTGACGGGGGCGCAATTGCGAATGGATGGAATTGAGATGGTGATCGAGCTTGCCGAAGGCGGTCTCTTTATTTTGGGCTATGCCATTCAAATGGAGCAAGTGATTTTGAATCTTCTTTCTAATGCCAGAGATGCCATGGATGGACGAGATATAAAGAAGATTACAGTGCGGGTGTTTGGAGGCCACGAAGATGCCCACATTATACTTGAAGATACCGGAGGGGGTATTCCCAGAGATGTGCTGCCCCAAATCTTTGAGCCGTTCTACACAACAAAAGAAGTGGGAAAAGGTCCTAGCTTAGGGTTATCTGTTAGTTACGACATTATCCATGATATGAATGGAGCTATCGTCGCTAAAAATATTGATGATGGTGCTCGGTTCACGATTACTCTGCCGAGCGTGAGTTGGTGAGTCTTCAGCGCCAAATTCTATTAGGTGATTTTAAAAAAATCGCCATTGCTTCATTGAGTAAAAATATGCATGTGTATAGAGAATTGGCTTATTCGAAGTCTCAGCATGTGCGCCATTGTAATGCCAACTAACGACGCGGATAAATTTTAAGATGTCAAATATTGTATTAATCTGGCGGATATCCGTCGTTATATTTGTTGTCGAAACAGCCATCATCCTGGCATTTTCGGTTTCTCCAGCCAGCATACAATTATGGTTAGAACAATACCCCTTGTTGATGATTATGCTCGACACAATTACTCTGGTGTTTGTCTCCAGTCCTATAATCTACTTCTGGGCCATTTATCCGTTCGTATTGGCGCGGGATAAAGCGGAATTTCGTCTCACATCTAACATCGCGACCGAAATGTCGACGTTGATTGAAGCAGTGAATGCCCCGATCTTCGGTGTAGATGCAGACGGAAAGATTAATGTATGGAACCTGCAGGCAGAAAAAATCACCGGCTTTAAAAAGGAAGCGGTGCTTGGCCGGGACCTTGTGGCTGACTTTATTATCGATGATTATAAGATCTCGGTAGGTGAAGTTCTGGCGGATACATATAGGGGCGAAGAAACAGCGAACTTTGAATTCCCGTTGTTCACGCAATCCGGAAGTCGCATCGATATCCTGCTAAATGCAACGGCTAGGATTAATACCGCGGGTCAAATCGTTGGTGTAGTTGGCGTAGGTCTGGTGATTACAGAGCTACGGGGCAGTCGCGCCCGATTCAAGGCAGCGATGGATTGCGCCTTTGATGCCATTATCGGTCTCGACTTGCATGGCAAGGTGGTCGAGTTTAACGCGGCGGCTGAAGCGATCTTTGGTTACACATACCAGGAAGCCTTTGGCAAAGGTCTAGAGGAGATGATCATACCGCATCGTTATCGTGAAGCTCATAGTCGAGGTTGGAAAGGGTTTCTTGAAACGGGTGTAGGAAGGATCATGGGCAATCGCTTTGAAATAGAAGCGCTACATCACGATGGACATGAATTTCCCGTTGAGATAGCTGTAGCAAAAGTGGTGGGGTTCAGCGGTGGTGTTACGGCCATCGGATTTATTCGTGATATTACTGACAGTCGTGAAGCTGAGTGCGAGCTGAATAAAGTACGGGACGAACAGGAGAGAGAGCGCAAAGAAGCCACTGCTCAAATCATCCAAGCGTCCAAGTTGTCGTTCTTAGGAGAAATGGCGACATCAGTCGCCCATGAATTGAATCAACCACTGAACGTTATTCGCATGGCGGCGGGGAATAGCCGTCGAAAGGTTTCTGAGGGTACCGCTGATCTCGAATACCTGAATGATAAGCTGGTACGCATTGAGGGGCAGACCGCACGAGCAGCCGCGATCATCGATCACATGCGGATGTTCGGGCGTGAGGCGACTGAAGATTCAATACTAATTGATCCTCGAAAAGTGTTGGCGGATGCCCTTGATCTGATGGGAGAGCAATTACGATTGGATGGAATTGAGATTGTGACCGAACTTGCAGGAGATTGCCCCTCTATTTTTGGCCATGCTATTCAAATGGAACAAGTGATCTTGAACCTTCTCTCCAACGCCAGAGATGCTATGAGTGGAAGAGATGAAAAGAAAATTACATTGCGGGTATTTGAAGGCGATCAAGTTGTCCACATTACATCAGAGGATACCGGCGAGGGTATTCCAATAGATGTTCTGCCTCACATCTTTGAGCCATTTTATACGACAAAGGAAATGGGTAAAGGTACGGGCTTGGGGTTATCTGTTAGTTACGGCATTATCCATGATATGAATGGAACTATCGTCGCTAAAAATATTGATGATGGTGCCCAGTTTACGATCACTCTGCCGATATCTCCATGATACTTTGGCGGGCCTCATCACCTAGTTAGTTATGGTTATTGGAAGGAGAAAGACTATTTTAATCAAGATTATCGTTGTCGATGACAGACCTAGAACAATGGAAGAATTGACGGAGGGTTCGGGGGCAGGTTTTCTGTCAACATGGCGACTGACCCTTTCGGCGCGATCGAAATGATTAAAAAAAGTGAAGGGAATTACCCGTTTTTAGGCCTGATGACAGTATTAGTAGGGCTTATGTTTATCTTTGGATTTAAGGCGATGAATACGCTTCGGGCGGAAACAGTGTATAAATTTGGTGTGGTTCCTCAATTTGAACCGCGCAAACTGGCCGATATTTGGATGCCAATTTTAGCCGAGTTGTCATCGCGCACAGGCTTGAAATTTGAGATGGTGGGTTCTTCTCGTATTGGCGAATTTGAACGATCCTTTTTGGCGGGTGAATATCATTTTGCTTATATGAATCCCTACCATGCCCTATTGGCTAGTTCTAATAAAGGCTATGTGCCCTTGGTTCGTGATCATGGTCGAAAGCTTTCTGGCATATTGGTGGTTCGTAAAGATAGTAAGATTAAAAATGTCGAGGAACTCAATGGAAAGAGCGTGGCCTTTCCTTCGCCGAATGCTTTGGGTGCTTCATTACTAATGCGCGCGGATTTGGAAAAACGTGAAGGCGTCCATGTTAAACCTATTTATGTGCAAACCCATTCGTCCGTCTACCTAAATGTGCTGCTTAACAAAACGGTATCCGGCGGTGGTGTGATGGGATCGTTAAGGCTACAAAGTAAGGACGTTCAAGATGGTTTGCGGGTGCTCTATAAAACCCGCGAAATGATGCCTCACCCGGTTGTGGCTCACCCGAATGTGAATGAAAAAGACCGCCAGTTGGTTCGTAATGCTTTCCTTGCCATGGGAGAAACCGAACAAGGCGCTGCTTTGTTGGCAAAAGTACCGTTTAAAAAAGTAGGTGAAGCTGGCGTGCTTGAGTATTTAGAGCTTCAATCGTGGGGTTTAGACGAATTTTTTGTCAACGAATAGCGCGTATTTAAAGTGATTAATAGATTATGACATTACGTAAAAAAATCATTTTATTGTTTATAGTGAGTTCCTTGCTAACGGGGGGCTATGTCTTTCAACTTTGGTTACCAAACTCTGAACAAATGGCAGTTGATGCCTTGGTTGAGGCCACTGATCGGGAATTATCTTCTATTTCAGAAGTTTTGATCGGATCAATTTTGAGAAATGAATTAGGGCTGGTTTATGAAAACCTAAACGTACTTGAGGGCGAACGCGACAATTGGGTGTCGCTAGAATTAGTGGCGGCTGATGGTCAGCGCTTGTACCCGATTGGTAATCTTATCGGAAAGCAAAAAGCGTCACAATTAGTGCTAAAGCATCCCATCTATTATCGCTATGAACAGCTTGCCACGCTTACCTTGGTCATTGATTTTGAAAAAGAAGTTGAGACTGTAAAAGCACAAATTTTCGAATTAGTTAATACCTTGTACGCTGGATTTTTTATAATTTTCCTAATTGTCATGTATTTTTTAGACGTCCTAGTTCGTCGCCCTGCGTGGGTTTTGTCGGATGCCGCTAGACAGTTAGCCGCAGGGGACTTTTCGGCCCCCTTGCCGATACAGAGTAATGATGAACTCGGTTCTTTGGCGGCAAGCTTTTCGGTGATGCGCGATTATATCCAACACTCCCAAGAACACATTGCCTTTGAGATAAAAGAAAAAGAAAAACGTGCAGCTGAGTTAATTCTTTCGAATGAACTGATGCAGTTCGTCGATACTGCAAGCGCCCCGATCTTCGGTATAAATGTACAAGGAAGGGCCAATGAGTGGAACCAACGTTCAGAACAGATCACCGGCTTTAGTAGGAAAGAGGTGATGGGTCGAGACCTCGTGGCCGATTTTATTACCGATGATTATAAGGATTCGGTAGGAGAGGTTTTAGCGAAAGCACTTAATGGCGAAGAAACAGTGAACTTTGAATTCTCCTTGAGCAGTAAATCTGGCGGACGAGTTGATATTCTTTTTAATTCGACGACAAGGCGTGATGCCTCCGGTCAAATTGTTGGTGTGATTGGTGTAGGTCAGGATATTACTGAGCTGAATAGAATACGGATAGAACAGGGGATAGAACGCAAAGAAGCCACTGCCCAAATTATCCATGCATCCAAATTAGCGACACTAGGCGAAATGTCGACATCAGTCGCTCATGAATTGAACCAACCACTGAACGTCATTCGCATGGCGGCGGGGAATAGCCGTCGGAAGATATCTAACGGCACCGCTGACTCTGAATACCTGAACGATAAACTGGAGCGCATTGAGGGGCAGGCTGCACGTGCAGCAGCAATCATTGATCACATGAGGATGTTCGGGCGAGAGACGAAGGAACATCCAACCCGAATTGATCCGCGATTCGCGGTGACGAATGCGCTTGAGCTAATGGGAGAGCAATTGCGATCGGATGGAATTGAGATTGTGACCGAACTTGCAGGAGATTGCCCCTCTATTTTTGGCCATGCTATTCAAATGGAACAAGTCATCTTGAACCTTCTCTCCAACGCCAGAGATGCTATGGCAGGAAGAGAGGGAAAAAAGATTACATTGCGGGTATTTGAATGTCGTAAAGGTGTCAACATTACGTCAGAGGATACGGGCGGGGGTATTCCCGAAGAGGTTCTGCCTCGCATCTTCGAGCCTTTCTATACAACCAAGGAAATGGGCAAAGGTACGGGTTTAGGGCTGTCTGTAGGTTATGGTATTGTCCGCGAGATGAACGGCACCATCGTCGCTGATAATATTAATGGTGGCGCCCGGTTCACGATCACTCTGCCGAGTGTGAGTTAGTATGGGTTACGGACCCATCACTTTATTCTTCTGTGCCACCGTTAAGTTTCCCTTCTCTCCATCCTTCGGCAAGTAAAGGCGTGAGGGCGGATATGTCTAAGTTCGCTAACAAGTCAGCCACGTCGCTAAAGTTGTTGTTGCCAATTTGGTTGACGCTGTGATCCTGTGAAAGATTCACATGCATTTTAAGGAACGCATCTTTAACTACGCTGTTTTCAGGTAGGGTTTGGAACAATTTTGTTGCCGCTATATACGCAGCAGCATCTCTTTTTGGGTGATGGAGTATTGAGAAGAGTTCGCGCTGCCATTGGGTCACTCGCGATGTATCCGTGTTAGCCATTGTCGTCGAAGTAACGTCCTTCAGATCTAAGATTACAGTGTTTATTGCATAGATTTCATTACGTGCAAGGATTGTATTAAACATAGGCGTTAAATTGGAAACGTTATCCAATTCTGGGGAAATAGGGCGACATATTTTTTTGGACATTGACGGGTATATTGACGGTTAGAGAAAAAGGTGGTTTATTCTACTTATACGCCTAGGCTAGGTGTCTTATATATAGTCTCCATTTTGCACAGCAGTGGAATTCCCATGTCAAAGCTCTTCCCATCACTTCTACTGGCCATACTAAGTGTGACATCGGTTGCCGCAGAGGGAAGCTACGATTACTTTTCGGCAAATCGCCAGCTGATTCGCAACGGCGTGCAGTCGCTGCTGACCTGCAATGGTCTTTACACATCGCGCCGAAGCCTCGATCAGATATTCGCGCAGGAGCTCGCCTATCTTGGAGAGCGCGTTCTGGGCGATGCTACGGGTGGTCCCTACACCGTGTATCCGCGCGAGCAGGCCATCAGTGTCGGTGGCGATGCCAACGGACCCGCGGTGATTTCGGCGTTCCGCCAGGGTATCGGCTGCGTGGTTATGGCGCCCAACATGGCTTTGTCGGATATCGACAAGCTGCCCAAATTGGACATGCCCTACCCCAAGTCTGACCCGCGAACGCTTCCCTGGCCCCAGGGCGATGCCAGCGCCGATATGCCGATTCCGGCTACGCTTAACGCCCAAGCGCTGGAGCAGGCCTCTAACTGGGCTTTTGATCGCGCTACGGAAGAACAGGACACACTAAGTCTACTGATCATCCACGAGGGCAAAATCATTCACGAACGCTATGCGCAGGGTATTGATCAAAGCACTCGCACTCGAACCTGGTCCACGGCGAAGAGCATTGGGGCTACACTCATAGGCATGCAGGTTGATGCCGGCAAAATGTCGTTAGACGCCCCGGTAGACATCGACTGGCTCCCAGCGGTATCTGGCGGAGAAGACCCCAGAAAGGCCATCACCCTGCGGCAGCTGCTGAATATGACAAGTGGCCTGTATCCCGTGGACAGCTTCAAAATGGAATACGCCACGGGCTCCGGACTCGCCTACTGGGCGGGTGCGAGTTCCGTAGACGGAGCTCGCAACCGCGGACTGATACGCGAGCCGGGCAGCTACTGGGAATACGAGAATTACGACACCTTACTGGCGGTCAAAGCATTTAAAAACACGCTCCCAAGCAATAGCGCGTATCGGGAGTTCCCTAGAAAGCGCCTGCTGGACCTCATCGGTATGCGTAATACACTGCTATCGGCGGACCGCTTTGGCGATTTCATACTGAGTAGCCAGGCGTATACCAACGCTCGAGATCTTGGCCGCTTTGGCCTGCTCTACCTTAATGACGGCATGTGGAACGGTGAGCGCTTGATTTCCAGTGACTGGATCAGCTTCTCCCGAGCGCCAGCACCAGCCAGCGCGTCTCGCGGCAACGATTACGGCGCGCAATGGTGGCTGGTACCCGATGATCGCAAAGGTGAAGTACCCGCGAATGCCTACAGCACTGCAGGAAACCGTGGTCAATACGTCATCATCGACCCAGAGCACGATCTTGTGATCGTGCGTCGAGGTCTGGACTACGGCAGGCAGGGATTTAATCGCTGGGATTTACTACGTGAGGTGCTCAAGGCTTTCCCGGAATCGCCGGAACCGTCTTGATCTCCGACAGACCCCACTCAGCCCATCGGGTACTTATCGCACGCTCACAAGTGTGTACCCCCCGGTTTTGTTGTCAAATGAAGCGTTCCGTCAATGGTCAAAGCCTCAGTTAAAATATGAACGCCACCGACCTGAGGCATCAGTGCTGTATCAGATAAAGGACGCCCGTATCGGTTTATCAAGCGGCTACAAACTGAATGCAAGAGTGCCCACGCGGTCAATCTAAGATCGGGCACCTGCACTAAATTCATCGTCACTCACCTAATCCAGTACCCCGGCGAGTTGGTGCGATAGCCAAGACAACGGTAGTTAGCGCGCTACGCAAGGATGTTGTCACAACATTGCATCAGGCGATTATGCATGTTTTCCAAGCGCAGCTGATTGAATCTGGAATTTTTCTACCCTGGTCAATACAAGCGTTACGTGGCGAAATTTTGCACTCCTGCGAAGTGCTTGAAGAACGCGCCGAGGCTGAGGGAGCTGTCGGGCAGTGTTCCCTGAAGGTTTACTAGGGCCCACTTCGAGAAGCAGCGCTCGACGAAAGCAGTCAATGGGTTATTCGATAACGCGAGCTACCTGGGGGAACCGGCTCTATTCTCGTTGGCTGATTGGGTTTTAGATTGCTAGCGGTCCTAACCTGCACTTACTACCTTACTGGTGGGGCGTACCTTGTTCGGACTGATTGCTGTTGCGAACCTACACCGTATTCTTACTAGCAGTAGCGCTTTAACTCTATCTGATCCGAAAACCGAACATCTCCATGGTTACTTCCCGACAACCTATTGATTTTCAAACCAACAGATCTGAAAAGTCTGGGGAATTTACGTTTGAAGCGGTATTTACGGACGGGAACTAACGAGTGGAATCCATAGCTTGAGACAGCAACATAAAATTCCGTTAATATGTTTTTTTTCAGACAATTTATGCCCGATCGATTTAAATTGCCTCAAGGAACACATTTGCCACCCCCCAACACAACACACCAGTTCGGCGAATTCGAAATTCAGCCGGACTTCAATACGATTACCCGTGATGGTCTGACCAGTCAGTTGTCACCCCGGGTGATGGATGTGTTGATGCATTTGATCAAAAACAGCGATCGCATTGTGCCAGCGAACGAACTACTGGAAACCTTCTGGACTGACAGGGTTGTAGAAGAAAGCACAATTCATCGCCATATCAGTCAAATTCGCGCGGCGCTGGGTGATTCGGCAAAGGAAGCAAGCTACATAAAGACCGTGAGCAAACGGGGATATCAGGCTGTAGCCGCTATCAAAGTGATTTCAGCGCCAGTTCCAGCCGAGGCCAAAGTACACCCGGTCCCAGACGAACCAGCACAATCATCTGCTCAGGCTGATTCAGGTTCTGAGACGCCTTATGTATTCATCTCCTACTCCCATAAAGATAGCAATGTTGTCTACAAAGAGATCAAATGGCTTGAAAATCAGGGAATAAAAATCTGGTACGACAAGGGGATAACGCCTGGGTCTAATTGGCTCACGGCAATTGGTGATTCTCTGCTAGGTTCAAGCACTGTCTTGTTTTTTGTTTCAGCGCAATCCCTTGCATCTGAGCACTGCAATCGGGAAGTCAGCCTGGCGCTGGATGAAGGCATTAACATTATCCCTATCTATTTAGATAACACCGAACTGACTTCAGACCTGAAGGTGGGTTTAAGTCGTGTACAGGCACTCAGACTGAAAGAGCAGGGATTTAGAACCCAGTTGCTGCAGACCCTTAGCTTTGCCAATACTGACAAGGTGCAGATATCGGCCGTTACGCCAACCAAAACTAAATCCTCCCGCATGACGATTGCTGTTGCTTTCGCCTTGGTTGTAACCATAACAGGCTTTCTTTCGTTTTTACTGATGACAGGACAGCCAGAGAATACCCTCGAGTTAGACGCAAACGGCGAACCTGTTGAGTCAATCGCGGTATTGCCTTTCACAAATTTAAGTGAGCGTGAAAGTGTCGGGTTCTTTGCAAAAGGCTTATCCGACAGTATTCTGGATGAACTCGCCCAATTAGGGCACGTGAGAGTTGCTTCTCGCACCTCGACATTCCAGCTTGCAAAGGAAGAAGTGGAGCTAACAGATATCGCAAAACGGCTAAATGTCGGCTATATATTGGAGGGCAGTGTCCAGGAACAGGATGGTCAGCTTCGCATTACTACGCAGTTGATTCGCGCCAGCGATGGGTTTCATGTTTTGTCTAAAACCTATCAGCATCAGTTTAAAGACAGCTTCACCGCACAACGACAGATCAGCAGAAACATCTCCCATATGTCTCACGACAAAATTGCACTGGACCTGAAACGGCTATATCCGGAAAGCTATGAAGAATTTAGAGGTATCAAGCCGGAGGCAGTCAGTCTGTACTTGGAATCAACGGAGCGTTATGTTCTTTACGTACTCGGCGAAGGTGGCGATCTAACAGTCATGATGCAACTGATGGAGAAGGCGGTCGAAATAGACCCAACCTTCCAATTGGCTCACGCTGAGCTTGCGATGAATTACATTCAGCGGTTCAATACCAAACTGTCGCTAGCAGAATCTGTAGAATACGCCAAGGTAGCGATCAATAGAATTCAGGCACTGAACCCGGATTCCTCTGAGATTCCTTTCTATTTGACATTGCTCTCTATTCAGTTGGAACTGGACTATGCAACTGCGGAAAAGTTGCTAAAACAGGTAATTGAGAGCGCGCCTGCGGAATTTTATTTCCGATCGATGTTGGCAACGATTGCAGTGAGGGAAGGCAGAATAAAAGAAGCACTTGAACTTGGCAGATCAGACATAACACTTCTGCCAGATTCGCAAGAGGCAGATGTTTTCCCGTTTGTTGCTGAATTCTTTATGCTCACCGAAAATTATAGCGAAGCGCTCAAATACAGCGATAGCGCACTGGATCTTATTCAACAAGGACCGCCAAGAGCAAAGGTGCTTCTAACAAAGGTTGATACTCTACTCAGCCTGGATCGCTTGGAAGAAGCAAAGCCTCTGGTGGAAGAAGCGTGGTATGCCGCCGAAGGAAAATTCCCTGAAAGGTTTGCCCAGATATTCACTCGCATCGGGCAGCCCGAACGCGCAAGAAAAGCACTCGAATCTGCTGTTGTAAATTACGATAATCGCCGTTTTTTCGCGTTGGGTTATGAAAGCCTGGGTGAGATCGATACTGTTTTTGAACTCATCCATGACGGCATCCAAGATCACGACCCCTCGATTCTCTTTGTGATGAGATTAAACTTTTGGTCAGATCAAGTACTGCAAGATCCAAGGTTTCTTGAAATGCTAGACTTGCTTGAATCGAAAGAAAAACATACTCCCCAGTATCTGCGAGACCATGACGGTCGCAGTGTGAAGGCTTTATAGTCTGCGATTCGACCTGTTGTGACTTGATCCAGCGGCTGAGTTACATCAAATGACTCACACAGCATAATTCAGGACAGCGATACAAATTTGCGTTAACATCCTGTTTTTGAAGCAATTAGTACATTTCAAAATTGAACAAACAAGCTCTCGCGCCCAGGTACAAACTTGCCACCCCCTAACACTACACATCAGTTCGGCGATTTCGATATTCAGCCAGACTTCAATACGATTACACATGATGATGTAACCAGTCAGCTGTCACCTCGCGTGATGGATGTATTGATGCACTTGATCAAAAACAGCGATCGCGTTGTGCCAGCAAACGAACTGCTGGAAACTTTCTGGACAGACAGAGTTGTAGAAGAAAGCACCATTCACCGTCATATCAGTCAAATTCGAACGGCGCTGGGTGATTCGGCGAAAGAAGCAAAATACATAAAAACCGTGAGCAAGCGTGGTTATCAAGCCGTTGCGCCTATCAAAGTGATTACTGCGCCACTTCCAACAGATAACAAGGCACACCATGTCACCAGCGAAACCACTGAACCTCCTGCTAAATCCGAATCCACTTCGGCGTCACCCTACGTTTTCATTTCCTACTCTCACAAAGACAACAATATTGTCACTAAAGAGATTAAGTGGCTCGAAAGTCAGGGCATAAAAGTCTGGTATGACAAGGGCATATCACCTGGCTCCAATTGGCTAGCTGCAATCGGGGACTCGCTGCTAGGTGCAAACACCGTTCTCTTTTTTGTTTCAGCTCGCTCGCTTGCGTCGGAGCATTGCAATCGAGAAGTCAGCTTGGCGCTGGATGAAGGCATCACAATCATTCCGATCTACCTGGATAATACCGAACTGACCTCAGATTTAAAGGTTGGCTTGAGTCGCGTGCAAGCACTCAGACTGAAGGAGCAGGGTTTTAGAACCCAATTACTACAGACATTAAACTTTGCCAACAATGACAAGGTGAAGCGTTCACTACCGGCGCTAACCAAACAAAAACCCACAGGTCTGATCACTGCGGCCGTGATTACATTGGTCCTGAGCATCATCGGTGCAGTCTCTTTCCAGTTCTTTACAGGTGATTCATCGAACAACGCGGGACTCACAGAAAACGGCGAACCGGCGGAATCCATCGCTGTATTACCCTTCACCAATTTAAGCGAACGCGAAAGTGTTGGATTTTTTGCCAAGGGTTTGTCAGACAGTATTTTGGATGAGCTCGCCAACATTGGGCATGTAAAAGTTGCTTCCCGTACCACTACATTCCAGCTCGCTGACGAAGGTATAGAGCTTGACGAGATCGCGAAAAATCTGAATGTAGATTATGTGCTTGAGGGCAGCGTGCAGGAACAGGACGGTCTACTGCGAATCACTACACAGCTAATTCGTGCAAATGACGGATTTCATGTTTTATCAAAAACCTATCAATATCAATTCAAGGATAGTTTCAGTGCCCAGCGACAAATCAGTAGAAATATTTCACAAAAATCTCACGATAAAATCTGGTTCGACCTGAGGCAGCAGTTCCCTGAGCAATTCGACGAGCTAAAAGGCATCAAGCCTGAAGCGGTCAGCCTTTATTTACAGGCAATTGACTACGAAAATGCGATAGCGTTGGGTGAAGACGGTGATTTAGCCATTGCGATGCAATTGATGGAAAAAGCAGCCGAGGTCGAGCCTGACTTTATACGGGTCCATTCTGAACTGGCTTGGTATTACATGAAGCGGCTTGACCCAAATTTATCCCTCGCAGAATCCTCAGAGCGGGCCCATGCGGCGATCCAGCGCCTGCAAGCCCTGGGAGCAGACTCATCTGATATTTCATTTATGTTGGTGCAGATCTACATTCAATTAGATCTGGACTATGCCAGCGCCGAAAAGCTCATAAAGAAGGAAATAGAAAGCGCACCAACAGACCAGTTTTGGCGAACCTTTCTAGCAGAAATCGCAGGAAGAGAAGGCAGATTGAAAGAAGGGCTCGAACTGATCAGAGCAGACGCGTCACTCCACCCGGATTTCACCGAGGCAGATTTTTTACCATTTTATGCCATGGTGTTAATGTACACAGGCCAATATCAAGAGGCCCTGAAAATTAGCGATAAAGCCCTCGACCTGATCCACCTGGGCCCCCAAAGAGCCATTCCATTACTTACCAAGGTTGATGCCTTGCTAAGGTTGAATCGACCGGAAGATGCGAAACCATTTTTCGACGAAGCCTGGTATGAAACGGCAGGAGAACACACGGAACAATTCGCTCATATTTTTGTCCGTATGGGGCAACCTGAACGTGCGAGAGAGATACTCAATACTGCCACTGTGGGCACAGCTAATCGCGTATCCTTTGCCCTCGGCTATGAGAGTTTAGGGGATATCGATACTGTTTTTGAGCTCATCCACGATGGTATTCAAGAGCACGACTCCTCTATTATCGGAGTGATGAGAATAGCTTTCTGGTCGGATAAGGTTCTGAACGATCCAAGATATCTGGAAATGCTCGACTTGCTTGAGACCAAGGAAATACATACACCCCGTTACCTGCAAGATCATGATGGAAGTGCTGTAAAAAGTTTATAGCACAGAGCCAGAATCTTCCGTCATACCTACCCCCTAACCCGCTGATTCAGCATTCGCTGACACACCTTTTCCTTGTTCTAACCATCATTCTACGAGCATTTTTCAGTCAAACGGTGCATTGCAAATCAAAAACAACATTTTCTTCAAAATTATTCTTCGGTAACTTATTGTTTCTTAGGCAGTAATTTAATGGGAGGTTTTTCGGAGGTTATTCGGAAGTAATTACGAGGACGTAAACAGGCAGTTTCCTGAAGATGGGTTCCGTGGCAGCAACCACGAACACTCAATCAACAGGAGGCTCTATGCAGGAATTTATCGACACCCTGATTTCAGGACTACCCCAGATGTTCGGACACGCGTCGATTATCGTCGCGCTACTGGTCGGCGGGGTATTCCTGTACATCAAACTCACCCCTTACGACGACATGAAACTGGTGAAGGAAGGCAATATCGCCTCCGCCATTTCGCTGTTCAGCATCATTGTCGGTCTCGCCATCCCACTCGCTTTTTGCCTGTCTCAGACCTCAGAGATCGCCGACATTTTGTTCTGGGGGTCTTTTACCGTCGCCATCCAATTGTTCGCCTTCAAGGTCTGCGACTGGATGCTCAGTGACCTGTCAGGACGAATCGAGCGGGGTGAAATCAGCGCCGCAATTGTTTTGCTCAGCGTGAAACTGGCGGCAGCTTTTATTAATTCAGCGATGGGTTAAGCGAGTCCATGCATCTTTTCAGAATAAGGAAATCACAATGAAAAATATTGATCAACGAAATACAAAACCCCGTACCGATCCGGTGAATCACCAATGGAGAAAACCATGAATAAGACCATACCTACCATAATGTTAAGTGCTCTAATCGCAACTTCAGGCTTCTGCATTCCAACTCAGGCAGCGGTCATCGACACCGTGAAAGACAAAGTTGTAGCTATAAAGAAAGAGACTAGCATTATCAAAAAAAGGGTACAGGAAGTTGCACTGACCGCCAATGCGAATATCAGAGAAACGATTGATATTAGGGGGGCGCTTGATCCGCTTTTCGGAATGCGGGAAAAGTTTGAGGAGCTTGGCCTCGATCCGGCAGAATTATTAGATAGTCTTCCAGATGAGGAAATACGAGCCATGATTGATAATATGAGAGAACAAAAAGCTGAACGTCAGGCAATGAGGGCAGAAAACGTCGAGCCCTTTCGTGCAGAGTTTCTTGAAGCCCTCGAGGGAATCAACTCAATCGTGAGAGATGAAAGCAGCGCAATTCAAGCATCACCGTTACAAACACTTATCGAAAATGCGCCACAGCCAGTTATAGCCGTGATACGCGCAATAACTGCCCCCTTTTTTGAAGAGCTGACGGTTTCGATCATTAACACAAAAAGGAGCATGGATGAACTCCAGTCTCTTGGGGCTTTTGATGCATTGGCTCTTGTCTCACCAGTTAGTTACGCACCAATCCAAAAGTCCAGCATGATGAAAATAGGTCTAACTAAAAAAGAGAAAAATGATTTAATCTGTACGCTCGTTGGTAACGCGAAACCACTACAGTTCGCTCTGTGGCAGTACATCTGGCGTACGGATGAACTTCTTTCGGTGTTCAAGGTTCTCAAAGACAAACTAATAAATAAAAGCGAAGATGCCACCTATGAGCTACAAATTCATGGGTATCTAAAGTTCCTCACATTTAGACCACTCAATAAAGTTGTCGGCAGCCTCGACCTCATTGAAGTCAAGCTAGAAAGGCGAAAAATGCGAATGGAGCATATTAAGGGACTCATCGAATATGGACGTGATTGGGGCGGTTGCGAGTTGATTCGAGACAGCATCGACTCAGGTGCTCGGGACGCATGAGTCTGAGATGAAACACACTTTTCGCGTAACTAACTTCGCAGCGATACTTTAAAGTATCGCTGCGACTCTGATTCTTCAGAAAAGAGAGAAAGGAGAAACAAAATGTTTCACCCTGTAAAAGCACTAACAATAGCCATATCCACAGCGATCAGTTTCGGCGCAATCGCAGAAACTGATCGCACGGAGATGGAAGAAGTCACCGTCGTAGCATCACGTATAGAACGCCCGGATAATGAGTATTCAAACCCGGTGCTTTCCCTAACCGGAGATATCATTCGAGCATCGGGGATTCGAGATCTTTCCCTGTACCTGAAACAGATTCCCGCTCTGTCGGGTAGCACTGATACCTCGGACACTGTCGGCGGTGAATTTGCCGGTACTAATGGACTTAGCGCACTTAATCTTCGACATCTGGGCTTTACCAGAACGCTCGTGTTGGTGAATGGTCGACGCTATGTCGCCTCGCCTTTTCCAGGCGCGGCTGTGGTAGATATTGACACCCTGCCCATGAACCTGATTGAACGTGTCGAGGTGATGACCGGCGGCGCCTCTGCACTCTATGGTGCAGATGGCGTATCGGGCGTCGTCAACATCGTGATGAAAGACGATTATGAGGGACTGGATATATCCGGGCAGTCCGCTGCATCCAGTCAAGGTGATGCAGAGTCCAATTCCTTGAACATGACCTATGGGCAAGGGTTTGCCGGTGACAGAGGTCATATATCTCTTGGCGTCAGCTATGCTAAGGATAATGGCCTGAATCATCAGCAGCGTGCTTTTACGTCCGGCGTGAATTACGCCACTTTTGCGCAAAACCCTGACAATCCAAATGGCGATGCTGACAAACCAGATCAGATTCCAATCGGCGATCTCAGATTTAGCGAAGACTCCCGTGCAGGCGCGGTTGATATCAACCTGGATGCGATCCCGGAATTTAATGGAGATGGTTCTGTTTGGGATGCCGGGCGGTTCATTGACCCTATCCACCAACAAGGAGGTGATGGCGCGCCGATCGTAGAGTTTCTATCTGACTTGTTGCCCAAGCAGGAACGACAAGCAATCAATCTGCTAGTCGACTTTGATCTTTCCGAGGGCTTGAATATTTTCTCCGAGTTTGCCTATAGCAAAAACAGTAGTGATGCGGCATTCGAACCAATCTTCGATTTTGTTCTGGCCATTTTTCCTGGTGGCGCTTTTACTCCTGCACACATCGAGTTGGCCGCCGCTGGCTCACCAGTGCTAGTCAGTCGAGACAACTGGGATATGGGTGTGCGTACAGATGAAACGAAGCGAGACACCTTTAGAACCGTGTTCGGTGCCCGAGGCGACATCGGCAAAGGTTTTGAATTCGAAGTCTCCTATACATTTGGTGAAAGTGATGTTGAGACCCGGATTCTTAACCAGCGTTTTAACGATCGCTTTGCCGCTGCGTTGGATTCCGTGGTAGACCCCGTAAGTGGCGACATCGTATGCGCGTCTGAATTGGACACCACAGCAGAGCCATTCAATCTTCAATTTCAGGAATGGAACAACTATGACCCATTACCAGGCACCTGGGCTGGGTCCTATATGCCGGGACAGGGGGATTGTGTACCGATCAATGTCTTTGGTGAAGGCTCACCTTCCCAGGCGTCAATTGACTGGATTATGTTAGACACTGTTGCCGAAGCCAATATGCAACAGCACGTTGTGCAAGCCTATGTCAAAGGTGATACCAGCGGCTGGTTTGAAATGCCTGCCGGCGCGATCGGATTGGTTGCTGGCGTTGAATGGCGCAAAGACGAAGTGAACAATAAGACTGCAGAAGAAGATAGATTAGGCCTCACATTCGGCAACAAGGGTGACCCCGACCAAGGCTCGGTGAATGTCGCCGAGGTATTTGCAGAAATCGATGTGCCAATATTAGTCGATGCCAAATTTGCGAAATACCTGGCTTTTGACGCTGCTATTCGTTACTCGGATTATTCAACATCGGGTAGTGCAACCACCTGGAAAACCGGTCTCGTTTGGCAGCCCATTGAAAGTCTCAGCTTTAGAGCCACCATTGCTGAGGCAACACGTGCACCCAGTCTTGGTGAATTATTTTCTCCGGCTGGCCAGACATTTGAATTTATCGACGATCCTTGTGGCGTGACTAACCTCGGTAATGGCGACCAGACTAGGACCGATAATTGTGCCGCTTTGTTGAATGCGTTGGGTGTGGACCCCACCACCTTCTCTCCACTCAGCGGTGCGTCACTCTCGGGCATCATTGGTGGTAACTCCGATCTTACGCAGGAGGTAGCAGACACGTTCACCTGGGGTGTCATCCTGACGCCATCGTTTATTGAAAACCTGACAATTAGTCTCGATTGGTATGACATTGAACTGGCCGATGCGATTAACTATTCATCGCCTCAGGACCTCGCCAACCTGTGCGTTGATTTACAAACATCACCTAATGCGTTTTGTGACCTGGCTCCGCGGGCCGCAGACGGCACAATTTCAACCTTCACCCAACAACCTAACAACGTGGAAACCCTGACAACCAAAGGTGTCGACTTTACCGTGGTCTATCAATTGGATACCAATCGTTGGGGTAAAGGGGACTGGGGCACGTTTAACTTCCGTGTATTCGGTAATCATTTGCAGGAACTCAAGCTAACATCATTACCCGGCGCGGCACCTGTACCCATGAGCGGTCAAAAGCAAAAACCTGAATGGCAAGCGAATCTTGATGCGGCGTGGCAAAAGGAAAATATTCTGTTGCGTTGGCAAGCACATTATTTCGGGGAGACTTACCGGTTCGATGAAGCAACAATGCGAAACAACCCCAATATTGTCGCTGCGGAATATCTGAAGTTTGATAGTGGCCTCACCCACGATCTATATGGAAGCTATACCTTCAACGATGCAGTGACGGTATATGTGGGCATGAACAACGTCACCAACGAAACGCCTGATGTTGGTGAGGTGGGTTATCCCGTCAGTGTTATTGGTCGATATCTGTTTGCCGGTTTTAATGTTGCCCTTTGAGCAAGTGGATTAGGTGGTGAGAAGGTGCATCAGGATTCTAAAAACCCTGATGTTCTGGCCTTTCTGCTGTTTCTATTCACTGTCTTTGTTTGTTGCGAGAGAAGCTCCTAATTTTCTATATGACGGGTGATCATGGTTATGGTTGTCAATGACTTCTTGGCGAGTGTAGCCGATTGGGTTGTGGGTGCTGGGAATCGCGACGATAGTACATTGCTCTGCTGTGCTCAATTTGGTTTC
>JBLHWY010000108.1:0-22179 GCA_047629195.1 Candidatus Azotimanducaceae bacterium
ACCGGAATTACTCCACTCACCCGAAACCGTTTCAACGACGCCATTGTCACGTGTTATGTCAAGTTGGTAACTGCCGCTCTCGCCTGCAGCAGTCGCAACAGAGATTTCATAAGTCCCTGCAGCCAATGCTGCTTGCCGATTAACATACGTCAGGAAATGGTTGGGCACGACCGTCTCGTCAATTACTGGCACGGCGGTACTTACAATAGTGTCTGGTCTCCCCCCCCCCGGTGCTGCAGATCACCAGCAGAAATGGAACAAAAATGAGCGCTTTAGCTAGAATTCTATTCATTAGAGCCTTACCAGATAACTTATTCTGAAAATTGTACTTTGATAGCTAATGTCGCCTTGTGCACCGGCGTCAGCGTAGCCCACCGAAAAATCTAATGCCGAACTCTTACCAAAACCCATGTTAATGCCAAGAGCAACAGAATGTGTTTCAGCATCAAGTCTGTAAGTTGACCAACTACCACATTGATCAGCCTCAAATGCCATATCACGCTCCCTCTCCTCTGCATAAGTTATAAAACGAAATATGCTAAGCACCGGGGTGCCATTACATTCTGCTATTCTGGCAGTTGAGCTGATATCCCCTTTCCGGAATCCATACGAGCCATAAAAAGTAGTAAATGGGGTCACAACAAAATCCAGGCTGAGGAACAGTCGATCATGTTTCATATCAAACACAGACCCATCTGAATCCCTCTGGAAATGCTCTGCGCCGGCAACCACACTTAAATTATCCGCAAGACGTTTGGTCACAAAAAATTGAGTACGAGAAACTGTACTGTCACGCTGCTCGACGCCATATTTGTCAAGCTGAATGGAGGTGTTAAGTTGATAATACGGCGCGAGATAGCCAAGTGTACGTTGCCATCGATAGACAAACTGCAATCCCACAGTCTCTGAGCTCAAGTCTTCCAATTGCTCGAGTCTCTCAGACTCCAAAAAAAGCTTAAGTGTCACAGCCTGTCGATTACCCATTTCAATATTCGATAACAAACTGTAATTTACACCGAGACTAGCCGACTCTACTTTGTCTTCTTCACGGAGCGTCTGGCCGACATTATTGTTAATTGCCGCGGTGATATCAACGTCGTGTAACCACTCCACTTCCAACTCAGCACTCGCCTGAAAGGGCTTAATTACCGTCACTCCAGCCAACAGGAGGAAGCCGAAAACCGTCCGCAATGCCTGCCTGGGTTGTTTCATATTATCTTGCTCAACTTTAAGAGTGCCTAAAGTCGGCTAGCATACTGATTTTGTCAATATTTTGCCGCGTCACTCATCACTATCCTAATAATAGGTAGTTTCGTAGAACTAATTTTGCCCATATACGATCCTATGTTTGCCAGCTCGCTAATTTTTATTCAGATATTGAAGATGAAATTAGTGTACACGCATCTCCTCTGCAATAATCAGCCACAGATTTTATGTGTTCTCCAGGAGAAGTGATTGACGGCTAAACCAGGGAAAAACCGAAGAGACTTTATTGCCTATGTTTTTAAGACAGGACTTTGGGCTGCTGTGCCCACTTCTGGCTTGCTAGCCCCGCTTGTTGAAGTTATGGCGGCTGCTCCTCGCGAACTCGCCCCTGGTCGGTCTATATTTTCCTTTAGCGGTGAGGTTAAAGTTGACGGTCACCTGGTGACAAAAAGTAATATGAAAGACGTCCAAATATCGGCGACATCTACGATTTCCACCGCGGCTCGCAGTAGAATCATATTTGCAGTTGGAAAAGACGCGCATTATCTACGAGCCAACTCTGAAATGATGCTTGAGGGGAAAGCAAAAGTAGAGAGAGCGATGAACCTGAGCCAGGGGAAAGTTTTATCTGTGTTTGCCAAGCGGCCAAGAGGATCAAGTCCTTATAGAGTAAACACGCCAAGTGCTGTTATCGGAATTCGTGGAACCGGCCTATACGTAGAGGCAGAACCCGAGATCAAACGAAGTTATATTTGTACCTGTTATGGTGACGTGAACATCAGCTCAAGCAATAATCCAAAAATTAACGAGGATATTGTGGCCAGTCATCACGATCAGCCTAAATACGTTTACGCGGATGACGCCAATGGCGGTATTATTCAAGACGCGCCGTTCAAAAATCATACTGATGAGGAACTCCAGCTCATTGAAACTATCGTTGGCCGAACAACTCCTTACTCCTCAGTCAAAGAAGCCTATCCAAGACCCCGCAAGAGTTACTAAGCGGTGTTGACACATTCATGAAATCCTGGGACACGTTGCAAATGAAGATAGTGAGAAGAAACACTATTCTACAAATTTATAAATCAAAAAATCTACATGGTAGAATTAAAATGCAAGGCAGGCTGCAAACCATCAGCCGACTCAGAAGTTTTTGAAGCACTTGTAAACCGACGCCAGCCACACCCGCTAATCGCTTCGACAAAAACTCGGGTGTTGGCTGCGACCGATTTGCTCAATCATCTGTCGCACCACATCATCGGTCATCAGACGTGTAGCAGAGGCTTAATGTGGTTACTGTATATTCGTCTGTTGCTTGAAACTATGTGGGATGACATTGATTGGTTTTGTCTGCTGCGCAATAGTCGGCAGCTATCCACTTGTAGGCATTCCACAGTACGGCGTAACCAGCGCCTCTTTTATCCACGGGATAGTTCGACTCAAACATACAACGGCCGGCACCCAACATATCAATCATCGATTGAATGGGTTCACGCCAAGGTTCGGCGAGCTCAATTGATGTGGGTGGTACAGCTTGTTTATCCCAACGCAATCCCATCATTGGCATGCCAATGCCGCCGAGTTTCAAATAGGGGCTTGGGCAAGCAGCAAGCTTTGCCATCTGGGTGAGTGTTACCGCTAGTATTTGTTACCATTGATCTTTGTAGGGTCCAGTGCCAAGAATACCGCAATGGTGATTAATCACTATCGGTGCATCCGGGCAGGCCCGAGCAACCTCAACCAAACCAGGTAATTGCGGATGATAGATCATCGCATCATATGAATAACCCAGCGCAACCACTCTACGCACCCCTTGTAGGTAGTTTGCGTCGTCCATTGGCGCGGATGGCGGTTGCTTAAGCGGGGGATGTACATCTTGTGCTGTACTGTATCGGATAATACGAAAACGACCACGCACGGCCGCATCCAGCGCCATCAAGACTTCTTCAACACCATCGCCAAGGACAACGTCTGCGTTACCCACGATGGCAGCGAATGTCGCCCCGGGTGCGTTTGAGCTTTCTTCTGCTAATGCAGAAACAAATTCGCCTTCGCCAACACTGCGCATGTGTTTCGGGCCATCTTTCTTGTATTCAGCATAGCACTCTAGAAAAATCGTCTGTTCAATATTGTGGCCAGAGCCGATATCCCGTTGCAAATCTTCAAGTAGGTACGGCCACCCTATATGCCCGGTGCCGTGTCAGAAGTGATGATGGGCATCACAAATTGGCAGTTCGGGTTCAAGTGCTGCTTCGACGACCTGATTGATCCAGGCTTCCTGTTTTTCAAAGGATTGATCTACGGCCATTTTCAGACTTCTTTTTTCAGTTTCTAAATAAATGAAGGGGTTAAGCTCTACCATGGGGCGCTTCAAAGTCAATCTCGGGGCCCTTGGGAATAATATGCGGCGGCCGACTGCCAAAATAAATACCTTTGATAGCATCGATATCAACTGTCTTTGCCACGCCTGGCTGTTGAGCCAAATCGCGGGTATAGGGCCATAGGTTCGCGTAGTCGCTAATTTGACGCTTGTTACACTTAAACTGGCTGTAATAGGCGACATCAAATCGAATCAACGTCGCAAACAACCGCCAATCGGCTTCCGTAATGTTTGCACCACAAAGGTATCGTTGAGTCGCGAGTATTGCATCCAAGTCATCCAGTGTCTCGAACAACAAATCGTAGGCCTGCTCGTACGCTTCTTGCGATTGAGAGAAGCCGCAACGATACACGCCGTTATTAATAGACGTATAAATCAGCTCATTAAGCTGATCGATTTCCACCGCTTGCGCTAGCGGGTAATAGCGAGTCTTTGAAACGCCCTCCAATTCATCAAAGACTGAATCAAACATTCTAATGATGTCGGCAGATTCATTGTTAACAATGGTACCTGCTTTTTTGTCCCAAAGTACGGGGACCGTGCAACGCCCGGTAAACTTATCATCGGCGACGGTGTATACATCATGTATGTGTTTGGCGCCAAGTAATGACTCACCCGCATTGCCAAAGGTCCAGCCTTCAGCGCCCATCGCCGGTTGGGTATAAGACATCGTGATATAGGGTTCAAGATTCTTGATAGAGCGATAGAGCATCGTTCTATAAGCCCAAGGGCAACCTGCGTTGATGAATAGGTGATAGCGATCTTCTTCTACTGGGAACTGTACATTGTTCTGGTCATGACCATGGTCAACAGTGATGAAGTCGCGGTAGGGCGACTCGTTTCTGATGAATTCACCCTTGGCATTGGTTCTTCGAACCTCTTGATCCTGCCAGTGCCCTTCAAACAAACTGCCCATTGCTATTCCCTCTACGCGTCTACATATTGATATCAGTCAGCAGATAGTACACAACTTCAGCAGGCATTGGGTAGAACTGGGTATAGCGTAAAACAGATTTGCACGTTGATTAAATTGACTGTAACTCTTTGCGGTCTTGCAAAGACTCATTTGTGATTAGACTGCTAACCAACCCCAGTCGTTTCAACATTATCAACACCCACCACCCAGGATCGTATTGACCTGCTTTTAAGCCAAGCTTTGCGGAACCTGGGTAAGCGTGGTGATTGTTGTGCCAGCTTTCCCCCATCGTTAACAGGCCGCACCATGGGACGTTGTAACCCTGCACCATTGCGCCTTCTAAATGCCAGTCACGCGCGCCATGATTATGTGCAAAGTAGCCGATCAACCAATGACCCAATATTGAGATGCTGACGCGTGAGCAGATTCCCCAAAAAACCCAGGCCCAGCCGCCAAGCCAATAGAAAAGAATCGCCCATGGTAGCTGTTGCAGCATCCAAGTGTTCTCCATCCAACGGTAAAATCTGTCTTTTTTAATTTCAGGTTCAATATGCAATTGCGGGGCGTTGATAAGTTTAATGGAGCAAAATATCTGCCAGCCAAGATCTCGATACCAAACTTGTCTGTGCGAGAAGTAATCATGACACGCGTGCTGCCTTTGCGCCCAGTCACGAGTGTCGTGAGTATGCAGCATGCCAAAGGGTCCAGCGAGGCCCACTAAAACACCCAAATGAACAAACAGATGCTCCAGCCAAAGTGGGCATTCGTAACTGCGATGGATGAAACGTCGGTGCATGCCCAATGAATGCCCGAGGCACAAGGTCACGATTGTTGTGACGATAAAAAGTAGCACCGCACTCCAGGTTATCGTCACGAAGCTGCCCACTGTACCCAGCACGAACATGGTACCAACCCAAACAAGCTTCGTCACATCCAGGTACACCTCACCCTCTAGCGCGTTAGCAACCGTTTGATGACCGTCAATACGCGGGTTCTTATAACGAGAACGCTGGTAACTGGTGCCTCGTTCACTCACGAACCATGACCTCATCAATCAGAAAATCGGCCATCTTGCTCACTGCAAATTGTTGGAGTGGATGGAAATACCAAGCAGGGTCGAGCTTACGTCGATAGTCGATTCTCAGGGTGATGTTGGTTTGGTTTTCGCCAATTTCATCTAACGTGATTTCTGTGCCTAATGGGGTGAGGTAAGCGGAGAAAAAAGTTGTATCATCGAGAAACTGGGTGCGAACTTTTTTTTCCGTGGCCTCAACTATTTTCAGCTGTAGCTCACCTTCATGAGTGTTCGTGACAAACCAACGATGATATCGGGTTTTAACGACATGAATGTCGCCTGCATTTAGCGAACCTGCTTCAATTTCATATGGCATCGGGAATATCGACAGCACCCAATGCCGATCCTTTTCTAGATCAATTGGTTGGGCTAGGTTATCCATTATTTCTGCTGCAGACCTGCTGGTTATTTTCGACACAACGACCGACGAATCTCGGTCAAAGGAAAGATTTTCAGATACGCCTTCGAATGCACTGAGTAGTATTAATATCGGTATCAATGAGGAATAAATATTACCTTTTCCATCATTTCCATCCCCTCCATTTCTGGACCGTCTGTGAATCAGGAATACGATCCAAACTAAAAAAAAGTAGATGGGCATAAAAAACAAAATACAAACGAAACCTTCAAAGAGCACGATCGAACTAGCGAGGAAAACAACCATAGCGATGACATTGTGGTCTCTGTATCGATGCCCCCAGACATCTTTGTCAGACATTGGGTGGCTTGCGACAATTACCAACGAAATTAGATATGGTAGACCGACATATAACAAAGCAGATGTGTGGAAATCGTATTGCATCAGCAATCGAATTATTAGCGAGGAAACACCAACCAATACTAGGGCCACAAAAAAACGGAGCCTAGTTACACCATTAAGGTGTACTTGCCGTTGCCACCATTCCCTGAGTTTTTTGCTCACTTGGGAACTGGGAATTTCGATAGATTCATAAACGCAAATTCAATTTCACGCTGACTAATTCGCCAACCTTCAGGTATCAGCGTGAACTCATCTATGTAGTGCCCCACACCAGCCAGTGCATCAAAGTCGATTGGCTTCTTGCCAAGACTTTCCTCACCGACATGACGATAAAGGGTGAGATAAGAAATCCCGGTCGCTGTGTTTTCATCAATGACATTGATCGCAATATTAGTCATCACATGTCTAGACCAAAGCTTCGGGGATCGTTGTTGCATCGCTGCACGAATGGCAGCTTTGCCTTCAAGTGGCTTGCCGAGATCGAGAATTCCGTTCTCAGTAAACAACTAAGCAAACTCGTCGTATTCAGAAAAATCCGCGTGCCGAGCGTAGGCGATAGATAGCGCTTCGCTCTCAAGCTGAATATGGTGTTTTTGTTGCAGATTCATGGCGGGGCCTCGGACAGTCACATAGCGTTATGTCCGATAGTAAACCCATTGCGCGCGTATTGATATTGGGCTTAGAACCTCAATTGTGGCCCTAGGCGTCAGTGAAGAATCACCTTGGCCATTTCACGACTCATCGATTCAGCGTCTTCCATATCCAGGCATAACTCTTCCCGCAATATCCCAAGTATGGAAAGCATGTCGTCTGACACCAGCGACTCGACTACGTCTATTTTATTCCCTGCAATATTCTGACCGTAGATATGGGCAACATGCATCAGCGTGGCATTCTGTTGGTCTTCACCTGCCTCGAGAGGAAAAGGTTGGTTGTGAGTTAACGTTTGCAGCTCTTCGGGTAATTTCCATTTAGCCATTAGTGTTGCGCCAATTTCGCCATAGTGGCAACCCATTAGCTCAAGTTCTGCTTCTTGGATAGGCACGTTGCGTTCTTTTGCTAAAGTTGCGGTCTCTACTGCAAGTTCTGGAAAATGAGCGTAGAGAATCAGGCGGCCTATTTCGTGCAACAAGCCAGCGATAAACATCTCATCGTTTTCGGCTGCATCCATTCTTGTTGCCAGCAATTGCGCCATCACTCCAGTACTGAGACTGGAGCGCCAAAATTGCTCTAGTGAAAAATCTTGGTTGTCGACTTTCAGACATGACATCGCAGACACACCCAAGACGATTTGGTGAAATCGATCGAGACCTATAAGACTGATTGATTGCGCGATATTCTGAATCGTTTCCGGAAACCCGAAGTAGGCGCTGTTGACCATCTTCAGTATCAGCGCCGACAGGCCTGAATCAACCATAACCACTTCAGCGAACTTATACATATCTGAATTAGGGTTTTCCATCAGGCGATTAACCTTAATATAGACCTCAGGCAGTGAGATCAGACTCGTAACTTCATTCAATTTAATTTCAATATCCGTGTTCATTTATTCCTCATATCACTAAGGCTCGTCGTAGCATGCTTGAAGTATATGCAATGGTTGAAATTAGGTGACGATATCCGCGTAGTGTTTCGTCAATCGAGGAATTATCTGACGAACAGTATTCTTCGTGGGTAAAATTCGCACCCAGCTCATTAATCTGTCATATAATGTTTAAAGAAGATTATCTCTGCACAAATGTCTAACACTGGCGACCCAAAACATGGGCAACAAGCGTGATCGATTTGATAGTATTTCCATCTCTTTTCACTGGATAGTGGCATTGGCCTACATCGGTTTATTTGCTGTGGGTGCCTATATGGTGACGCTGGATTATTACAGCCCGCTGTACACCCGTTTGCCGTACTGGCATAAAGCGCTGGGCGTGTTGCTGATCGCTGTTTTTCTTGCTCGCTTTGTATGGCAAGTATTTAGATCCAAGCCCGATGCAATGCCCACACACAAAAAGCACGAATTGATTGGCGCGAGCCTTGCTGCCTGGGGTATGAATATCGGTTTACTGGTCGTGCTTCTGTCTGGTTATCTCATCACGACCTCTGCTGGCGCAGGTATCAACGTTTTTGAGCTGTTCACGCTTAATGCAATTGATCTTGATGTGAACAATCAAGAGGATACAGCCGGTCTAGTTCACTGGGTTGTTTCGTACATCGTATTGGCAATAGCCACAATTCACGCGTTTGCTGCGATGAAGCATCATTTTATCGATAAGGACCAAACCTTAAGACGAATATTGCCCACTTTTAAAACAAACAAAGAAAAAACTCATAAGGATGAAACATGAACTTGATTAAACCTATTTTTGCTGCTGCTTTAACTTTAGGTATTGTAACGAACAGCACTGCTGCCGAGTATGTCATCGACAAACCCGGCCAGCACGCTTACATCACTTTTAAAGCGAGCCATTTGGGATACTCATACATTCTCGGTCACTTCGAAGATTTTGATGGCAAGTTCACACACGACGCGATGAACCCTGCTGCGTCTTCCGCTAGCATCACCATCATGACGAACAGCCTTGATAGCGATCATGCCGAGCGGGACAAGCACCTCAAGGGCTCAGAATATTTCGATGCTGACAAATACCCTGAAATCACGTTTGCTAGCACTGGATTTTCTGGCGATGCAAAAGCAGGGATATTAAAAGGCAATGTAACGGTTCGTGGCATAACCAAAGCGGTTGAAATGGATGTTCATCAGATCGGCGAGGGCAAAGATCCATGGGGTGGATACAGAAGCGGATTTGAAGGCTCAGTATCACTCGCCGCTGGCGACTTCGGTTTACCAGCTTGGATCGGAGACGTGGAAGTGATGGTAATTGTAGAAGGCGTTCGACAGTAAATTACTGTCACAATCTGTAAAAATCAGATTGTGGCAGCTCAGAACTGAATTAGAACTGCTGGCTAAACTAGCTGGATTTTTGCTCAGCAGTCTCCTTAACCTGCTCCTCAGTAGTCTCAGGCACCTGCTCCTCAGGATTCGCAGTGGTCTCAGGAACTGTCGTCGCAGTCGCATGTGCCACCGGCTTTTTGGAAGGACCTGTTGGCTGGCCACTGATACCAGACGGAATGGATTCAATTTTGTTACCCGACGCTAAAAATATCCTGGTCCGTTCTGCAATAGACTCAGATGTTTCGGTTGCTGCGGGTTGCTTCTTTTTTGCTGGTGCGCGTGTGGGCTTATTTTCCGTCATTTTGTTACATTTTTCCAAAGATTAATACGACCACTATACGCGAAAAGTCGTGCTAAAAGGAGCCCAATTCCGTACAGCCCTTTATTTTGAGCAGAAGACGAAATACCCGCTCAGAGTTTGCATCGAATTCCGCTCGATTTCGACTTGTAAAACATTGCACTCTATAGACATATTAGGCCTTCCTTTCGCCTAGACACGTAATCAAACAATGGGACGCGAAATGAAATTGATTGGCGCTTACGGATCACCCTATACCCGCAGAGTTGCGATCACTCTGAGGTTGTACGGCATAGAACATGACATGCATAAAATCACGCCTTTTGGTGATAAAAAGGAAGTGTTGAGAAAAATCAATCCGGTGGCAAAAATCCCAATTCTGCAACTAGAGGATGGTGAGTTCATTACTGAAAGTCATATCATCCTTGAATACCTCGACTCCTTGGTACCAGAGGATAAAAGGCTAACGCCCGCTTCGGGTCGAGAACGCCGCGAAGTATTAAACTGCGCGGGTATTGCTTCTGCGGCTGTCGACAAATTAGTCACAGTACTTTACGAATTCCATTTTCGACCAAAAGAAATGGTGTACAAGCCATGGATCAAGATGTGCGATCAACAAGTAGAAGATGGTTTCATTTGGCTAAATTCCAAGCTGAAATCAGGTAGATTGATTGAGGGCAAGCTCACTCAAGCCGACATTACGGTCGCGGTTTTTTGGCAGTTTGCGGTCGAGAAAAGAGCCAAATTCTGCCAACGCATGAACTGCCATCACCTGGAGCAATTGAGCGAAGAACTCGAACAGACTGACGCTTTTAAAGCCACAAAACCTGAAGGACCGCTGCCGCAAGGTTTGGAACTTGGTCTAAGATCAGATCGAAAATAACGGTGCCTGTTATGGCGAATCCACGGTGACCCCGGCCTGTACAAGTTCGTCAATCTCGCTATCGGCCAAGCCTAGGTCATTAAGGATTCGGCGAGTTTCTGTACCAAAGGGTAAGGTTGCGTCCTGACCCTTAAAGCCACCACCGCTTAAGGTGACCGGCGGCGACAAGGTCTTGAATTTCCCAGCAACAGGATGATTCAAAACCCTGAACATATCGTTAGCAGCGGCTTGCTCATCTTCGAACAGTTCAACGGGGAACTTCACTGTTGAAACCGGCACACCTGCCTGTTGCAACACAGAGACCCAGTGCGCGCTATTGTTTGAACGAATCATGCCCTCAACCCGGTCACGCAAGTTTTCATAATAGTCATTTGGCGGTACATCAGCGCCGCGATGTGCATCATCAGCGAACCCAAGCGCCTTTGAAAACCTTACTTGCAGGCCACGGCTTGCACAAGCAACGGCAATGCTGCCATCGCTTGTATCAAATACCCGGAAATAGACCGCGCGCATAGGAAAAAATCGAGCTGACGGCATAGACCCTGCCTGCTTCTCGAAACTGACCCCATCGCGGCGCTGTTCGTTAATTGTATCAATGGTCTGCCGGTGCCGCGCCTGATCCAGATCTTCTGAGCGAACAAGCTGATTATTGGCAAGCGTCATAGCAGACTGCATCAGGCTAACGTCAACGATTCCTCCTTTACCGGTGCGTTCGCGCCGCAACAACGCAGATGCTATACCAAACGCAAGAGATGTCGCCGCCATGTAATCAGAGATTACGGGTTCACCTGGTGCAGGTTTACCATCGACAATACGACCCATCGCTGCCATCAATCCGCTTCGTGCTTGCACCACAATATCCATCGCAGCGAGACCTGCATCCGGTCCCTTTTTTCCAAATGGCGTAATTTCACCTACCACCAATTGTGGATATCGCTCTAATAGCTTCTCCGGCGCAAGCCCCAACTTTTCAGAAAGACCCGGCCTGAAATTCATCAGCACCACGTCGGCCCAGCGAAGCAACGCCTCGATGGTTGGCTTGGATTTACTATCGTTTAACTTGAGTGGCAAAGAATGTTTGCCACGATTGCGTGAAATGAAAATTCGGGATTCAAACGGCGATATGGAATCCATATGCCTATTCGGGTCACCTTCCGGCGATTCAACTTTGATCACCTCTGCACCGCCTTCAGCTAGCAATTGCCCACAAAAAGGCACTGCGACAAACTGCCCAAACTCAACGACCTTGATTCCATCAAAAGGCTGTGTCTCAGCCATACAAGTACACCTCAAATAAAACAGACTTTACTATTCTGAAACACTCGCCGCAAACCGTCAGAAAACAAAATTTAGGCACCCTAAATACGTTTTGGCATACTTTACAGCCCTGATGATTGCGCTCAAAGACACCGTGGCCCATAGCCGCCCTTTTCTGCTAGCATTTACATCATGACGACAATCCATCCCACCAGACCAATACTCATGGTTACCGGTGCCATGGCAGCAAGTAAAATCTCTATTGTTCAGGGCCTAGCCGAACGTTTGGACCCTAGCGTGCAACTTCGAGGAGATGTGTTCCGGCGCATGATCGTAAATGGTCGGAAGGATATGAGTTCAGCACCGGATGTAGAGGCGATGCGCCAACTGCCCCTCCGCTATCAAACAGCACCTGAGACCGCAAGAATCTACAGCCATGCTGGGTTCAACTTGATCTATCAAGACGTGATCTATCAACACGTGATCATAGGTCCGATGATCAACGACGTTGTTCAGATGGACAAAGGTCTTCCGTTTTACGTCATTGTTCTGTGTCCTAACGCAGATACTATTCATCGGCGTGAGCAAGAAAGATCTAAGACTGGATACGGGGGTGTCACTGTTGAGCAACTGCAAATCACACTCGCGAGGATTACCTTTGACTGATGTCGTCCGCGGCTTATTTATTTCGCGCCGACCCCACTAAGAAACGTTTGTATTGATGTCGTTAGCGCTGACAGTACCATCTCGTTCTCTATTTCAAGCACGCGAGTACAGTTTGATGCTAGAAATTTTTGCTCTACCGGAAGACTTCGACCATCCAATTCTCCTGATTCATAGCACGAAGCCCACTGCATAAATCCAGTATGTTCATCAAACATATCACCACCCTCATCGATTCGACCGCCAAATCTCTCACGCTCTCGCAATTTCAAACGACTTATTCTGGTCTGTGTGCCAATGTTTAAAATGACCGCATGGCTAAAAAAAACATCTGTGATTTCCCAAGCTGATATTGATCCACTCAGAATCCAGGAACCTGAACTTGCTAGTTTTTCTTGTAACAGTCGAGATCGCTCCTCCTTGCAATACTGTTCCTGATAAGGTGGCTCGGTCGGTTTGTGGAAAAAACCATCAGAATCAAAACAGGGGATTTCTAGCAGTTTTGACATGGCCTTCCCAGTTGTTGTAGCACCAGATCCTGGCCCGCCTGTTATCAACAATTGGATATCATGCATATTGATTCACCACCGTCTTTACAACATCATCGAGCAGCAAGATTAACGAGCTAAGTTCAGCCGCTCACTTAGAGCGGCCAATCACAAATAAAATACTGGCACGTTTCTAGTCTAGAATTTCCTCTGCCTTTACTTTCAAAGCCTCGTTCATTGAATTCAGCATTGCGGGCACATTTTTTTCAACGTTTGACCAGAACAAAGGCACGACCATGCCGCTGAACAATTCTTTATGTATGAGTCGCGTGCCCGTACTCGTCTCTTCAAGCTGAAACACTTTGTCATTGGTCATAACAAACCCAGCCATCATGATTGCACGCCATCGAAACAACTTCGAATCATCAAGGTTGGTAATCAATGGGCTATATTTCGGCCCGTCTTTGCCCTCCTCTTCGCTCATCATTGTGATGCTTAGCGCTGAACCTAGGGATGCTTCGCCACTTGACTGATTGATGATGGGACTCCAGTTTTCCCAATCATCGATGTTGGTCAGAATGGCCCATACTTCTGAAGCTGGTGCAGAAATTTCGATTTCAGTTTTGATTTCACGCATAGCATTTCCTTTGACCCATAGCGCGAGGCAAGCAGCAAGAAGAATCGCAGCAACGACCAAAAGTATTTTTTTCATAAATTCACCCTGCCTGCAAGTTTGAAAACACCTGGCCTTTCATCTCGGCAATACTGTCGATTTCGGCGTCTGCATCGTCTGTAGAGCCGATACTGTATGTCAAGGCCCACGCGCTTACAGAACCTTTTTGGGCCCCCTCACCACCTTCACTACAACCTTTACAAGCAAGCGAAAAAAGTCCGCACACTAACCACTCAAGCACGCCGTAGTAGACATTAAATATCTTCATCTTAGTAGAGCTTTATTCCAGAAGCCTCCCTTGATCTTCTCTCCCAGATCAAGCCTAAACTCATACGAGCCTTGCGACAAAGAAATCGGTTGCAGCGCTTGCCCGACATCCGGTCTCTCATCGTCAAATAGTGGTTGTGCTTTTTTTAAAGCCTCAGTGACAAATTCTGAAAAGATGCGTAAACGCGCAGTCGAAGGGGTATCACTGGGTCGCAGTAGCCACACATCGTGTCGGAAGATTGCTCTGCTCAGTACAACCCGTTGTATGCACGCGTGGTACAATCGATCGTGAATACTGCGTCGGGGGCTCAGCTCGCAGTTTTTGCTCACGCATCCTTATTAATATCACAAGTCGCTATTTGGTTAATTTGGACCTACGGCTTGTATCAAGCGGCTATGATCTAAACTTCAGAACTTGGTGCGCCGTGCAGTTGAAGCCTTTCCCGAGTTTAGTGGACACATGCCTTTAATTTACTTGGCGCTTGGCGAAGTCAACAATGGCACTCACCATCGCTGTTGTAGCTTCTGATGGATAGTGACCAAAAGCGTGCGGCTGATCTGGGTAGTAAGCGTACTCGATATGGCCACCATGTGATTGCCATGCTCGAAGTAGCTCGAACGTCATCTCCACAGGTACATTCCCATCTTCACCGGGTTGCACGATCATTGTAGGGGGCAATGTGCTCGCCTCACCTGAGGCGACTATTCGCGTCACACTTGCTTCACGCATCGCATCCTCAGTCACAAAATATCCGTCGTGGGCGGCAACGAGCCGATCGAGGTTTGCTCGCTTTGCATAGCGGTAGCGAAAGAATGGGTCAGAAACTGGCCACAACGCAATGACGTAGCTGATATCAACGGATGTGTCAGTAAAGTCTGCTACTTCCTTCTTACCCTGAAACAAGACAGCTGTTTGATCTGCAGGCTCATGTGGTGCGACGGCAGCGTGCAGTACCAGATGCCCACCAGAAGAACTTCCGATTAAACCCAATTTAGATACATCGGCATCAAGGCGTTTCGCATTCAGGCGCAGCCAACGGATGGCATTGGCCACATCGCGACTGGCGGCAGGATGTTGAAATTCTGGTCCATCACGAAAATCAATTGCAGCAACTAGAAAACCATGGTTTGCGAGTGCGCGATTAAACAACACGCCATTTGTTCGGTCACCCACCACCCAGGCACCACCATGTACATCAAGTATTGCTGGAAAGGGACCTGCGCCCGCAGGTCGATAAATCTTTACCTCGAACGTCTTTCCGCTAACTACTGTCCAGACTTCGTCGCTTTCCTCGATTGACGATTCGTTACTCATTGAAAATGCTCCAACGTGCATGAGACAAGTGGCGATCAACAAACAAAGACGTAACTTCATGTTTTTCCTTCAGATAAAAAAGGTTCCGCTTTTAGCCATCGCGCGCTAGTTGCTCACCATAAATTTAGGACTGATGAAAGTTATCACATGGCGCGAGGCATGAGCGATACGATTGAATGCCCGCCGGAGAATGCCTACTAGTCAAACAGAGACACCAATGATCTTGGTGCCGCGTTTTTTCCATTCAGCGGCCAACTGTGCCACTGCGCCGAATTCAGTGGTACAAACCGGTGTAAAATCTTTTTAATGGGAGAACAGAATCACCCAGCTATACAGTCATGGAATTGAACAGTACCTTGGTCGGTTTCTGCTGTAAAGTTAGGGGCCGTGTTATTGATGCGCAAAGCCATTTGAATACTCACAGGCTAATTGTTCACTTCGAAGTCTTCGCTCTTTTTGCCAGTTTTGCAGGTACGATTGCTAATCTCAATGCCGAGCGCCAAGAAAACCCAGTTGCGTCGCACGCAGCGAATCCATACTATCCCCTTTACTTGTTTACTTATTCACATAGACACAGACTTAAATCCGACATCAGAGTGCCCCTAAAAACATGACGACTCAGAATGCATCACTCACTGGCGCCCCTGCAGCATCTCCCCTTGGTTACTTTAGCTGGACCTTCGGTCAAGCAGCACGTGATCCGTATTACATCCTGGTCATTATTTATATTTTCTATCCGTACTTTAGCAATACCGTTGTCGGTGACCCGATCAAAGGTCAGGCACTCATTGGTTACATCACGGCGACGGCAGGATTTGTGCTGGCTTTTACGGCGCCTTTTCTCGGTGCAATAGCGGACAGAAACGGCAGACGCAAACCCTGGATAGCGGTGATGGTCGCCATCATGACATTGGGTGCTTTTAGCTTGTGGTTCATCGAACCTGAGGAGCGGGGTTTAAGTCTTGAAATGTCATTGCTTGTGTTGTTTGGCATCAAAATCTGTTTCACCGTTTCAGAGGTGTTCCATAATGCGATGTTGCCCTCTATTGCGCCCGTCAATCGTCTCGGGTTGATTTCTGGTACCGCATTCGCATTGGGCAACGTCGGCGGGTTGTTGTTAATGCTGTTTGTTCTGATTGCCTTTGCCCTACCCGGCACCCAACCCTGGGCGTTTCTGCCAGATGCACCGTTGTTTGGCATCGATCAGTCTAGCCACGAACATAATCGTATCGTCGGCCCAATTGCTGGCCTCTGGATGCTTTTCTTCATATTGCCAGTCTTACTGTTCACCCCTGACGGTAAGGCTTCACCTCTACCCATGTGGCAACTAGCGAAAGAAGGCGCGAAGGATGTGATTCAAACGCTGAAACACGTTCGGCACTACGCCAACATTGCACGCTACCTGCTTGCCCGTATGTTTTTTATCGATGGCATGGTGGGTGTGCTGACATTTGGTGGCATCTATGCCTCTGGCACTTTTGGTTGGGGCACCACGACACTACTGATATTTGGATTATGCACCAGTGGCTCGGCTATGATTGGCGCCTACATTGGCGGTCGTCTTGACGACCGTCTCGGTTCGATGCGTGCGTTGAGAATTTCAATTGGCACAGCCACCGTTGTGTTGTTAACGCTAGTATCAGTGCAGCCCGATACTATTTTATACTTTTTTGAAGTGGGCACTGAACCGGTCTGGGATTCACCCTATTTCTCGACCGCGCCTGAAATATTTTACTTCTGCACCAATCAGGTTTTTGCCATGTTCTTTGTCACTGGCCTGTCGTCATCACGAACATTGATGGCAAAAATATCACCACCAGAGATGGCAACTCAATTCTTTGGTCTGTTCGCCCTATCTTCAACAGTGACTGCATTTCTTGCGCCACTAATGGTTGCAGCGGCAACCGACTTCTTTGAATCGCAAAGAATAGGCTTTGCCTCCCTCTCGATACTAATGATCATCGGTGCCGTGATGTTGACGAAGGTAAAAGAAGAACAATCAACCGTCGCTGGGGCTGAATAATTGGCGTTTGATAGGCGTTAAGGTTCTGCTCGCATTTCCGCCAATTTTCGATAGAGGACCCGCGAGCTAATACCTAATTTCTCTGCGAGTTCCTTGCGGTCACCTTTATGGTGACCGAGCACTTGCTGCGGATACCGATGTTCAGCTTCTTCCAGCGTCACGACTTCGCTACCGTGGGATACTTGACCATTAGTATGATTCTGAATCTGCTTAGGCAAATGGTTAAGGTATACGACGCCGTCGTCTGCCAATAAAACTGAACGTTCAACGATGTTGCGCGACTCGCGCGCATTCCCTGGGAAACGAAAATTTCGTAACGCCGCTAGCGTATCCTCCGTAAAAATCAGATCCGGTGTCCCAAGGCGCTGAATGATATTTGCAATCAGTAATTCCAAGTCATAAATACGTTCTCGTAAAGTTGGCAAAACGATTTCAAACACGTTGATCCGGTAAAATACCGGTTTTCTCGAAACGTGCCTAATTCAACCATAGCAGCGAGATCTTTATTGGTGACGCAGACCATCCGGAAATCAGCTTCAACCTATTCATTACTTCCGACTTGTCAATATCGACGGGTTTCTAGTAACCGTAGCAATTTCACTTGATCCGCCATAGGAATATCGCCTATTTCATCTAAAAATAGCGTGCCGTTTTCGGCAGCTGAGACTAATCCAGTCTTGTTCGCTGACGCGCCGGTGAAGTCGCCTTTGACGTAGCAGAAAAGTTCGCCCTCAAAGAGGGTGTCAGGCAGGCCAGTACACTCGACTGGCACAAAGGGCTCATCTCGCCGATCACTCAGTCGGTGCACGGTTTGTGCAACCATTTCTTTGCCGATGCCCGACTCGCCCAGCAATAGGACACTTGTGGTACTGCGTTCGACTCGTTCAACTAGGCCTAACATCTCTTGAAACGGCTTTGAACGTCCGACCATACGATCTGGCGCAGAAACCGTAGCGGCCACGTCACGTGGGCATATTTGCTCAATGAAATACTCCACTTCGCCGGTATTCCGGTCCTTCACGGGCCAGAGCTCTACATTTACATATTCCTGGCCTCGAGGTGTGTGATGGATATGCAAGACCCGGCTGTTCTCGCCGGTTTTTAAACTCTCCTTCAACGGACATGCCTCTCCGGCGAGGTCACAAGGCACGGTGTTGTGATGTGACACCTCGTAGCAACGTCGCCGCCTCCGTTGATCAGAAAATCCACAGAGTTCTCGGTAGAGGTCATTCGCCGCAAGTATTTGGTGGTCCTTGGCGAGAAGAATCGCCGAGCATGGCAGACAATTGAGTATCTCGACGGCGTCGGGAGCAGTAGTCATGTATGTCATTTTCGTCAGTTAGGGCTTAGAGAGAGTGCCATTTATGAAATTACATTACACTACGACTAAAAAATGTATGACCCACTATAACCTATTGATATATGCAGAAAATAATCATTGGCACGAGCAATGCGAAGAGATTTAGTCAAGATGCGGACTGATATGAACGCCAAAATAGAAGCATTTTTCGACGCTTCAACATTCACCTAAAGCTAAGTCGTTTCTGACCCTGCGTCCGGCAGCACCTCAATCATCGGTTCGGTATTGGACTACGATCCAAATTCAGGTCGCACATCTACAGATTGCGCCGATCGTATCCTTGATTATATTAAGCGGGAAAAGCTGTTCGTGTAGTGGATTCTCGAGACCCATGTGAGCGTCATGTTGGCGGTAGCATCGCGATTGGAAGAAGGTGGTCGCAGCTCAGGAAGTATTCGGCGAAACTTTCAATGCCGAGGCTAGTTTCAAGCGCGACGGCAGCCAATCCGATCACTTGTTTAGCGACGGTGATGAATTTACCGTCGCTAACCTTTTTGTCTCAGTGCTTCATACACCAGGACATACTCCTGCCTGCATCGCCTACATTATTGGAGAAGCGGCCTTCGTCGGCGATACTTTTTTTATGCCCGACTACGGCACTGCACGCACCGACTTTCCGGGCCGCGACGCACAGGCACTATATAAGTCTATTCAACGAATCCTCGCCTTAGCACCAGATACTACGCTGTACGTGTGTCACGACTACGGCACTGCAATTCTCAAAGAGTTTCGATTCGAACGACGGTTGCAGATAAGTTAGCAAACAACATTTTCATTAATGACGGTATTAGCGAAGCACATTTCATCAAGCAGCGTGAAAATCGGGACCGAAAGCTTCGTGCACCTCAGCTATTGCTCCCTGCTATACAGTTCAACATGCGCGGCGCTGAGTTTCCGCCTGCCGAAGAAAACTGTACACACTATTTCAAATTCCCGTGCGAGCGACTTAATGTTTCCTTTACTGGCCTGGCCTTGTGCTAGCGATAGGTTTGAGTCTCGGTCTACTGGGATCTGGAGGCTCAATTCTCACCGTGCCGGTGCTTGTTTATTTGGCTGGGCAAGACGAGAAATTGGCGATCGCGAAATTGATTGGCGCAATGTCTGGCTGTTTGGCCTTCCCGGCATAACGGGCGCCTACTTTGATGCATGGGCGGCGACCTACGTCAGTGGCGTTTTTCAACTGACGGTTTTCGCGGTTGTGATGATTGTGGCCGCCTTCCTAATGCTTCGGCCTTTCGACCTTCAGAAAAAACAGTGAAAGCACGCTCCGGCGGACATATTGCAACGGATGGTTTACTCGTAAGTGCAGTAACAGGGCTTGTCGGTGTTGGCGGCGGCTTTCTAGTGGTGCCCGCATTAGTATTGCTCGGCGGCTTAACCATGCATCGCGCAGTCGCGACCAGCCTAATCATCATCGCGATGAAATCCCTCGTTGGCTTTGCCACATACGCGAGCGTACTACAGACCGATGGCATCGAGATTGATATAGAAATCATCCTGTTAGTCGCTGCCTCTGCTATTATTGGGAGTTTTGTCGGTAGTGCAATCGCACCCCATGTATCCACCGAGAAGTTACAAAAAGTGTTCGGCATCTTTCTCGTTGTGATGGGTATGTTCATCCTCTCAACGTCTGGCCTTGAACTTATTAATCAGGGTAGCTCATCATGAAAATAAAATACCTATCTGACGATTTCTCTACCGCTGACCAACTGCAGCCTAGTGATGTGATATTACTAGCAGAACAAGGCATACGCGCCGTGATTAACAATCTTCCAGACCGCGAAACTGAAGATCAACCGAATGGATCAGTCATCGAACAAGAAGCTAAGCGCCTGGGATCTCTTACCGCATTTTGATAGTCGCTCCAAATCTCGCGCTCAACTGGGCTGGGGTTGACGTTTTAACCGAAACCCTGGGTCAATATGGTGTCAATTCAATTTACGAACCTAAGTACGCGCCTTACACTTGGGAGCTAGTAAAGTCATTGCCGACTGGCCAAGCAGTCTTTACCCAACCCCTATGCCTATCAGGTGTGCCGGTGCGCCTCAAAAAGCTCTCTATCTGTCCTGCTTTGAATGGGAGGAAAAAGGCCGCATTAAAGACATCAATATATCGTTTCAAATGCAGGCGGCGTGCTCTTTGGTGTACCTAAATACATACCTGCTCTCGAAGCTTATATGAATCGATATGGCGTCAATCGCGAGTTCAGTCGAACCCGAGTTGCTGTCGATGGACCCGCTAAGAAAGCCTGATTTAACGTCCTAGGTCAGGACATGCAAAAAAAAGTTTCATTCGACATGCTGCATGTCTGCCCGCCTCAAAGGACACCCGCTTTTGTCAGCAGAAGCCCGTTAGCAAACGAGGCAGGTTGGGTCAATGTTGACCAAGACACTTTGCAACATGTTCGATACGACGATGTGTTTGGATTAGGTGATGCATCCTCAACTCCAAACGCTAAAACCGCCGCCGTTCGCAAACAAGCACCAGTGGTCGCGGAAAACGTTATTGCTGCACTGGCTGGAAAGACCCCTATCGCTCACTACGACGGCTATGGATCCTGCCCGCTCACTGTCGAACGAGGAAAAGTCGTACTCGCCGAGTTTAGCTATGGCGGAAAGTTACTCCCCTCTGCACCCAGCTGGATCCTCAATGGAACCAAAGCCAGTCGCCTGACATGGCATTTAAAAGCAACGTTACTGCCTCCAATCTATTTCGAATTAATGTTAAAAGGATGCGAATGGCTTGCCAAGCCAGCACAGATCATGCCTGCAGTTACAGCACCATAATCCCTGTCGGTTCCAACGACGCCTACTCACTTTTAAACAAAGCAGGTTGATGTTATGAATAAGAAAACTGCACCAAAACCTTTGACATTATGGGAGGTGCTGATGAGCGTTCTCGCCGGTGCATTCGGAGTCCAATCAAGTAAGAATCTCGAACGTGATTTCACCAGAGGGAATTTTGTTGCTAATTGCTGCTTCTGGCTCGTGGGCAAAAGAATCCGCGGACGTCTCGGCTGTCTCGAAAGTATCAAAAGTGCAGAAAGCACCTAGCCTGCCATTACGCGTGTCAGCGTCTGTCACGCTAGCGGGCGAGCTAACTGAAGGTCAGATATCGAATTTCAATTATAGGACTTTGAAGATTGACCTTCGTACAACAGAAGAAGACACCCGCAAAGCAATAGTGGCATACCCGGAAAAAACAAATGATTAATGCGCTCGTTGGCGGCAGCTTGATTGGTTTTGCAGCTGTTTGGTTCATGTTGAGTGTCGGGCGTATCGCCGGTATTAGCGGCATCGTTGCCAGTGCAGTGACCCAGCCTCGAAGCTCGCTATGGGCTTTGTTGTTCATTCTTGGCATAGGGTTAGGTGGATTCCTAGGGACTCTCATCGTAGAGGTCAAGGTCATACAAAGCCAGTCGGCGATCAGCTTACAGTTAATATTGGGCGGACTATTTGTCGGTGTCGGCACTCGTATGGGATCCGGCTGTACTAGTGGTCATGGGGTCTGTGGCATCGCCCGGTATTCTAAGCGTTCTACTGTCGCAACCGCCGTCTTCTTAGTGGTCGGCATGGTAACAGCAACCCTGGTGTCCTGGTCATGAACCTTATAGCAGCGCTAGCTGCAGGTACGATCTTCGGCATAGGCTCGTCGATTTAAGGCAT
>JBLHWY010000109.1:0-22053 GCA_047629195.1 Candidatus Azotimanducaceae bacterium
CCACCCGTGAGATCTAACTCAACCTCTGGCCAGTCACCTCGATACTTGTCGATACAAGGTATTAACCACTGGAAACAAGTATGGCAATCAATACAAATATGAAGTCGGCCTACCTCACCCCCAGCTAACCGCTTGATATCTCTCTCTGCAGCGCGAAACATCGGTAAAACTTCATCTCCAAGCGCTAACAATCTCCGCCCAGCGCTGGTAAACCTAGGCGGTTTAGTTTTCCTAACGAACAACGGGCTATCTATTCTGTCTTCAAGATCCTTGATCTGATGGGACAAAGCTGATTGCGTGACAAACAACCTTTCCGCTGCCTCCACGAGACTGCCAGAATCCCGGAGTGCGACGAGTGTTTTTAGATGTCTCAATTCAATCATAATTTTTTACCTGATATGAGCCAAGCTCATATACCTGAAACGAATCACTGTAATACACTCATCTTAACAAATAGCATCAAATACGCCTATCATCCCAATTTATGCACCTTTCGGATACATTTCAGCTTGACTCACCCGTTTTAGGCGAGACAATAGGTTCTTAAAAAAAAACTCGTGCCCACTAGTCGGAGCCCCACATGTTTAACCCCTCTTCCGTGGTTATCGAAGCATTCTTAGTCGAGCTGAGAACCCATTATTTCAACTTGTTTGGCGAAAATGCAGACGACATGCAGCAGATCGCATCGGCAGCCAGAAATGCATTGGAGATCATTGCCAACAGTGACGCGCCATATCATGATATGAATCATACAATCATGGTAACGATGGTCGGCACAGAGATCTTAGGGGGCAAGATACTGATGGAGGGCAATGTTACCGCTCGCGATTGGGTCCATTTTGTCATCTCTCTTCTGAATCACGACGTTGGCTATGTTCGCGGCATATGCCGAGCTGACCGAAGCGGACGATACGCTATCAACGGTGACTACGAAACCATCGCACCACCACCTGGAGCAACAGACGCCGTACTAACACCCTTTCATGTCGACCGCGGCCAACTCTATATCAGAGAACGGTTTCAAAACGATGACCGGATTGATGTTGAAGTGATTTGCAGCAACATAGAACGCACTCGTTTCCCCGTTCCCAATGAAGAAGATCACCAGGAAAGCGCCGATCTACCTGGCCTGTTGCGCGCGGCAGACCTCATTGGTCAATTAGCTGACCCCCAATACATCAACAAAATTAGCCGGCTATATGCAGAGTTTTTAGAAACGGGTCAAGTAAAGAAAATGGGCTATAAGAGCGCTGCCGATCTTAGAGCGGACTACCCCAAATTCTTCTGGGAAGTCGTTTCTCCGTTCATCGCTGAAGGTATCAGATATCTTCGACGCACTCAGGCCGGACAGGTCTGGGTCGCAAACCTTTACTCCAATGTTTTTACAGAAGAGCACGAAGCGCCTGCATACGGTCCAGAACGCAGAGCAGCATCAGACCGCCGGGTCGATCCAAATACAATCTTTACAATTGCGGAACTCAGCGAAAATGACAAACGTTCACAATACAGAAGAACATCTGACCTTACCGACGAAATTGAATAATTAGGTGGTGTCGAGACAAAATAGACTAGCGCTCTATATTGGTCGATAATACATGACATTCCATAGATCTAACTTAGATCTCAACAGGAACACGATTATGCGTTTGGCATTTCCAGCCTAAGTCCGTACAATTTCGAGCCCTATCATAACGGACCGTCATAAAACCCTTGAAAATCTGTCTACTAGGCTACCGCAGCAACCCCTACAGCGGCGGCCAGGGAATCTATATCCGTTATTTGAGCAAGGCACTAGTCGATGCGGGACATCAGGTGGATGTCATCTCAGGGCCTCCCTACCCTATTCTCGACGATGGCGTACGCCTTATAAAGCTGCCAAGCCTTGATTTGTTTGAGGCGAAAAATCATGTTACCGCGATAAGACCAAGGCATTTCCTGTCGTTTACTGACTTTTTCGAATGGTTCAGCATGTTCACTGGCGGTTTCCCTGAGCCCTACACATTTGGCCGCAGACTGGTTCGTCATTTTAAAAAAGAACAACCAGACTACGATGTTGTGCATGATAATCAATCACTCTGCTACGGCTTGTTAACGCTGCAAAATCAAGGTGTCCCATTGCTGGCAACAATTCATCACCCCATTACGAGCGATCGTGAAATTGCACTAATGAACGCACCTGACTGGCAGTCGCGCATGCTCATTCGACGCTGGCATAATTTTCTGAGCATGCAGAAAAAAGTTGTCAAAGGTCTGAATCATGTTGTCACTGTTTCACAACAGTCTCAGCAGGATATCTCGTCTGCTTTCAAACGCAGTCCTGAAAAAATTGAAGTGATTCATAACGGTATCGACACGGAAGTATTTATCCCTAAAGCCGACATCCAAAAAGTACCCTTTAGAATTATGGCAACGGCAAGCGCAGACCAACCTCTTAAAGGTGTTAAATACCTTATCCGTGCAATGAAAAGAGTGACCCAGATATATCCAAAAGCGCATTTAGTCATTTTGGGGAAACTCAATGAAGATGGAGAGATAGCCAAACTCATCAAAGAATTAGAACTCGGTTATTGTGTCGAGTTTATCTCTGGAATCGACAATGAAGCGCTCGTCGACCTATATAATAAAGCGTGCATGGTTGTTGTACCGTCAGTTTATGAGGGATTCGGCCTTCCTGCTGGCGAAGCAATGGCATGCGGTCTACCAGTAATATCAACAAATGGCGGGGCGCTGCCAGAAGTTGTTGGCGACGCGGGTATTATCGTACCAATCCGAGACTCAGACGCCATTACCGATGCAATCATTCACTTGTTCGAGAACCCAGCAGTCTGTCAAGATTTGGCTGTGCGGGCGCGAACGAGAATACTCGAACAATTTAGTTGGCAGGTGGCCGCAAAAGCAATGGTAAAGAAATACAATCAAGTAATCGAACAAGCGAGGGTTGCTTGAATGTCGATGCAAACAATAAATTTTGACGTGCTCGATTTACAAAAAAATGATCGTATTCTAGACCTAGGTTGCGGTGAAGGAAGGCATGCCATCAGTGCCTACATGCTCGCGGATGTAGAAGCGGTTGGCATCGATTTAAGCCAGAAAGATCTGACGACAACACGTGAACGTCATCAAGAATTCCTAATGCCAGACAATCAAAATAGAAGCCTTGTGATTTCTGTTGCAAGCGGGGCTGCTTTACCATTCGAAGATGACAGCTTTGATAAGGTAATTTGCTCCGAAGTTCTGGAACATATTCCTGACTACCGTGCTGTACTCAGCGAGATAGAACGTGTGTTAAAACCCGGCGGTGTGTTCGCTGCAAGCGTGCCCAGATTCTTTCCCGAATGGGTATGTTGGCAGCTAAGTGATGAATATCACGAAGTCGAAGGCGGCCATGTTCGTATATTTAATGCAAACCACCTACGTCAGGATATCGAAGGCAAGGGCTTTATCTGGTTTAAAAGACATTGGGCGCACGCCCTACACGTTCCCTATTGGTGGCTTAGGTGTCTATTTTGGCGAAACGATGAGCAACCTGAAGCAAGTATCGTCACCGGGTATCACAAGTTTCTTGTCTGGGATCTGATGAAACAACCTTGGATAACACGCACACTTGAAAAATTACTAAACCCGCTACTCGGTAAAAGCGTTGTTATGTATTTTATTAAGAAAAGCGAGATCAATCAAAAAGAAGCTTCACCAACAAAAGAACTAAAACCAGCACAGGATCTCGCATGACCAAAGTCTACGTTTCTATGGGGTTCTATCCTCATGAATACTTTAAGGACACTATCGATTACATCGCAGGTGTCCAGCAAAGCTCCGGTGCTATTCCCTGGTTTGAAGGCGGCTCCCTTGACCCCTGGGATCACATTGAATCAGCCATGGGTCTAACAATCGGTAAGCGTTTCGACGAAGCCAAAGCGGCCTATCAATGGCTGGTCGACAACCAAACTAAAAATGGCACGTGGCTTGCCGCTTACAAGGATGGTGTCGTCGAAGACGGCACTCGGGCAGAATCAAATTTTGTAGCGTACGTTGCAACCGGCGTCTGGCACTATTATCTATCAACACAAGATATAAAGTTCTTACAGCACATGTGGCCTGTAGTAGAAAAAGCAATGGCTTTTGTACTTCGCCTCCAAGGAGAACAAGGTCAGATCTACTGGGCTGAAAATACAACTGAAGGTATCAAAGAGGATTCGCTGATTACCGGATGTAGTAGCATTTATAAAAGTTTCGAATGCGCCATTAATATAGCGACCACGTTAGATATAGAGGTACCAGAGTGGTCTATCGCCAGACTGCGGCTGGGAACAGCCCTCAGACATCATCCTGAGTGTTTCGATAGAACCTGGGACAGCAAAAGTAGATTCGCCATGGACTGGTTTTATCCTGTACTTACAGGTGTAATTACTGGCTCGGCTGCTAAACAGCATCTCATGAATCGCTGGGATCATTTTGTAAAAAGTGGTCTTGGCTGTCTTTGTGTTGATGACGAGCCTTGGGTCACAGTCGCAGAATCTTGCGAACTCGTGATGGCCCTTATTAGCTGCGGCAAATATAGCCGAGCTGTTGAGCTATTTAGCTGGCTGCACGAATTTCGCGATACTGATGGCTCCTACTGGACCGGATACGTTTACCGAGACAAAGCACTCTGGCCATTAGAAAAACCAACCTGGACTGCTGGTGCTGTGATGTTAGCCGCAGACGCACTATCAAATGCCACCTCGGCAGCCCATCTGTTTCGAAACGAGGGAATACTATCTTCTTCGCAGAACGCCAAGAGTGCCAACTACTCCAAGATCATCGAATAAACCTGAATCAATCGCCTGCCGCCAAATGGTGATCGGCGCTTGCCCGCCAGTGGCAGGATCAGGAAACAGATCATGAATAGCGAGGATACCACAGCTCATTACATGTGGCGCCCAGCTACTATAATCAGCCTGCGCGGCCTCGAAGCTATGCCCGCCATCAATAAACACCATGCCGAGAGGGGTCTGCCAATCTCTGGCTGCCACAACTGACGACGCAACCAGTGGCACCACAATAGAGTCGAGGTCAGCGCGCTTCAAGGTATCCCGGAACAGCTTGAAAGTATCTATTGCCTGAAGCCCTGCATCAAAGATATCAGGATCGTGATATTCTTCACCAAACTGATGCTCTTCACTGCCACGATGGTGATCGACTGCGAACAGCGTTCGCCCCTTCTGCTTACAAGCCTGTCCCAGATAGACCGTGGACTTTCCGCAGTAACTACCAATCTCAAGGCATGGGCCAAGCTCACAAGCAACCAATGCACGATCATATAATTGCGCGCCCTCAATCGGATCAAGAAAACCCTTTACTGATTCAATATCGAGAGGAAGTTCTGGCATACTCATAAGCCTAAAGCAAAATAGATCACGTAGATTGGCACAAAGAGTCCAACGGTATAGAACGCAATATTATTTATTGCGGGGAGCTTCTCTTCTGAGTTCAATGGTAATTTGTCGCCCACTATTAGCCACAAAACACACCCCGCAACCACAGCGGAAAATAGCGAAAGTAACATTAGCCCCATAAAATAAACCTCCAATATCGATTATAGCGCTGTGACTCACAATGTATCATTGACAGTATCCAGAAATTTCAAAAGAATCAGCATATTAGTTGCCTGAACCGACCGTTTACACACAAACGGCTGGCAAAAATCACAATAGCAAATAGACTTAAAGAAGACTCGGAATATTGTTTAAACATTATGAATCATTCAAATACAGCTCAGCTCGTAAAATGCCAGGTGGAAAATATTGAAGGTGTGGCAAGCTATCGCCTGATAGAAAAGAACAACTTCGACCTCTGGCGCTATCTCGTTACAACGAAGCATCATATCACAATCAACCAAACCACTCTCGGCCTCTGGGTTACGATAAACGAGTTTTCTGCAAAACAGGAAATCTACGAAAGAGCCGGAACAATCGAAACAGCAAACCGAATTACGTTGATGCTCTACGATGATGACGGTAATTTCAGTCACACTTGTCGGTATACGACGGCCGATGATACCGCGGAAGTCAGCTCAATACTTAAGAGCCACATCCCACAAACGCAACTATTAAATGCTCAGTACTCCATCGACATCGAAAAAGGCATGCTAATTTGCAGCGGCCCGTTGCCAGACCTTGCACTCGTGGATCATGCAAGCGTAGAGAAGACCATATCAAAAAGCGGCGTTGCCAACTAGGATAGGTTTAACTTCACCTTGGTGAAATAGTTATTCAGGAGATAGGGTGAATTTTCACCTTATCGCCACTAACGACCTTAGTATTTGCTTCAATTTCCGCAAGCGCATTCGCCCAACTGACGGAGGACATGACACCAGATCCCTGGCCATCAAAAAGCTCCGCGCTCGGTCCCTCGGTATCAAAGAAAACTCTCACCCTTACATACTCTCTTCTATTGCCAGCCTCATATTCGAACTGACTTGTCGCGCTAAATTTTATTGCTTGCCAGGCATCACAGCCCTGATATTTGAGCAGGTAAGGTTTAGCTATTATCGTAAAAGTCACGAAAGATGAGACAGGGTTACCTGGTAGGCCAAAAAAAGGCACACCGTTAACGGAGCCAAAGGCCAAAGGTTTGCCCGGTTTAATCGCGACTTTCCAAAGATCCAGAGCACCTAAAGATTCCACAGCGGCCTTGACATGATCTTCTTCTCCTACAGAAACACCACCACTAGAGATCACACAGTCTGCGGTTTCAGCACCTTTGCTTAAAGCTTCGACCGTGGCGGCTAAACTGTCAGCAACCAATCCAAGATCGACAACTTCCATGCCCAATTCTTCAATCATTGATGCAAGCGTATAGTGATTAGAGTTGTAAATTTGGCCGGGCGCTAAGGCGTTAGGCGGCTCGATCAGTTCGTCACCGGTTGACATGATCGCTATCTTTAGTTTGCGATAAACCCGAACTTCACTAATTCCGACAGAGGCCAATAAGCCTAAATCGGCTGCTTTCAGTATGCGACCACGGCACAACAATTGCGCGCCAAGCGTAATATCTTGACCACGGGGCCGTACATTCGCGCCAAGTGCGGGGAGCTCAATAATTTCAACACTGTCGCCATCGGCCACGGTGTCCTCCTGAATGACGACGGTATTCGCGCCCTCTGGAATTGGTGCACCGGTAAAAATCCTAGCTACAGTGCCGGGCAAAAGCGCTTGACCAACATACCCAGCAGGAATTCTGTCCGAAACTACATATTTGCCTCCTACAACTATCATAGGATCGTTGACATCAACTACGTAGCCGTCCATCGCACTATTATCATGGGGAGGAACGTTAACGGTTGATGTAACCGAATTCGCCAAGACTCGACCACACGCCAGGCGAAGCGGCACAAGCTCGAATTCACCTATGATTGAGGCTTGGGCAAGCAGGGTTTCTATGACGTCATCAACAGGCGTTAAAGCTGCCACTAGTGCTTCCCTGTACGAATAAGTTCAGCGAAATTGCAGGGCCGGTTATTAATATCGAGCTGCTGTTCAAGGATACCACCCCAGGCAGTTTTGCATGCACCTGTTGAGCCAGGCATACAGAATACCAGGGTGTTATTCGCAAGCCCGCCAAGCGCCCGTGACTGGACCGTCGACGTACCAATTTCTTCATAGGACAGAACTCGAAATAGTTCTCCAAAACCTGGCACAAGCGTATCCAGCAATGGCTCGATCGCTTCAGGCGTTGAATCTCTTTTTGTGAAACCGGTACCCCCAGTTAGCAAGATTACCTCGACCTCCTTGTCAGCTATCCAAGCGGAAACGCGCGCCCTAAGCAGATAAATATCGTCAGCTATTAAGGCTCGGTCCGCAAGAACATGACCTGCTTTTTGCAGGGCATCACACAAAAATTGACCAGAAGTATCCGTCTCGATTTTTCGAGAATCTGACACCGTCAATACCGCTATCTTAAGCTTCGCTTCCATTAAATGTCCTACCTTCTAGTTTGTTCTAGCATTTTTCAGATTATGGTTCTATCTGGAATCGCAGCTTACCATCCAACATCTGATATGCTCAAAGCATCACGGGATTATAAAACAAAAAAGAGGATCCCATGGATCAGTAAATAAAAAGCTTATTACCTAAACTCGATGTATTCGAGTTTCTACTAGAATCTGACTACGGCATTATCGAAAAGTACATGTTCAAATACGAGCATGAAGAAAATGCTTATGTGTTTAAGGAAGGGACGCATGTCGGTTATTAAACAATTTAATACCAAGAAACATACTATTGCTGAGCTTTCTGCAGGCACAAGTGTGGGAGAAATGTCCCTAGTTGCTGGCACACCACGATCTGCAACCGTTAAAGCAAAAACAGATTTGTCCCTTATCGTTCTTAAGCGCGAAGATTTCCAGAAATTATTGCTAGAAGAAACCGGGGTCGCGAATCGGGTTCTCATGGGTATCGCGACGTTATTGAGCTGTAGCTTGCGCGATACTAATAAAAACTTCACAGAGAAGTTGTTGAGCATCTGTTAAAAATAGTAGTGACCCAAAGCCTCAGATAGCAAATCTCTTACTCGCACCTGCTTACTGGCATTATCACTGACCTGACCTTACATCATTGCAAAGCAATTTTGTACACCGCATAAGTAAAGCTGATAACCCGCCAAACCAAGCATTCACAGCCTCTATCGGTTACACTGTCGCCGCGCAATTAGAAGACCAGAGAAAATTGCAGGATTTCCCCCTAAAATACGCAAAACGAACCCTTCTAGCCTCATTGGTTATCGTCGGCATGGGCTTCTCTGTGTTGTTCCCGATATTATCTCCCATGGGCAGAGAGATGGGGCTGACGGAATTTCAAATCACCACTATCATCTCAGCCTCCTCGTTGATGGTTTTCATGTCCGCACCTGTATGGGGAAGAATGAGTGACGTATGGGGTCGAAAGCGCGTAATGCTTATCGGCCTATTCGGCTTTTCCCTCGGCACCGTTATTTTTAACAGCGTTTTGACTGCCGGTCTTAATGGTTGGATAGTGGGTATACCTCTATACCTCACATTAATCGTAGCGCGCCTATTTCACGCTGGCATGATGTCAGCCACCATGCCAGCTGCAACAGCCTATATGGCAGATATCACCGATGTTAGCAATCGCACAAAGGGGATGGGCGCAACCGGTGCGGCTAATAACCTTGGCGCGATCATTGGACCTGCGATGGCAGGCTTGGCTGTTATAAGTTTAATGGCGCCACTTTGGATGATGGCTGTCCTAGCCTTCCTTAATGGTTTGTTCATCCTAAAATTCTTACCCGAACCACCGAAACAACTCGCCGCAAGAAAGCCACCTCGAATGCGCTATACGGACCCAAGAATCCTGCCATTTATTGTCGTAGGCGTTTTAATGTTTATGGGTTTTGCGTTGGTTCAGCAGACCATGGGATTTAGATTTCAAGATGCATTGGGGTTAACTGCTGGGGAGACTGCACGTAGTTTTGGCATCGCCATGATGTTATCCGCCGGTTGCTCGCTGCTCGCTCAGGGTATCATCGTACAGCGCTTGGAATTAGCACCATTCACCTTATTAAAGCTGGCTATCCCACTACTCATCGTCGCTTTCACTTTGATGGCGGTCTACGAAACTAGGACGATGTTAACAATAGCGATGATGATTCTTGGCTTTGGCATGGGACTGGCGGGTCCCGGTTTCATGGCAGGTGCATCACTCGCCGTCTCATCAGAAGAACAAGGGGCCGTAGCCGGTGTAGCCGGTTCTTGCGGGCCATTAGGTTTCACCATTGGCCCTTTGATTGGTGGATTGCTGTACCAAGTTGACCCAGTCTTGCCTTACTACTTTGCCGCCGGTGTCTACTGCGTTTTACTCGTGTTTATGCAATGGATTGGTAAAAAAGTCACCGTACACCAAGACTGAGACTGAAAGAACCTTGTTATCTGTTCTGCCCCGGCCTCGGGTCCCCCATACCTCCCAAAGGCGACTTCGCCCTTAATCCACCATCGACCACAATTGATTCACCGCTAACGAATGACGATTCATCACTGGCGAGCCAAAGCGCTGCATTGGCGATTTCTTCCGGCTTACCTAGTCGTCCTAAAGCATGGGCACGTAAGTTGGTTTCCAGCGCCGCGGGATTTGCCATCATTCTCTGCACAGGCGGTGTTTCAATGGTGCCGGGGCAAATAGCATTAACGCGGATACCTTCTGGTGCGTGGTCCGTTGACAATGCGCGGGTAAGATTAATCACCGCACCTTTACTGGCAGCGTAAACCACTGCACCGCCGTCGCCGTGCAAACCTGAAATGGATGCAGTATTGATAATGGAGCCGCCGCCTTGCTTACGCATGTGTGGCACGACGTATTTTGCGCCAAGAAAAACCGAACGCACGTTGACACCCATCACAAAATCCCAGTCTTCGGTGCTCAAATCAACAGCATTGCCGGGGCGCAATGTACCGGCATTGCTGAACAACACATCGATCCGACCAAAGTGCTTGATCGCCTCTTTAACCATGGCCGCGATCGATGCTTCATCAGCAACATCCACCGCACATGCAACGGCAACTCCACCATCACCTTCAATGTCAGCCACAGTGAGCGCCGCCTTGTGCAGGCGAATATCCGCAACTAATACCTGAGCGCCCTCCTCCGCGAACCTTCTTGCACTTGCGGCACCAATGCCGGAACCTGCGCCGGTAACAATTGCGACCTTATCTTGTAATGCGTTGCTTCTACTTCTCATGTTGGTGCTCCATTAGGTAAAACAAACTAACGATGTCTGATCAAGCCAAGTATACATATCGCACCAGACTACCTACAATATTGCAGCACGCGCATACACCTGCGAACTGACTTACTCTGCCCTTTTAATCTGAACCTGATATGGAAGCACGATTGCATAGAAGCGCTATCACAAAGTTCGGATACGGTCTGTGGCTCTTCGTTGCGATAGCAGTCACTGCCAAAATCACCCTAAAAGGTGTCGAAAAGTCAGTTTACCCGATCTTTGCCAACGCATCAGAGAACTGGTGGAGTGATCTATCGCTTTATGCATATTATCCAAACCTTGATATCTATCGTTATCCGCCCATATTCGCCATTATATTTACGCCGCTAACATTTGATGTTTTCTGGGGCCATTTGATTTGGGTATTGGGGTCATACGCCGTATTATTTTTTGCGGCTTATAAGTTCTATTTTGAATTCAGCGACATTAACCCAAAGGGCCATGATGAACAGACTGACGCATCAGGTTTGTTTGGATGGTTCCTCATCCTCACCGCGTTAGGCTCAGTTCGCTCTGTTTGGAATGGCCAAAGCAATATCCTATTAATCGCCCTCATTCTGCTGGGACTTGTCGCGCTGTGCCAGCGACGATGGTGGTTGTGCGCGTTGCTGCTGATGTCGGCTGCATTCATTAAGGTGTGGCCCGTAATATTGTGTGGGATTCTAGTGACGCACTTTCCACGCCAATTGTTCAGCCGTTTTGTGGTGATTGGAATCGTGCTGTTAGGCTTTCCATTTGTGACCAATTCACCTGAGGTAGTACTAAGCCAATATACTTACTGGATAGACAGTTTATTGAACAATCAACTGGCACGGCGCTGGCCTGGCTTTCGTGATGCATGGACGATTTGGGAAGAGCTTATTGGCCCGATCAACGTGAACATCTACTTTGCTACGCAGGCGATTACTGGGTTAATCATACTAATACTAACAGCATCACTAGGTGGCCATACGTTAAAGAAAAGAATTTTCTACATTTTGTGCGCCTGGTTATGTTGGCAACTTTTATTTGGGCCAGGTACCGAGCGAGCCACCTATAGTATCCTCGCACCCGTGTTGGCGCTGGCGGTGGTAACCCACAAAGATCGCTTACTGCCATTACTCGCGATGTCTGGTGTTTTATATCTAGTTTTTTCGCATGGCTCTTTTGAGCGGCTGACAATGCAGGTGTTTCCAGCAGCTAAAATCTTAATCCCAACGGCAGTGGTCGTGCTGTTTGCTTGGCTCTTATTACAGATTATTTTTACCAACCCGCCAGAACCACTGACTCGCCATCATCGCTCAGAAATTGATTAAACCCTCGCTGTTAATCAGAATACCCGGGATCCAGTCGATCTGCTTGTCGCCGTAGCGCAGGCCATGACGACGTAGCGAGTCCCTCCCAGACCGCGGGCTTGCTGAAAGTATCTTTCATCATGTTAACAGCATTGTCACTTGGCAAATTCGGCGTTCCTGATGACAGAGCATTAACTTGTATATTACAAGCCCGCTCTAGGTAATACATGCGCATAAAGCAACTGGCAACGCTACCACCGACAGCTAAGGTTCCGTGGTTACGCAGCATCATCAAATTTTTATCGCCTAGATCTGCGACCAATCTCTCACGCTCGTCAAGATCAACGGCAATACCTTCCCAATCGTGGTACACCAAATCGTGATAAACAAACATGGCATGCTGATTAAGAGGCAGGAATCCCTCGGTTGTACTCGATACCGCGACACCACTATCCGTGTGAAGGTGCATCACAGCATGGGCATCTCCCCTGCTCATATGCACCGCGCTATGGATAGTGAATCCAGCGACGTTTACTCGATGCCCGTTGTCGACCACAATGTTACCATCCAGATCCACCTTGACGAGATTCGACGCGGTGACTTCATTAAAGAGGTAACCAAAAGGATTGAGTAGGAAATGATCGTCTGGTCCAGGTACTCGCGCTGACAAGTGCGTAAACACCATATCATCCCAACCGTAGTGAGCGACTAGCCGATAAGCCGCTGCTAAATCCTGACGCACTAGCCATTCAGCTTGTGTTACCTGGCCTTTAATATTCCCCATAGATTCTATTGCTTCACTCATCATCTTCATCCTCTACTATCATCGATTGACGAAAGTACACCTCTCGCCCCAAGGCTATCGTGATCCTTGGCCATCGTCTATTTTAATATAAGTACCAGTGACACATTCTGAGGCTGGGGAAAGCAAATAGAGCAGCGTCGAATCTATCTGCGCAGGATCACCGAGACGTTTGCGCGGAAAGTGTTTTGTAATGTCGCCCAACCGCTCAAGCATGCCGTCCATCATCTCACTAGAAAATGCGCCCGGTGCGATCGCATTCACATTAATATTGAATCGTGCCCACTCCACCGCTAGACATTCTGTCATGCGGACGATTGCAGATTTGGTTACCGAATACAACGCAGCACCACCTCCGCTGTAGTTAAAAGCACCAACAGATGATATGTTAATCATTCGACCTGGCTTTTCAGCAGCGATGAGCCGACGCGCAACTTCACAGGAAAGTTTCCAGGGCCCAACGAGGTTCGTTGAAAAAACTCGATCGACAAGGTCGTCACTCATTTTATGAGCCCTTTGCGCATCAGGTATGCCAGCGTTATTGACCAGCATATCCACAAGCCCAAGAGCGGCTTCTGCCTTGTCGAGTATCTCCACAATTTGCTCTGGCTGCGTGATATCAAAGGGAATAGCCTCACAGACACCGCCAGCAGCGCGAATTTCTGTGGCCACCTCGTCGAGCCGATCAGCACGACGACCGGTCAGTGCAACTTTGGCTCCACAGGCTGCTAGCACAATGGCAAATCTGCGGCCCAGGCCGGAAGTAGCGCCAGTAACGAGCGCCACGTGACCAGTCAGGTCATTCGATACATTAGGCATTGGAAAATCAGTCATTTAGCACCTTCTTTACATAGTTAGTATTTTATTTCGAGCTATTTCAACATGTTTACACCTGCCCGCATCATACTATGCGGATATTTTTCTTCCGCCAGTATCGCTCCTGAACCCTCTGCCCCAAATTTCTTGGTTTCAAACTTGTGAGTATCAAAGACTCGTTAGGTTATCCAAGACTACATTACCCAAGATACGGGTGTTTCAAGTAATTCCGACGCGTGCTTTTCCCAATAACGTTTTGATGCAACATGCATTTTACGAGAGATTGAATGTGCTTTAATCGCGTCACCCGCCTCGATTGCTTCGAGAATGCGACGAGTGTTCTTGGCGTGGGCTAGCCGATGCTCTAGATCATACTTGATACCCGAGCGCTGGGACATTCGGTGCAGGCTATTCACCAGAAAACCGAGCACAAGATTCTTTGATGCTATTGCAACTAAATCGTAAAAGCGTCGAGCTTCTTGTTCTGTGGCTTCTGAGTCGTCTGATGTTTTATCGAGACGGTCAACACATAACCTTAAGGCAACGAGGTCCTGGTGGTTCGCCTTTTCGGCTGCCTCGGCCACAAGCGTAGGATAGATGGATCGTCTTGCGTCTAGCACAGCCGCGAATGTGGCGTTTGCAAACTGGAGCTGAAGCGAAATCGCACTAGTTAGATGATCAACGTCTGGCACGCTGACAACGGGTCCGCCACCGGGGCCCGCTTTGATTCGCAAGGTTCCCTGAAGCTCGAGAAATCTCAAGGCTTCTCTGACGGTAGCGCGTGCAACGCCGAATTTCTGGACCATCACGTGTTCAGGGTCTAGCTTGGTACCCGGGCGCAATGCGCGCTCCTGAATGTCGCTGACGATGTTTCGAGCGACTTTTATTGCGGCTCTTTCGTTGCTGAGTATTATTTCCATATAGACTATTTTGATCCCGGCAGAATTATCGTTACCCGATGACATTTGACGGGCCCCAATATAGGAACACCTATTGTCATCGAGCCGGCACAATATACCACCAATCACGTTTTACGATAAAGACGAGCACTCCTTCGCAAGCGTCTCGGGATTGCCCTGCAATTATATTGTTACGTGTTTCAAGATCAAACAAGCTCTCTAGATTTAGGCTCGAGTAGCAGAAAAAATCTACCAAATAAATCGCTTTATGCGGAGACAAACACACTCAAAGAGGTCGCCTCTCGTTCAATCCTACAGCGTTGTCATAGAGTATCTTTGGATAATCAGGGGGTGAGACCTTTGCCAGTTCTTCAAGAATATCCTTTGGTTGCGTAAGGCCCTCCATATGTGGCCAGTCCGATCCAAGTATCACCCGGTCCGCCCCCATATGCTCAATCACCTCATGGATGTCATCCTCCCAAAAAGGGTTAATCCAGACGTGTTCTCGAAAGCTTTCAACAGGATCATCTTTATAATATCCGGGGATGCGCTCTTTAGTATGGTGCAAAAATTTCAAAAGCCCATCAAGAAATTCGGCGCCATTTTCCACCGAAGCAATCCGCACATTGGGAAAACGCTCGAAAAGTAGATCAAAGCTCAGACTAGCCAGGAAGTCATTAATATTTCTTGACCGATGAAAATTCGTGACACTAGGTTTTGGCCCCATGCTCAGTACATCGAGCGCCTTGGTATCGTAACCATTGCTGTCATGTCGAGTCTGTCCGATGTGGACGACAACAGTAATGCCGGACTCGTTAACTCGCGCCCAGAAGGCATCGAAGTCTTTGTGGCCTGGGCTTCGAGGGCCATTGCGTGTAAATACCGCAGAGGGTCTCATTACGACCATTCGCGCATCACGCTCGAGCGCCCACTCGAGCTGTTCACAAGCCCAATCGACATCAGCAAGCGTTATATACGGTGCCGAAAATAGCTTGTCCTGGTAAGCAAAGCCCCAGTCTTCATCCAGCCATCGATTGAACGCGGAAAATGTCGTACACAAAGCATCTATATCTTTCTTTAAATGCTCCTCATAAAGGACGCCTTGGGTTGGAAACAGCCAGGCACCCGCAAGACCTTGTTCGCCAACACGTGCGATGCGGGCATCTCGGTCCATGTATTCCGGTGGCATCGGCTCTAGGGAACCACGCACCAGTTCCGCTGTAGTGACACCTCGAGGATTGCCCGTAAAATATTCCCGCAGCACGCCCGGCTTGGAGACAGGGTTGAAACTAGGGTTACCTGAGCGATCAATTTTGCCGGCTATGACGTGGTACTTTCGACCATTTTCTAGCTCAACCCAATCAACGCAGCGATGTCGCATTTTTTTCGGTACATGACGGGTAAAAGCATCATGCGATTCATAGTAGTGGTTGTCCGCGTCGAATATCGCGCCTGTATAAGATGTCATAGCAACTCCTCTATTTCTATTGCGGCGGCTTCTAGCCTTTTGGTGGCGCTTTGTATGAAAAAGCACCTAAAGAGTATCATAGTTATACATAGGATAGAATTCTGATTGCCAATAGCCTTGAAAATCGCTCTAACAACCAGCTTATTATGATATTGTTTATAAAAATCTGTTCAATTCTCTGAAGAACCAAGTAGCATTGCAATAGGCTATCGACGCGCCCTGCTCAGCACCGGCTCATATATTACCGGGCAGGCGCCGATTTGACACATGGGCAACTCGTTGAAAACCACAATAAACCGACTTGATCATTCAACGTTTGACCGACTGACTGTGTGCTAGGCGCACTCGTAGCGACAAAACACGCCCTAAACCACAGCTACTTGACGGCTTACAGCACCGCTTCTGCATCCAATCCAAGCAACACAAAGAAAAGCAGATAGGCTATTCAGGCCGTGGCGAACGATCCTATTCGGGCTTTGTCGTCGGGATTCTCAGCATCAAACATCCCCCTGAGACGATCCATTAATCGTAAAGCAAACTCACCAATCAAGCTTGCTGTTCTCATTACAACTATGATACTAATAAGAAAAATCAAAAATTAGAAGGCATGAGACCTATGGATAAGTACGAAGGATTGTTGTTTGACGCTGATAACCACTACTATGAGGCGGAAGATGCATTTACTCGGTACGTACCAAAACGCATGCAAAAACGCTGCGTTGAATGGGTGGAAATGGAAGATGGTAAGAAATTTCACCTCGTAGCCGGAAGGCTTAACAAATCTGTCGGCAATCCAACCTTTAATCCAGTTTCCAAGCCAGGTGTTCTCCGCGAGTACTATCACGGCAACCCGCGCGGCTTGTCATTTGTTGAGCTAACCCACTCAGCACTGGAGCAAATGCCACCGGAATATATGGACCGCGATGCCCGCATCGCGCGCCTTGACGAACAAGGTGTTGAGGCTGCCTGGCTATTCCCTACCGCGGGCATCCTTTACGAACAACCGATGGTTCATGATATTGACGCGATGTGCGTGTTGTTTGAAGGGTTTAACCGTTGGCTGGACGATGACTGGGGTTTCAACTATCAGAATCGCCTGTTTGCGGCGCCCTATGTTACGTTAGCTGATGTCGACTTCGCTTGCCGCGAACTAGAGTGGGCGTTAGAGAGAGATGCACGCGTGCTAGTTATGCGACCTTCGGCCGTGTGCACTCGTGACGGCTACTTTTCACCTTCAGATGAACGATTTGATCCATTTTGGGCGCGGGTCAACGAAGCTGGTATTACAGTGGTCGCCCATGTCGGAGCCAATAATTACACATCAAACGGTTACGGCGGCAACGCTGCACTAGCCGCTTTAGGTGGCGGGCGCAAGCCCTCAGTTGCAGGACTGATCGGCGAGCGAGCTATTTACGATTTCCTTCTCTCACTCGCCTACGACAAGCTTTTTGAGCGCTTTCCCAACCTCAGGATTGCATCAGTAGAAAATGGCTCGGCCTTCCTTGGCGATCTTTTCATTAAGCTTGAGCATTCCAAAACCAAGATGCCAAAGTATTACGATCAGGATCCGGGGGAACTCTTCCGACAGCACGTTTGGATTAACCCTTTCTGGGAAGACAAGATTTCAGATGTCGTTAAACATATGGGTGCAGACCGCGTGCTATTCGGATCCGACTGGCCTCATATGGAAGGCCTGGAGCATCCGCAGCACATTTTTAACGAACTTGACGGCGTTAATCTCGCCCAGCAAAAGTTGATTCTGCACGACAATGTAGCGGCACTAAACCAACGAAAGGCATTGTAGAAATGACAGAACAAGCAAGCAATTTAGCAACAAACCCATCAACGAAGGCCAAAGCCAAGCGAGATACCCCTGAGCAAGCCGAATTTCGTCGCAGCGCCCGTGAATGGCTTAGTCATAACAATCCACCATTACCTGATTTTAAACCTATCAAGAGTGGCGTTGAGATGGTCACAGAGGAGCAGCGCACCTATTACTGTGCCTGGCAGAAATCTGCCTATGACGCTGGACTTATCGGCTGCGACTATGCCAACGAATTTGGTGGCGGCGGGCGCACCCGGTGTCAATCGGTCGCTAATCAGGAAATGGCTTTAGCTAAAACCCCGGTCTTTCCAGGCACCATTGGGTTAGGCATGGCCGCAGCAACGATTTTCCATCACGGTTCTGATGAACTGAAGAAATCAGTATTACCAAAGCTCTTTTCTGGGGAAGAATTATGGTGCCAAGGGTTCAGTGAACCTGGATCTGGCTCTGACCTTGCAAGCGTACAAACCTTCGCACGGCGTGAGGGTAGCAAGTGGATTATCAATGGCCATAAGGTGTGGACCTCGTCAGCACAATTTGCAACGTGGATGATTCTTCTAGCGCGTACTGACAAGGCAGACAAGTACAATGGTCTGTCCTATTTCGTCGTGCCTATTAAGTCGCAACTCGGCAAGACTGTTACTGTTCGCCCCTTGATTAAGATCACCGGTGAAGCTGGTTTCAACGAAGTAATATTTGACGATCTTGAAGTCGACGAAGGTTTTCTTCTGGGTGATGTTGGCAAAGGTTGGCAAGTGGCAATGACGACCCTCTTACATGAACGTGGTGCGGGAGAAATGCCAGGCGCTTCAGCGGGAGGTCAACGGACGGTGACCACCGCCATTACGCCCTCCGAATTCCCCTTGATCAGCCTGGCGAAGCGCAGTTATCAAAATGGCAGGCCAGTCGTTGAAGACCCGCAGAAGCTGGACCAGATAATGAAGTTATTGACACGGTCTGTCGGCATTAAGCAAAACCGACGGCTGCGCGGTGTGCCTGCGCTCGCTAACACGCAACGCTTGGCGTTGCAGGATAAACTACTAAGCACCGAATACATGCAGGATCTGGCAGCGGTTGCACTTGAGATCGAAGGGATGTCCAGCACACTAACGCATGAAGACAGCAATGCGCCAGATTCAGGTCGTTGGCCGCTTGCTTACTTGAGCTCATTCGGCGGCACCATTGCCGGCGGTACCAATGAAATACAGAAGAATATATTAGGCGAACGTGTTCTTGGCCTAGCCAAGACCAAGTAGCGAAGGAATCACGATGACTAAAGCAGTAACACAACCAAAAAACTTTGGCTTTGGCGAAGATGAAAACGCGCTTAAAGACCTTGCATTAAAGTTTTTCCAGGAAAATTTTTCAGCCAGCAACCTACATGACCTGGTCGCCGCTGACAGCAGTTCTGATCGATCCAGAGATGCCCGTTGGGACCGCGCAATGTGGCAACAGGTCGTGGATCTTGGTTGGCTGATGACGGCCGTCCCGGAAAGGGCCGGCGGTCTTGGCATGTCAGCTACCGCCGTGGCAGGACTAGTAGAAGAAGTTGGTCGTGCGGCGTTCCCCTGCCCTCTAATACCAACCCTTGGCGTGACCTACATTCTTGACGCCTGCCGCAATCAACAGGCCGATGATGTACTAGCGCGCGTTGCAGAAGGTGAATCATTTAGTTACGCATCCTGCAATCAATACGGTTCATTGTCGCATTGCGAATCTGAGTTAAAAGTTGAACATGGCAAACTGAACGGCAGCGTTTACTTTGTCCAAGACGCCCAAAAAGTTGACGGATTTCTAATCAACGCAAAGGTTGATGGCGAGGTGGCGCTGTATGCGCTACCAGCAACAGCCAAAGGATTGTCTATCAATCCTGATGCTATCGTCGATTTAACCAGGGACCAGGCAACCCTCGCATGCAACGATGTCGACATCGCAGCGTGCGAATTTCTCGTTTCTGGTGATGATGCAATAGCAGCACTTGACACAGCGGAGCCTGCATTATTAGTTTTGTTAAGTGCAGACATGTGTGGTGCTGCAGAGTGGCAGTTACAAACGACGTCAGAATACGCCAGAACTCGACAGCAATTTGATCGCACGATTGGCTTCTTTCAGGCAGTAAAGCATCCACTAGTCGAGTTTATGGTTGAAATAGATCAGGCCAGATCACTGCTCTACAACGCTGCTTGTGCAATTGATTACGAACCAGAGATGGCGGCACAATGCGCTCGCATGGCAAAAGCCGCGGCCAATGATGCTGTTGGGTTTGGATCCCGAAAGTCAGTTCAATTGCACGGCGGCATCGGGTTCACCTGGGAATGTTACGTTCATCTGTACTTAAAGCGCCAGCTACACAGTCAGGTGCTACTTGGCGATGCCACCTATCAGAGAGCCAGATTGGCCGAGCTTGTACTGGCTGGATAGTACTTTCCAAATAGCACGACTACTGAATGAACTGGTATTCAATATGACTTTCGATACTCAACTAATGGACACGCAAGAACTAGATCAAATTCAAGAACGCTAAATAAGGAGAAGTACATTGGATACAGTAGATTACGAAAACATTAAGTATGAAGTAGAAGATGGCCGCGCACGAATCACGCTCAATCGCCCGGAGAAGCTGAACTCAATCAGCTATACGTTGTTGCAGGAGTTGGAGCACGCAATATGGGAAGCTGACGACGATAGAGCTGTGCACTGTATTATCCTGCGCGGTGAAGGTCGAGCATTCTGCACAGGTTACGATCTATCGGGACTACCCGGCCGCAGTAGAAGCAAAGATTCTACGCATCGCAATGGTCGTAGCCACGATGATGACGTCTGGTTGATGGAACGCAATAACCGCTGCATCCGCTCCATATGGGAAGCACATAAGCCCATCATTGCACAGATCCATGGCTACTGCCTTGCCGGCGGTACTGACCTTGTGATGGGGTGCGATATGTTGATTGCTGCTGACGATGCCAAAATTGGCTTTCCAGCGGCTCGCTCGATGGGCGCGCTGCCCAACAACCTATGGCTGTATCACTGCGGACCTCAATGGGCCAAACGATTGCAGCTGACCGGCGATTCGGTGTCTGGAAAAGATGCTGCTGCAATCGGACTTGTCCTAAAATCTGTTCCGGCGAACATACTGGCAGAAGAAGTGGAAGGACTGGCAGACCGTCTTGCACTGATTGATCCAGATCTGCTGGCTGCGAATAAACGCATTACTAATCTTGGCATGGAATTAATGGGTGCACAGGTTCTGCAACGTCTAGCAGCCGAAAACGATGCCCGAGCGCACCACGCGCCGGCCGTACGTGACTATGGTCGCAGCTTCAAGGAACACGGCCTGAAAGATACGCTTAGGAATAGAGACGCACCCTTTGGTGAGGGAGTCGCACACGTAAACGAACCGGATGGGCGGATAGTAGACGGTTGATTGTTAGGCCAGTTACTTCTTTCTTAACCCCTTAAGCTTAAAGTTATCCCAGCTGACTAAACGATCAGGGGTGAGCACAATCCAACGATTGGCTTCACCCGCTGCCGTCGCCTTGTTATCTGCAGGCTCTGCTGCCGCCTGTTCTCCATGACCTCCAGAATACTTCCGCCCCATCTGGGTTCGTACCGCCGCCATGCCGAGTTCTGCCTGCTCTTCTTCGGCTGATTCCAACACTCTAGCGATGCCTTGGAACATCGCCGCCTGTAGCTCAGGAAACTGCTCATTGCGATCAACAATAATAGTGCATTCTGGATTTCGACGAACGTTTACCACTTTCTGACCACGGCCATAAGTAAATATTTTGCCTGCTGACCAACCAAACCACATAGGTGTGAGGTTAATACGCGTACCGGGCCCAATGGTCGCGATACGCATGTTCCAGTTTGACGTCATAAGCTCTTCGAGCTGCTCATCGGTAAGTGAAAGCTTTTTTGAAATAGGCATAGTTATCCTGTGTTATTAGTTAAAATATTTCTGCTTGTGAGCAAGTGAGGCTTCAAAAGGGAATGTCGATACCAAGCAGCCTTGCCGCGTTACCGGCCAAGATTTTCGCCCGCTGCTCTTCGCTGAACCGCCCCATCTGGCGCTCGATGGCTTCTGGTGAATGGGGCCATGAGCCTTCAGGATGAGGGTAATCACTGGCCCAGTTATTCCAACCCTCACAAAAGCGTATCGCTAAAGCCGGGTCGTCATTGGCGATCTGTGCTGC
>JBLHWY010000110.1:0-21798 GCA_047629195.1 Candidatus Azotimanducaceae bacterium
TGCTCGATCTTGCGCAAACGCGCATTGTGGCACCGTTTAATGGACGAATTCTGAGGACAACTGTCTCTGAGGGCGAAAGAGTTGTTGCTGGGCTGCCACTACTTCAGATTGCGGGTAGTGATGAGATTGAAATAAGAGCAGCGTTACCGCTGTCTGAGGGTGCATTACTTCGCAAGTATCTTGTTGCCGGGGGAAGTATCATCGCGACTGGTGAGGTAGACGGCGAAAGGCTTGATCTTCGTCTCGAACGCCTCGCATCCAGCCTAAAGCATGGTCAGAGTGGTGTTGATGCCTTTTTCAAATTGGTGAGCGGTAACCAGCCAGAGCTAGGTAGGGTCATCAATTTAGATGTTTCAATGCCTGATGAAAAAAATGTGATACCAATGCCGATTCAGGCCCTGTACGAGGGTAAGCGCATGTATAGAGTGAAGAACCGTCGTTTAGAAACTTTATCGGTCGCGATCGTTGGTGATTACGTTGACCATGATGGTAGGCAAAAAATACTGGTACGAGCGTTAAGTGTTAGCGAGGGCGACATGCTTTTGACGACACAGCTACCAAGGGCAATAACAGGATTGTTGGTTGATCCTGTTGATGCGGACGCGGTGACAAAGCTTTAAGTAAAGCAGTGAGCTGTGCTTAGTTAGTTCTCGTCAACAAATAGCTGTTTGAGGCAAATCAACTAAGACTTTTCAGATCTGTTGTTCATAAAATCAATAGGTTGTCGGGAAGTAACCATGGAGATGTTAAGTTTTCGGATAAGCCCTAGTTAGGACGGTGATACTGGTTCTGAAGGAGGGGCTTGGTTTCTGGTAATAAAGACGAAAGCAGCTAGTGCCGCAAGGGTTATAATCAACGCGAGGATGAAAGCCGCTCCCGGAAAATAGATTGGGCTGGTGTCTTGGGTATAGAAAGCGAATACCTGGGTCATCATTAAAGGGCTGATAATCGAAGTGAGGCTCATGGTGCTGGATAGCCCACCCTGTAATTCTCCTTGTTGAGTGGCATCAACCTGCGCTGAGGCAATCCCCTGCATTGCAGGTCCGGCTAACGCGCCAAGTGCGCCGGGTATCATTGCGGCATAAATCATCCAAGGTGCTGCGGCAGTGCCGTATCCCAAAAATGCAATTGCTGTAAAGCTCATGCCGATAATACCAGCCCATCGAAGCCCTGTTCTTGGGATGACCCACCTGATTAGCAAGCCTTGCACAAGCGCCATACAGATGCCGACGAACATCAAAGATAGTCCGATATCCCTGGGCGTCCATGCGAACTTCTCAATTGTGAAGAAACTCCAGGTTGCCGGTAAGACATGGTGACCGATGTTGTATAGAAACATCACAACAATAATGCCGATCACCAGCGGAAACTTCCTCAACTGGAGCAGCGTACCGACCGGGTTTGCTCGTTTGAGTTCGAACGGCCTTCTGTTTTCTGGGGCCAGCGATTCCTGCAATACCAGAAATCCGAAAACCAGATTAAAGAGCGATATGATACCTGCGGCTATAAATGGGACTCTGGAACCATACTCACCGAGAAAGCCACCGATTACCGGACCGAACACAAATCCCATACCGAATGCTGCGCCGATCAAACCAAAATTTTGAGCTCTTTTATCTTCGGGTGTGACATCAGCCATGTATGCATTGCATGTGCTCATTGTCGACGCTCCAATCCCGGAGATCATGCGACCAATGAATAATAGAAGTAAAGACTCGGCGAACCCCATCAACATATAGTTTATGGCCATCACGAGTAAGGAAAAGAGGAGTACTGGTCGACGCCCAAATCGATCTGAAACATTGCCAATTATCGGCGAACAAAAAAATTGCATCACCGCATACACAAACATTAACCAACCGCCATACCGTGCTGAATCACCAAGGTTTTCACCGGTGATTTCTATCAGCAAATCGGGTAGTACGGGCATGATGATGCCGAAGCCAATTGAATCCATTAACGCGGTGAGAAAAATAAAAACCAGGGCAAATTTATTCATATCGACTCTATAAAATCGTGCTTTCGATCATGCGATCGTGCCTGTTATGAGAGAGTGCTGGAATCAGCCTAATTGGCGTTTAAACAGCGCTAACATTCTTTCCCAATGCCGTTCAGCAGCCTGCATGTGGTACAACTCGCGAAGTGGAAAGACGAAGCCGTGATGAGTATCCGGGTACCATTCAATACGGTAGTTTATCCCTGTCTCTGCTAGATAATGATCAAGTGAATCGATCATTTCTTTAGGCGCCCATTCATCTGTTTCAGCACACCCAATGTAAATTTCTCCATCGATGTTTTTAGCAAATAGATGAGGTGAGTCAGGGTTCTCGGTAAACAACCTAATGCCATGGAAAGATGCCGCTGCTTTAATTCGTTCTGGGTATTTGCCGGCAGCATACAAGGCGAACGGACCGCTCATGCAATAACCAACGACGCCAACATTGCCGTCGCTCGCGTCGGCGTCGCTGTCTGCATGCGCTAAAAGTGACTGGCAATCTTCAAGCACCAGATCGTTTGTCAAAGAATTCATATAGCCGAACATGGTTTCTCTGCTTTCAGGGGTGCCATCACTCGCAAAATCATGGCTGTCACGGTAGTACATGTTGGGTAACATCACGTAATAACCCACTGAACCGATACGCCGCGCCATTTCATGTAACTCTTCTCTTTTGCCTGGTGCGTCCATCAGGAACAGGATAATGGGGTGAGGACCTTCTTCTTCAGGGCAGGTGATGAATGTGTTCATCTGTCCGTATTTAGTTGAGATGTTAATGTGCTGGTCTTTCATTTTTTCCCTTGGTTGATTGTTTCTGAGCGACAATCAGAATTTGGTGTTTCGAATAACCAATGCTTCTAATTTCTTCAATTGTGCACTAGGGATATTTTGTTGTACATCTTGATGTGTGTCGAACCGAGTTGTGATTGACTAAAGATCAGCACTGAGGACATGAAGTCGATAGCAAATTCGCGTAGCATGCGACTTTTTACAGATCCAAGAGAACGACTATGGCTGAATCAACTTTAATTGGGAAATTGACAATAGACTCAGGGCTTCATGCACTGGTAGAAACTCAAATGGTGCCAGGTACGGGCATAGAGCTTATCGAAATCTGGGAAGGCCTTGAAAATATTCTTGGCGTCATGATGCCTCGGAATGAAGCGTTGTTGGCTCGACGTGATGAGTTGCAAAGCCAACTTGACAGTTGGCACAGTGAGCATATCTCAGGGAAAAATGACCCTGAAAAGTATAAGGCTTTCCTGAAAGAAATAGGCTATTTGCTTGATGAGCCTGAAGAATTTGCAATCGAAACTTCCAATGTTGACGAAGAGATAGCCTCTATGGCTGGCCCGCAGTTGGTTGTTCCGGTTGACAATGCCCGGTTTGCGCTGAATGCCGCTAATGCTCGCTGGGGCAGCCTGTACGATGCGTTGTATGGTACCGACGTCATTTCCGAAGAGCTGGGCGCGGAAAAAGGTAAAGGAGGCTATAACCCCATACGCGGCGGCAAGGTCGTGGCTTATGCAACCGCTTTTCTTGATCAGCACTTGCCGTTAACTGAAGGCAGCCATGGATCGGTGAGTTCTTATGCTGTTGTCGGCGGTAGTTTAAAGATCACCTTGCCATCTGGTGCTTTAACAGCGCTGCAAAATCCTGAGCAGTTTGTGGGTTATGCGGGGGCGGCAGCAGCGCCCGTTGGTATTTTAATGCGAAACAACGGTTTACACCTCGAAATACAGATCGATGCAACTGATTCGGTTGGTAAAGATCATCCAGCAGGGGTTAAAGATGTATTGATGGAAGCCGCGGTTTCCACCATTCAGGATTGCGAAGACTCGGTTTCAGCGGTCGATGCGGAAGATAAAACCAGAGTTTATGCCAACTGGTTAGGTCTCATGAAAGGAGATTTAGCGGAAGAATTCGCTAAGGGTGAAACAACTGTACGGCGAGAATTGAACGCAGACAGGCACTACTTTGATGCTGATGGGAACCCTATCGTATTGCATGGGCGAAGCCTGTTATTAGTTCGAAATGTAGGTCATTTGATGACCACTGATGCTGTTTTGTTTGAAGGTCGGGAAATACCCGAAGGCATCCTGGATGCGTTGATGACGAGCCTAGCGGCGGTGCATGATTTAAAGGGTACCGGCAAATTAAAGAATTCGCGGCGCGGTAGTGTGTATATCGTAAAGCCTAAAATGCACGGGCCAGAGGAAGTCACTTTTACTGTAGACCTTTTTGCAATGGTTGAAGATGTGCTTGGCTTAGCACGCAACACGCTCAAAGTCGGCATCATGGACGAAGAACGACGCACCACTATTAACTTACGTGCCTGTATTTGTGCGGCCCGAGAAAGGATTATCTTTATAAATACTGGTTTCCTGGATCGTACCGGCGATGAAATTCATACGAGTATGGAAGCGGGGCCAATGGTCCGTAAGAGCTTGATGAAGCAGCAAGCATGGATCGCTGCCTATGAAGACTGGAATGTGGATGTAGGACTGGCGGCAGGATTGCAGGGTAAAGCCCAAATTGGTAAGGGTATGTGGGCTAAACCAGATGAAATGGCTGAGATGATGGAGGTCAAGATCGGCCACCCTGAGGCGGGCGCAACGACTGCTTGGGTTCCATCGCCGACCGCGGCAACGCTCCATGCGATGCATTACCACGCAGTGAGTGTTACCAGTCAACAAAATCAGATCAAAGATAGAAAGCCAGCTAAGCTTGATGATTTGCTTACTATTCCCCTTTTGGATGGCACCAATCTATCTGCAGATGATGTGCAACAGGAGCTGGACAACAACGTGCAGGGGATTCTGGGCTATGTTGTACGTTGGATTGATCAGGGTGTTGGATGCTCGAAAGTGCCAGATATTGACGGCGTAGGCCTGATGGAAGATCGCGCAACCTTAAGAATATCGAGCCAACACATCGCTAACTGGTTACACCACGGTATTTGTTCTTCTGAACAAGTGACGGCAACAATGAAGCGTATGGCAGGGATTGTAGACCAGCAAAATGCATCGGATTCGGTTTATACTAATATGTCACCGAATTTTGATAACAACGTGGCATTTCAGGCCGCTTGTGAGCTCATTTTCACAGGTATAGAACAACCAAGTGGTTATACTGAGCCGGTTCTTCACGCTAAGAGGCGCGAGGCGAAGAAGCGTCAGCTTGGCTAGCATTGACGGCAACTTGGCTGATCAGGTTTGAGTGTTTTATCATGGATTGCCTGTTCTGCCGAAATTGACCACAATTCCTATGTCTTCAAGACTAGAGTTCTGGTAGGTTATTCTTCGATCAAAATTGCGCTGGAGTAGCTTTTAACGGCCATGCCTAAGAAAAATGTCTAAGAAAAATAATAGAATCCTGATAATCGAAGATGAAGCACTGGTCGCCCGTGAATTGCAAAGTAGACTCACGAAAATGGGCTGCGAGGTCGTTGGTATTGCCTACGGACGTGAAGGAATTGAACTCGCCCGAAGAACGAAGCCCGATCTCCTCCTTACCGACATCCATCTGAAAGATGGTGAAGACGGTATTGAAATGGCCCAAATTATCCAACGGGAGCGTGATGTTCCGGTTGTCTTCCTAACCGCGTATTCAGATGAGGCGACTGTCTCCAGAGCGAAAGCCCTGGCTCCCTACGGATATATTATTAAACCCGTTGAAAATCGAGAGCTGGAAATTGCCATTGAGATGGCATTGTATAAGTTTAATATTGAAAAGAAGCTGAGAGAAACTCAGCAACTTTTACAGAATGCGTTAACTTGTATTGGCAATGCGTTGGTCTTCGTTGATAAAAATGGCCGGATAACGGATCTTAACGCTGATGCAGAATTACTTCTCTGTTCCGTGAAATCAGATCTGTTGGGTAAAGATTGGCCGAAAATTTTGTCTCTGCAACAGGGTTCTTCTGTTTATTACAAAATTGAAAGTGCGTTGAAGTCTAACGAAGTGAATAAGCTCGCACCCTTTGTCCTCAGTAACCCTGTTGGACTACCAAGGTTGGTTGATGGCTTGGCTGGCCCGATGAACCCAGGGGGAGTGTTAATTTTACGAGAGCTTTCCCAAATTTCAGATCCCTTGGAAAGCTTGCCGGAAACAGCCCATTTGTTGTCTGAGTTGGGTCCCGATCAGCTGAGTCCAAGCGAATCTTCAATGTGCCAGCTCTTGATTTCAGTTGATGCAGAAACGATTAGTCCTCGTGAAGGTTTTAATGACGATCGAATTGTAGATGAGGTTTTGGGTTCTTTAAACCAAAGCTTGCGGTCTACCGATCTCGTGAGTATGTATCTGGGTACACAGCTTTCTGTGAGCATGCCTTATACTTCTGTTGAAGAAGGCAAGAACATCGCTCAATCAATTCTTAAATCCTTGAAATCTAGATCATTTCTAAACCACGAGGTCAAATTCTCGATTGGTCTTGCGCATAGCCTCCCCAGCGACCAGCAACCCTTTGAATTGTTTCGACGTGCTTCGTGGGCATTGAGCGTTGCCAAGGAATCTGGTGGTGGTCGCGTTATCGTTTGGACGGATGCTGCAGAAAAGAGTACTTCTAGTATTTCTGGTGAGGGCCAGATGTTGCGAGAATACAGCAATCTAGTTCTGCTGTGGAACGTGATGAGTGTCGTGATGAAGGCGCTATCGCTTGAAGATATGAGTGTTCGATTATGCGAACACTTACTTCAGTCATACAAGCTTCGTAAAGCTGTTGTCTTAACCCTAGCCGATACCATTTCTGCCATTGGTGGTGCAATTGATGATAGCGAGTTCGCCAGCGTGTCTGATATCCGCTGGTCAGAAAAAGATTTTGGCCGCATCAAAGAGGCTATTCATAAGGGTAAATTCGTCCATTTCGACAATTTCTATCTCTTTCCTATTGCTGGCGCGAAAGGGCTTTTCATCGAATCTAAAAAGTCGTTGAGCAAAGCAGACATTGAATTTACGGGAAGCCTTGTGACTTACTTCTCAAGTGCCTCGGCTAGGTTTGATCTTGCGCCAATTAAGGATAGCGACGAATTGGCGGCAAATGCGATGATATATTCATCGGCACGAATGCACAGTATTGTTGAAAGTTGTGAACTTGTTGCACCCACCGATGCTACGGTACTTATTGTCGGGGAGTCTGGGACAGGTAAGGAGATGTTAGCCAGGCATATTCATCAGAATTCACCTCGGGCAAATAAGCCATTCATTATCGTGGATTGCGGTGCTGTAGTGGGCAGTCTGATTGAAAGTGAATTGTTTGGACATGCAAAGGGCGCATTTACCGGCGCGGATAAAAAGTTCACAGGGAAGCTAAAGGAGGCTAACGGCGGCACGATATTGTTAGACGAGATTGGTGAGTTGCCACTTGATGTTCAGGTAAAGCTTCTCCGTTTTGTTCAGGAGCGTGAAGTCGTCGCGGTTGGTTCTACAGTTTATGATTCAGTTGATACTCGAGTCATCGCAGCGACAAATAAAAATCTGAAGGCGTTAGTGAGCGAAGGAGGATTTCGAGAAGACCTTTTTTATCGCCTTAATGTTTTTGCCGTCGAAACAGCGCCGCTTCGAGAGCGGCGAGAAGATGTGATGGCTTTAGCTCATCATTACATAAAAATTTACGCACAGCGCTATGCAAAAGTATTACATGGGTTTTCGCCCGAGGCCGAACAAGCATTAATAGAGTATTCATGGCCCGGTAATATCAGAGAGCTTACGAATATCGTGAACCGAGGAGTTATCCTTTGTAAAGACTCGCAACTCACGAGTATTCATCTTGGTTTGTTTCCGAGCAATAATTCTGATTCTCTTCAGCAGGCGGTCGAACCCGAAAGAAGAGAGGCGAAAACGCCGACGATCGCCTTGATGGTAGATATTTGCGTCGCAGAACCCGGCACGCTTCCACCCCTAGGGCAATGGCTGGAGGAAGATTTGATATTGATGTGCCTAGGACAACACCAGGATGTCTTAAATCGAGCAGCTAGTGCTCTGGGTGTCCCTGAATCTACACTAAGAAGGAAAGTAAATAGAATTCGTTTACTACATGGCGATCGTGCTCCAGTCCGACCGCTCAATTGGCCAGAAGTCAGTCATGTGGTGCAAGACTTATTTACCATGGCGACGAACCAGCAAATCCCAGTACTGGACTACGTCGCAAACATCCTTTTTGAAGAACTTGAGACGAGGGAAATAACTAAGCGTGAGGCAGCCAACTTGATGGGCGTTTCTCTTCCTACCTATAGACGAATAATCGCCAATTCGCCATAATTTTCATTGCCAAGCGGTTTATGGCGAAAAAATGTGGCGAATATTCGCCGTTTTTATCGCCATATATTTCAGTTTTATTGTCTCTATATAATAATTAGAACTAAAACAACGACTTACTAGTGCAAAAAAGATGGCACGCCATCTGCATTATGAACTAAGGAGAACCTATTGGAAGGACGTTTTAGCGAGGGCATTTTTTTGTCCGAATACGATCTTTTTATAGTAAAAAATGACTGAAGAGACTTTGGATAAAATCACAAAGCGACTTCTTTGTTGAATCACTGCCCTCAGGAGAACCGAATGTCGAGCTTTAAATATCTCATGTTCGCAATATGTTGTACTTTCGCCGCCAACTTAGGCGCGATTGAATCTGATCCCCAGCAATTGTTGATGGATGAATCCCCAATGTCGCTACCGCCTCAAAACCAGCATGGTTTGATTTCGGCGGGTTTGCAGCAGCAGGCTCTCCAAGCACATGTTGATAAGCTTTCCATACCTCGATTAGATATTCGAAATTCAGGTACGGATAAAAATTTGATTCAAAAGGGGATAGCGCGATACCTGTGGAATGAAGACACTCAGGAATCAGATCAGGATGTTGAATCTGCTGGTGTCGTTTCAGAGGGCGCATTAGCGCGCTATCTGTGGCATGAGGATAACCAGGATCCTTCCGAAGACGGACCGTCGGGCAACGCTTTTAGTACTGACAAATTAGCCAGATATCTCTGGGACGAGGAAACTGCAGAAGAAACTGACTTCCCTCACACTGATCCTTCTAGCTCGGCAGGCATCATTGCGCGATTTCTCTGGGATGAAGAGGGCTCTGATCAAGGTGACGGCTATGAAGCATCGCAACAATTGGCGAGTTTCCTTTGGAGAAGTGATAAAACGCCAGCGGGGCATGTATTTGACCAGTCTTCAGGTCAACGCTACTTCAATGACCTGTCACCAGAATACGGCACAAGCACGGTTGACAGAGAATGGGGTTTTTATGCAGATGGTCATGAAAATAGTCAGCCAGTTGATTTCATGCAAGTCGCAAGTCTAGGTGATTTTCCGATAGTGCCAACGACCGAAAGAAATAGACCGGATACTAAAGAGTTTATTCTCGTAGGCAAAGATCTAAAGCGTCTCAAATCTAGACTGGGTGTCATGGGTGCACCCATTATAGATGAGTTCGAAATGATTAAAGCGATTGGCGTGCAGTTAACGCAGGCTCAGGTTGGGATGCTGCATTCTGATAAGAATATTACTGCAATTTCTGCTAATCAGCAGGTGGAAACAGCTTCATTGAGCTACTCAGCAAAGGGAGCTAGTGAACTGACGCTCAGTGGCAACCGTGTTAACTGGTCTGTTTACAATCTAGGTAGAAAGCAAATCAATCTAAACTCCCTGCAGGCTAGTTGGCCGGCTGAGAACGGAACATTGACGAAAGTTTTTGTTAATGGCAAACGAGTCTATCGAGGCGCCATTGAAAACGATGCAGATATTCAGTTAAGAGCCAAATTAGAGGGGCGTTCGAAGAAGGCCAAAAAACGCAATAAAAAGAAAAATGAAAGACAAAACAAGAAAAACGAAAGACGAAACAAGAAAGGTCAACGCCTTGGACTGACTGCAGATAAGCGGAACGGCCAGGAAAGTGTTATCACCCTAGTGTTTAGTCGAGAGGCAGTTGATTTGCCTGACGATTATGATATTTCGGCGATTTTTCAAGAAGGATTAACAGTAGATTATGCCTACCATTCTTCCCTACCACTTCAGGGCAAGCGTAGAGATACATTTTTCCCGACATTAATCGATGCCGATATGCTACATGTTGAGGGCATAACTGGAGACGGTGTTGGTGTGGCGATCATTGACACGGGTGCCTGGGCGAACCGTTCGACAATGAAGGACACGAGAAAACAAGATCGTGTTTTGGCCTATTACGATGCAATCGAAAATAAAACTACCCTGCCAATGGGTGACGCAAATGGCCATGGTTCGCATATCGCTAGTGTGGTCGCAAGCTCACGTAAAACGCTTGACCTAGACGGCAATGTACCTGGTAGTTATCACGGTATTGCGCCTGATGCAGATCTGGTTATTGTGAAAGCATTCGACGAGGAAGGCCGCGGTACTTACATGAATGTGATCCGGGCGATAGCCTATGTGATCGCGCACAAAGAACAGTACAACATTCGTGTACTCAACCTATCGTTTGGTGGCACTCCGATGTCCCACTATTGGCAAGACCCAATGAACCTGGCAGTAATGGCGGCATGGCGAGCAGGCATCGTTGTGGTGGTTTCGGCCGGTAATAATGGTCCAGAACCAATGACTATTGGTACGCCGGGCAATGTTCCTTACGTTGTGACTGTAGGTGCGATGACAGATCACTACACACCTGATCAATTGGAAGACGATTATTTGGCGACATTCTCGTCGTCAGGACCCACACTCGAGGGGTTTGTAAAGCCTGAAATTACAGCACCAGGTGGTCATATTATGGGTCAGATGCAATTGAATACCTTCATTGCAAACGAGCATCCGCAGTTTCATGACGGATATAGCTATTTTCTAATGTCGGGCACATCACAGGCATCTGCAGTCGCCAGTGGCGTCGCTGCATTGATGCTTCAGGATGATCCCAGCTTGAGCCCAGATGATGTGAAGTGTCGACTGATGTCATCCGCTAAAGCGGCTACCAATCCAGATGGCACTTTGGCTTACAGTTTGTTTCAACAAGGGGCAGGCATAATCAATGCCTGGGATGCGGTCAACTCTGACGACCGAGGTTGTGTCAATCAGGGATTGAACCTTGATGAGGATCTTGCAGGAATCAGTCACTTTGGCGGACCAGCAAATATCGATGACAACGGTAACATGGTGATGAGCAGCACTGATGGCTACATTTGGAACTTGAGTGACACAAACGTGGATGGTTACATTTGGAATCTAGGTAACATTTCAAACTTGGGGTATATCTGGAACCTTGGATATATCTGGAACCAGAGTGAGCTTGAAGAGAACGGTTACATCTGGAACTTGAGCGATTTCGAGAGCAATGGTTATATTTGGAATCTTGCGGAGCTCGAGTCCAAAGGATATATCTGGGGTCTCACAAATGCCGAGAACACAGGCGCTTCAGAAAGCACCGGTGCAGCAGACAACAATGGTTTTACTGGAAATCTCGCTGGCTCTAACGCTGAAGCAGACAGTAATGGCTACATCTGGAACTTAAATGAAACTGAGAATAATGGCTACATCTGGAATCTAGGTAACATTGAAGGTGCTGGGTTTATCTGGAATCTCGCGTTCACCGAGAATAACGGATATATCTGGAACCTTGGTTACATCTGGGGCCTGAATGACGTCGAGAATTCAGGATCCGTCTGGAACATGGGCGACTCGCGAAACACTGGCTATATTTGGGGTCTCAATAATGCAGAGACTGACGGATTTATTTGGGGTCTTAATAGTGTAGAGAACAATGGCTATATCTGGGGTCTTAATGATACAGAGAGTGCTGGCTATATCTGGGGTCTCAATGATGCAGAGAGTACTGGCTATATCTGGGGTCTCAATGATGCAGAGAGCACTGGTTATATCTGGGGTCTCAATGATGCAGAGAGCACTGGTTACATCTGGGGTCTCAATGATGCAGAGAGCACTGGTTATATTTGGGGACTCAATAACGCCGAGAGCACTGGCTTTATCTGGGGTCTTAATAATACCGAGAGCACTGGTTATATCTGGGGTCTCAACGATGCCGAGAGCACTGGCTATATTTGGGGCCTCAATAATGCAGAGAGCACTGGCTATATTTGGGGGCTCAGTTCAATGGGCGTTAACAAATGGGTTGAGCCGGAATAGAGCTTAGAAGCAATGTGGAAGAGAGATGTGGCGGTCAGTTCGCCGCATCTTAGTTCTTTAAGTAAGTTAAGTATAAAAATGTAAATGGTTCAGTTTTGATGGTGAAATTTCGGCTCCCTACAATTGTCTTTTTGACAGCACTGATAATGTTCCCTGTGAACATTGCTTTTGCTGGCGGGTTGGAAACGCAAATGGTGCCGTCCGAGCTTGGCAGCGATGACACAGATCTAATCCCATCTGTTGCTAACGAAGCTTCTGAAAAACAACGACTGCGTTTGGCAGATCAGCGGCATGTGATCTTCGATCGACTCAGTACAGAAAATGGTCTCTCTCAGGCCGTAGCAACATCGGTGGTGCAAGATCAATCAGGTTTTATGTGGATAGGGACTCAGGAAGGACTCAATCGATATGACGGCTATACCTTTGAAACGTTCTTTCACACGGATGGCAATCCCCGTTCACTATCTCATGACACTGTCTGGGATTTGTTGGTAGATTCTGAGGGTAGCCTTTGGGTCGGAACAGATTCAGGATTGAACAAGTTTAACGAAGTCTCAGGGGATTTTGACTTTATCGACGTGGACGCTGATGCGGGACTTGGGGCAAGTCACAGTGTGGTCTACAGCTTGTATGAGGATTCCAAAGGTCAAATCTGGATTGGCACAGGGTCGGGGTTAATTCTCATGAATACCGAGGGACAACTTACCCATTACCATCACAGCGATCAAGATGGGACTTCGATAGGCGGAGGCAGTATCAGAAGTGTGCTTGAAGACAGTCATAATAGGTTATGGGTTGGCACTGAATTTGGCGGTGTAAATCTCTTTGATCCAGAAACAGAGCAGTTCATTCGATATACACATGACCCATCCAACGATAAGTCTATAAGCGATAATTACATTCGTTTTATACTGGAAGCAGATGACGGAAAGCTCTGGTTGGCTACTTTTGATGGCGGGATTTCGATTTTTGATCCTGAGACTGAGCAGGCACATAGGGTTTTTGGAACTTCCTCTAGTCGCGTACGTACCCTGTTGAAGGATGATAATGGGGACATTTGGGCAGGCACGAACGGAGGACTAAACCTTTGGCGGCCAAAGACTCAGTCATTTGATGTTTTCAGCCAGGATCCCACTGACGTTCATAGTATGAGCGATAACAATGTCATTGAGCTTTACCAAGACGAAGGTGGTGTGATTTGGGTTGGAACATTTAATGGATTGAGCAAGTGGAACGCACAAACTGAGATATTTCCTCACATACGCCAAAATGCGACGAGGAAGGTAAACCTGACGAGCAATTCTATTACATCATTTGCAGAAACCACCGATAATAATGTCTGGATAGGCACCTTTGAAGGATTGAATCGCTGGAACAGTAAGCTAGGAGAATTTGATGACCTATCTAGGGTGTCGGTAGAACTCACAGACGATCTGGTGATGTCATTGTTAGAAAAAGATGGCGTGCTTTGGGTTGGCACAATGGCGGGTGGTGTCAATCTCATAAAGAACGACAGAGTGATCGGTCAGTTTGAATATGACGAAAAGGATCCGCAATCCCTAAGTTCCAATGCGGTAAGTCGCCTATATGTGGATAGTCAAGACCGTATGTGGTTAACGACATATGGCGGCGGCGTGAATCTTTATCTGGGTGAGGGGAAATTCAGGAGATACCCGATTAAAGACAATCCCAAAGGCGCGTTTCGAGACAAACGAACTCTCGACATCGTCGAAGGGCCTGATGGTCTTTTTTGGATTGCTACTGATGGTGGCGGAGTAATGTTGTTGGATGCCGAATCGGGAGATACTAAAGCGCTTGTTCACAAGGCGGGTGATCTCACCAGTTTAAGTAGCGACAACGTTATCTCAATATTGTATGCAGACGGTATTATGTGGGTCGGCACCCGAGATCGAGGTATGAATCGCTATAACCCTGAAACCGGCGACTTTAAGCGTATAAGTAAGATCGATGGTCTGTCTAGTGATGCGGTTTATGGAATGATGGAAGATGGGCAAGGTGAAATCTGGACCAGTGGCGGTAAAGGGCTATCTGTTCTGAATTCAGAGACCGGCGAGTTTTCCAGTTATGACTCAACCCACGGTCTTCAAAGTGATGATTTCAATAGTGGCGCCTACCTTAAGTTGTCAGATGGCACCTTTCTATTTGGAGGGTCGAATGGTTTTAATGCTTTTGACCCAGATAAAATCAAAGGCAATACTTACGTGCCGCCAATTAGACTAACCCGCTTCTCCAAATTTAATGAAGTTCAGCGATTGCAGCAGCCTATTTACAAAAGCGAAGTCGTCGATCTTGCATACAACGATTTTGTTATCGGGTTTGAGTTTTCTGCGCTAGATTATACAGCGCCTGAGAAAAACAAATATCGCTACATGCTAGAGGGTTTCGATAGAGATTGGGTTGATGCAAATGATACAAGGCAGGTGACTTATACTAACCTTGATTCTGGTGAGTATGTGTTTCGTGTGATTGGGTCAAATAACGACAAAGTTTGGAACGAAGAGGGTGCAACTATAAAGGTGGTTGTAAGTCCCCCTCTCTGGGCGACTTGGTGGGCTTATCTTTTGTATGCCCTGTTGTGCGTAATTTTCTTTAACCAGGCGCAAAAAGCCAATCAGGCAAGATTACGTAGAGAAGCTGAGAAACGCTACAGTGAAAGGCTGCAACTATATATTGAGTCTCTGGAAGAAGCGACTGACTGCGTATTGATTGCTGACGCCAATAAAAACCTGATGTATGCGAACAATGCTATATCTTCCATTCTTGGAATGACCCCATCGCAGGCTGTTGGCCGGTCAATTCTGTCATTGTTATTTTCAGATCAAGCCGATGCTAATTTGGCTCGAAAAGGCTTGCAATCCGAAGGTCGTTGGCACGGCGAGGTTACCTCTGCACGAGGAATGGATATGATCACAACGGAAGTCACTATCGCAGCGGTTCATGATAATAGCGATAATGAGTCTGCCTATGTTAGCATCACGCGAGACATAACTGATAGAAAACAAACTGAATCTGAACTCGAGAATCACCGTCGAAATCTCGAGTTCCTAGTTGCAGAACGAACTAAGGCGCTGGAACGCGAAATTGCAGAGAACAAAGCTGTTCAGGTTGAGTTGGCTGATTCTTTGAAAGAAAAGGAATTGCTCCTGAAAGAAGTTCACCATAGGGTTAAGAACAATATGCAAGTTATTTCCAGCTTGCTAAATATCCAAGCTGAAACTCATGGGAATGAAGTGTTCGCTACTTTGCTTGGGGAAAGTCAGCAGCGAATTAAATCGATGTCCCTGATTCATGAAAACCTTTATCAGTCAGATAATTTGCTTGAGATTGATTTTGAAGACTATATCAATATGTTGGCTAATAGCCTCTGTCGGTTCTACTCCATTCCTGGGGTCAGTGTCTCGTTGGATATTCAAGTTGACAATGTTGCGCTAGATATTGAAACGGCAGTTCCGTGTGGACTTATAATAAATGAGCTAATTTCGAATTCACTGAAACATGCCTTCAAGGGAAGAGAAGGGAGGGGTACTATTTTTGTAACCTTCAAAAAAGTGAATTGCAGATATGTGCTTGAAATTGGCGATGATGGCGTTGGGTTACCAGAAGGATTCGAGCCCTCTGATTCATCATCGATGGGTATGGAAATTGTTTCAATTTTGACCCAACAACTGGACGGAAGACTTAAGGTTCAGGGCACTAACGGTGCTCGCTTCGAAATCTCCTTCCCTAGGAAAGATAAATATGTCAACTAAATCAATTTTAGTCGTAGAAGACGAGGTTCTGGTTGCTCGTGATATTAAGGCGCGGCTAACTCGAATGGGGTATGACGTACTGGATACCGCATCAAGAGGTATCGAGGCTATTGAGAAAGCTCTGCGACTCAAGCCGAATTTAGTTTTAATGGATATTAATTTGCGGGATGAAATGGATGGTGTAGAAGCTGCTATTAAGATTCGTGAGTTATACGATGTTCCTGTTATATTTTGTACTGCCTACTCCAATGAGGACACCCTGGAAAGAGCTAAAGTTTCGGAGCCTTATGGTTACGTTTTGAAGCCGTTTGATAACAGGGAACTGGAGATTAATATTGAAATCGCGTTGTACAAGCACCGCGTTGAAAAAGATCTCCAGGACACCCGAAAACGTCTTGATGCTACCCTCACGAACGTCAGTGATGGTGTTATTGCTGCGGATTTAACCGGTCAAATTTTTGTTATCAACCCTGTTGCTGAAAAAATTACCGGATGGAATCGTCGCAAAGCAAAACATGTGAATCTTACGAAAGTGCTTAACTTGCTTCCGTTCGAAGCAGGCCAGCCCGAACTCAACATCGAGAGAATGATCGAAGACGGCATGTCGCAAAAAATCTCTGGTGTACGGCAGTATATGCAGCGTACGGATGGAGAACTGGTCGCGATAGAATTAAGTATAAGTGCCCTAGTGGAAGATTCCTCCGATCTTATCGTTGTCACTTTTCGTGATATAGGACAGCAATTGAATTACGAAGAAAAAATTCGAGTTAGTGCATTTTATGATGACCTAACAGAGTTACCAAACCGCGCGTTATTTATTGACAGGCTTGACAGTTCAATCAACCGACGAAAGCGAGGTACCCAAGGTGACTTTGCTGTTGCCTTTATCGACTTGGATGGGTTCAGTGCCATTAATGAAGGTCTGGGGCACGAGGAGGGCGATAAAGTACTCGCCGTGACAAGTGAAAGGATCGCAGAAACTGTGCGGCCAGATGATACTGTCTCCCGTTTCAGTGGTGACATATTTGCCGTATTGCTTGATCCCGTTGATTCTGCGGCGGGTGCTATTCAGGCATGTAATAGGATTCAAGAAGCTATTGAGCAGCCGATTGTGCTGGGATCTACCACAGTAGACCTTACTGCTAGCGTTGGTATCTCTCTTTATCAGGGTGCTTATCGAAACCCGGAAGAAATGATACGCGATGCTGATACAGCGCTGCATCGGGCGAAGCTTGAGTCTAAGGGTTCATACGTCGTCTTTGACCATGAAATGTATAAAAGTGCGTTGCGATTTATCGAACGTAAAAGTGGCATGCAGCAAGCGTTAGCTGATGGAGTTTTTGAGGTTTACTACCAACCGATCGTTGACGTTAAGACAGAAAAAATGGTGAGTATGGAAGCACTGGTCCGTTGGCCTCACCCTACCGAAGGCATGATCTCGCCTGCTGAATTCATTCCCATTGCAGAGAAAACAGGTTTGATATTACCACTCGGCGAATGGGTATTACGGACAGTCTGCAAGCAAATACATGCCTGGGATCAAGAAGGATTCAGCGACTTTCGAGTTGCTGTGAACCTTTCTGCAAGGCAATTTGAGAATAACATCCCTGGAATGGTCGGCGGGATCCTGGCGGAAACGGGTATTTCTTCTTCTTCGTTAGCGCTCGAAATCACGGAGGGTATCGCGATGAAGAATGTTGACCATAACATTCAAATGCTACAAGAGTTGAGGGATCTAGGGTTAAATATTAGCATCGACGATTTTGGCACCGGTTACTCCTCGTTAGCTTATTTGAAGAGATTCCCGCTCAACACGCTTAAGATCGATCGGTCCTTTATTAAGGATATAGAGACCAACTCGGATGACAGAGAAATTACTAAAGCTATCATTGCTATGGGACAGAATCTGAATTTGAAGGTTCTTGCAGAGGGTGCTGAAACCATAGAGCAGGTTCAAATCTTAAGGGATAGCGGCTGTGATTACATTCAAGGTTACTACTATAGTCGGCCCTTGCCTGCTTGGGAAATTCAGCCTTTTTTAGAAAACAAAGAAATGAAGCCGATTAAGTCAGCTAAGTCTCACGATCGGTCTCTGACAGACTACGAACAAGTGGATATACGTCAGTTATTCCGAGTTTTAGATAGAGATGCATTAATGTCCAAAGTTTCCAGCAAACACTAAACAGGCCTCTTATCAGAAGCCTGTTCGGTGAATTTTTCTAGCAGCTTCTAGCTAGCGCTACTGGAGCTGATTGAAAACTAAGGAAGCAGTGCGCCGCCGTCTACATCAATTGTCGTGCCGGTCATGTACGCGTTTGTAAGGGTGAGTAACACGGCACTCGCGACTTCTTCCGATTGTCCCGGACGTTTCATGGGTATGTGTTGTGTATTCTTCGAGAGTATTGCATCTTTCTTATCGCCGAGACCATCAAACATACCGGTAGATATCGTTCCCGGCGCGACGACATTAACTCGTCGAGGCGCCATTTCGACAGCAAGGGCGCGACTTAAACCTTCGACGGCATTGCCTACACAAGATACTGCTGACATACCAGGGTTGCATTTTCGTGCCGGGAATCCGCTGAGCAGTGTGATGGAGCCATCATCTGTTAGAAAAGGGGCAGACTTTCTAATGACATTACAATAACCCCAAAATTTATTGAACGCTTCCCGAAATTGCTCATCAGTTTGTTCGATGAATGGTGCCATGGTGCGGTTTGCACCAGTTGCGGCAGCGACGACATGGTGGATGATCCCTATCGAGTCAAAAAGTGCACCGAGCGCATCTAGATCGTGGATGTCAAGCGTCGAGAAATTGATACCCGGGTTGGCTGCAGCGGCAGCATTAGCTCGCTCCTCAGATCTGCCGACCCCCCAGACTTTTGCTCCCTGCGCCTTGGCCATCACGGCCGTCGCGAGACCAATGCCTGAGGTTCCTCCAATGACTACTACATTCCGATCAACTAGGTTCACCATTTTTTTCTCCTTATTCTCATTTTAATTGATTAGTGTACCCTGCGGTTTGGCGGCAAGGTAGACGTATGCTACATTCACGGGCTTGATTTTCGCAACATTTAAGGCTTGATTGGGTTGCCTTAGTGACACCGGTTGCAATTTGGAACTAAATTTTGAGGAGTTTTTTGATGAAGGATGTTGTGCCGAAACCAGCTTGGTTTCAGAAAGCGTTGGCGGCGCAGAGAAAGGACGGACAGGTTAATGTTGCCAATTGTAACATTCATTATGCAACCTGGGGTGAAATTGGAAAACCGGGCATTGTATTAATACACGGCAGCAATGCTCATTTAGAATGGTGGAGATTTGTCGCACCCTTTCTGAGTGATCAGTTTCGTGTTGCAGCAATAGATCTATCTGGCAACGGAGATAGTGAATGGCGGGAGCAATATTCCGGCAAGTTGTTTGCTGATGAAGTGCAAGCCGTTTGCAAGGCAGCGGAGTTGGGAGAGAAGCCTTATGTCGTCGCTCACAGTTTTGGCGGATTTGTTGGACTGGAAGCAGGTCATTACTTTGGCGATACGCTCGGCGGTATTATTTTTGCCGACTTTACCGTCGAACCTCCGGAAAAATATCTCGAATGGGGTAAGCAACGAGAAGAGCGTGGCGGCGAACCTGCTCGCGCTACGAGAGTTTATGAAGATAAGGCTACAGCGCTCGGTCGATTTAGGATGGTGCCAGAACAGCCGTGCCAGCATCCCTACGTCATTGAATATCTTGGAACCCAGTCTTTACGCGCAGTAGAAGGGGGTTGGACCTGGAAATTTGATCCTGCCCTGTTTGATCATTTGGAAATGGGTATTGATCAGAGAGACAAATTCGTCGGGATCAAATGCCGAACAGCTGTCATTCTCGGCGAATTCAGTACCGACGAAGGTGCATTGAGCGCGCCCTATTTGGAAGAAATATCAGCTGGCGTGCTACCCATGTTTGTTATCCCAGGCACGTATCATCATTTCATGTTTGATGAGCCAATGGCGACGGTAACTGCAATTAAGGGAATTCTACTGAGTTGGCAGCAGGAAGCCAAAATAGATGAATTGAAGGCCCGCTTCGCAGCGTTTACCTAATACTGAAGACATTTTGAGCTGAAATTTCACTTTGAACCGAATTTGCTTGACGCGTTTCTGTTAAAGCGGAAATTTCAGTTTTTTATTGGGTGATTCTCCGCGTAACCCTTTGATATATATACTAGTGAACATTCTTCGTTGCAATAATGTGTCAGTTTTCTAGGATTTACTACCCTCTATTTGCTGAAAGTCTGGTGATGAGCCTTTGATAGTCGTAATAGAATTGCGCTACTTAATCAAAGTTAGTTTGCCGGTCAGGTGAATTGTAGTTGCTTGACCTTCATTTCTCCGTTACGTTTTAGTTGACGAAAACCGCCTGAAATATGGCGCATTTCCTATGAAGGTGAGAAATGGGATCTAACATAGACTCAAATGTAAAAAATGGACAGTCAGCAAACTGGGAATGCCTGAAACGCAATGGTACCAACGTGTACGAATATTTGCGAAGGACAGTGGTTACAGCAGTCAATCTGTTGGCAAACGTGGTCTAATAGTGCATCTAAATGGTGGCTCCCTTAACGACGAGCGCCGAAATCTAATTGATGGCGCTGCTGTGAAAGTCAAATGGCAAAACCTCCTTTGAAGGTAAGACATGGGATCTGAGATAGACTCGAGCACAAAACATGGGCAGTCAAAGATGGATAACCCCATGCCTGAACAAGGATCAAAGCCAGTCCTGCACCCTGAATATTTGATAGGTAATGCTGAATTATTACTGAAAGGTACATACACGCAGGTAGGCTTTGATTTAGTCATCACTGGACCTGGCGGCGAACAGGTTGTCGTTGGCGATTATTTTACTTTTCAGCCTCCGCCTAATTTGATATTCGCGCCCGGGCTCGGCATCTCTCCGGAAATGGTTGAGGGACTGCTGGTTCAAGTTCAGCCTGAATATCAGGTTGCAGGCCCTGCGCCGGAAGACGCGCCCATGACTGAGGTAGGTAAAGTTACCCTGATGTCTGGTAAGGTTTTTAGAACAGACAAAGTGACCGGCGAAAAGCATGCCCTCAGCAAGGGTGATACGCTTTATAAAGGAGATATCCTCGAAGTCGAGGGTCGAGGTTACCTCCTTGCGAGAATGGAGGACGGCACCCGATTTAACCTGGGCCGAAATAGTAAAGCTGTTCTCAAAGACTATTCTTTTAATGAGCTGGCTAAGACGGGCTCGTTCGAAGCAACTGTAATGTTCGGTGGGTTTAAGTACAAAAGTGGGAAAATAGGTGAGTTCTCCGCTGCTCGTGGCGGGCTCAATAACCATGCGACGATATCAACACCTTCGGCTGTCATAGGGATTCGTGGCAGTGAGTTAGAAGGTAACGTTGATCCGGTAACGCTTCAGACGACTGTTATTCATCGTTCAGGCTTTTTGACTGTTACTGATATTAACGGAAATAACCCTGAAGTTCTTGTGCTACCGGGCAACGCGGCGACCATTATATTAGGTGGGAACCCTCAATTTGTCTCCCAGGCCTCGTTGCAACAGCAATCTAATGTTCAAGAAGCTTTGCCGCCAGTAGTTGCGGAAGATGATGATACCGGTTCTGAAGTGGAAGGAGCTGCTGTAGAGGAAAATGAGCAGACTGATCAGGCGACAGAAGCAGAGGGGGAAGAACTCGCAGAATCTGAAGCTGAGTCCTTAGAAGGTCCCGAAGAGCAAGCGATTGCTGCGGCTGAAGACGAGGGGTCTGAAGACGAGGGGTCTGAAGACGAGAGCTCAGGTGAGGAGGCTTCTGAGAACGCTGACCCTGAAGGAGAAGGTCCGGAAGTCATAGAAGCTACTGAAGGTCCGGAAGGTCCGGAAGGTTCGGAAGTCATAGAAGCTACTGAAGGTCCGGAA
>JBLHWY010000111.1:0-21783 GCA_047629195.1 Candidatus Azotimanducaceae bacterium
CGAGATCATTTTTTGGCAGATCAGGCTTCCACGGATTCTGCTAGCCATTATTGTTGGCGCTGGAGTTTCCGTAGCGGGGGCTGCCATTCAGGGGCTTTTTCGTAATCCGCTCGCAGATCCTGCTCTGATTGGGGTCTCAAGTGGGGCTGCATTATTTGCAGCCGCCTACATGGTGCTAGACCTGCATAGCTCAGCCTTCGGGCTGTTAGGTGTTAGTGGTAGTGCTTTCGTCGGTGGGTTGTTGACCTCGTGGTTGGTGCTGGAAATTGGTAAACGTAGTGGCACGATTTCTAGCATGCTGCTTGCTGGTATTGCATTCAATGCGATTGCAATTGCCGGCGTTGGTCTCTTTTCGTACCTCTCATCGGATCTGGAGCTTCGGTCAGTGACATTCTGGGCGCTGGGAAGTTTTAACGGAGCAGATTGGCAAGGCGTTCAAGTTGCGATGATTATTCCTGTGGCGATAGTCATGTTGGCGAGAGAGAGTAAAAACCTGAACGCGATTACTCTGGGAGACAGAGATGCGTACTATCTAGGTATCGACATCGCGCGTCTACGGCGACGAATTATCGTGTTGACTGCCCTCATTGTGGGAGTCGGCGTCGCACTTACTGGCATTGTGGCTTTCGTCGGACTTGTTGTTCCACATCTTATTCGGTTAACGATCAGTTCGAATCATTCGGTCGTTATTCCTGGTTCAGCACTGCTCGGAGCGCTTTTGGTGTTAATCGCTGATGGAGTAGGGCGAAGTATTATATCTCCCGCAGAATTGCCTGTCGGAATACTCACGGCCCTCCTAGGCGGCCCGTTTTTTGTTTACCTCATTGTACGACAACAAGGGAGGCTGGGCGTTTGACTTTACGGATGGTAGGTTGTTGTTATCGTGTTGGCGATCATGTTTTATTGGAAAATGTTTCAGCAACAATTTCGAGTGGTGTTGTTACAGGTATCCTGGGTGCAAATGGCGCTGGTAAAACGTCACTTGTCCATATAGCGACAGGTGCTGAAAAAGCAGATGAAGGTTCGATTATCCTGTCAGGCTCGGCGGGTGAATTTCCGCTACAAACGCTGTCTCATCTGGCGCGAGCTAGGCAAATAGCCGTGCTTCCTCAAAGTGCCACGCTGGAATTCCCATTCAGTGTTGAGGAGGTTGTGTTGATGAGCAGAATACCGCATCTGAGTGATGACGTAACAAATCGAGCGCTGGCGGATGAAGTATTGAATCTGTTCTCGCTGAATGCACTGTCGCATCGGACTTATACTTCACTTTCTGGTGGCGAAAAGCAGCGAGTCCAAATTTGTCGTGTCATCTGCCAGGTTTTTGATCAGGTAGAGAACGCCCACTTAATGTTTGACGAGCCAATTGCACCTTTAGACATAGCCCACCAAGTTGCCTTTTTTCGGTTAATCAGAAAACTGGCATTTGAGGGTGCGGCGATAGGTCTGGTGCTGCACGATATTGAATTGGCTTGTCAGTATTGTGATGAGCTTATACTCATGAGTCATGGCAAGGTGATTGGTGCAGGAAAACCAAAAGATGTGATCACAACCGATTCGATTCAAATGGCATTCGATGTTGCCGTCACCGTTGTCGAAGGCCCAAAGGGTGGTTTACAGCTTGTTTTTGATGACTGACTGAATTTACGAAAGGCGTGAGATATGACTTAGCTGGTTTCGGCCATCTGCAATAATTCTTTTTTTACTTCTGGTGCCAGTTCATTCCAGTGCTTGTTCAGCAGTGCGCCCTGAAGTGCATAGAGCAATACGCGGTTGGCGCGAAAGCCCCGTGCGAGTACCGATTGGTAAACTAGAACAGGTCCCTTTTCTTCAAGTTGTGCTCTCGTCCTGATGCCTATGGCGTTCAGCCATCTAACGGAGGTTTTTCCTAGGTTTTTTAATTCTAATAATTCGCTGTGCACGGGTGATTTTAGGTTCGCGTGAAGGCCGGATTCTTTAAGCATAGTTGAAGTCTGTTAGCCTACACCCTAATCTGCTGCTAAATGTATTTTCGCAGGTTTACAGGGGCTCCTTTTGGGCATGGTGCAAGGTTTTATATTGACGAGGCAGTGGATTGAATCTGCTGAAGGGCAAATCCTGATCTATTGGGTTGCCACAACTGATGGACCCGTAAAGGTCATTGTCGAAAACCAAGAGTCTGTCTTCTTTTTGCCGGAGAACCTGATCTCAAGAGCCGAAAATATACTGAAAGGCTCTGTTGATTGGCGTCACCAATCAGTCAGATTGCGCGACTTTGATTATAACGCTGTTCACGCCTGTTATTTTAAAAGCCAACGTGACCTGAATATTGCAAGATCTCGTCTGTCTGCCAAGCAAATTTCTTGCTTGGAAGCGGACGTTCGGCCAACTGACCGGTATCTCATGGAGCGGTTTATCAATGGTGCTGTTTCGATCTCTGGTGAGACTGTTCCTTCAAAATTACCTCCGATACTACATTCAACATTAGAATTAAAAACCAGTTGCAGCTACCGCACCTGCTTGAATCCTCACCTTGCGCCGGTGACCTTAACGCCCGGTTTGAAAGTTGCGTCACTGGATATTGAGACTTCTTACACAGAAAATGTGCTCTATTCTATTGCGGTTGCTGGCAAGGGTTTTCAGAAGGTCTTCATGATAGGACAAGAAACTGAAGGTCAAGCCGACTACCTTGAGTTTTTAATAGATGAGAAGTGCTTAATTATCCGTTTCCTTTCATGGTTCGAAGAACTTGACCCTGATGTTATCATTGGCTGGAGTGTGGTTGCGTTTGATTTAAATTTTTTGGAGCAGAGATGTCAGGCGCTTGAAATCGAGTTTACACTCGGGCGTGGAGGAGAGGCAGTTCTTTGGCGAACCAGCCAACAACGACAGAATAGACACTATGCGCTAGTGCCGGGTCGGGTAGTGCTTGATGGTATTGAAATGCTTCGCACGGCGACTTGGTCGTTCGAGAGTTTTGCGCTGGATTTTGTTGCGAGGCAGTTATTGGGCCGCGGTAAGTTGGTTGACAATGTGGAAAGCCGAGCTGGTGAAATTCAGCAAATGTACCGTGACGATAAGCCGAAGCTGGCCGCTTATAATCTTGAAGACTGTCAGCTTGTGTTGGAGATTTTTGCGGTTACAGAATTACTTGAATTCTGCCTCGAGCGGGGGCGACTCACTGGCCTTGAGCTTGATCGTGCGGGAGGCTCGGTTGCGGCATTTGATTTCCTGTATTTACCTAGGCTGCATCGACAAGGTTTCGTTGCTCCGGTCGCAGATCTAGCGCAAAGCGTCAGCAGTCCCGGTGGTTATGTGCTCGATTCTACACCGGGTTTGTTTGAAGACGTGGTGTTATTGGATTTCAAGAGTCTGTACCCCAGCATTATCCGTACTTTTCACGTGGACCCATTAGCGATGATAACGGCACATGAAGAAGAGGATTCGATTCCTGGCTTCAAGGGAAGTCATTTCTCTCGTACTCGCTATATTCTACCGACCCTCATCGAAAGCCTATGGCAAGCGAGAGATCAGGCAAAGAAGCTTGATCAAGCTGCCATGTCCCAAGCAATCAAAATCATCATGAATTCATTCTATGGTGTTTTAGGCACGACGGGCTGTCGCTTCTTTGACCCGCGGCTTGCAAGCTCGATCACGCTCCGGGGTCATGAAATTCTACAAAAGACACGAGACCTCCTTGAAGAGCGAGGACATCGAGTAATTTATGGGGATACTGACTCCGTATTCGTTCATCTAAAGGGTGTAGAAGATGTCGATGAAACAGCAGAGGAATTGGTTATCTATCTTAATTGTTGGTGGCGTGAGCACCTGCAGCAATCGCTTGGGTTGGTGAGTCAGCTAGAATTGGAATACGAAAGCCGGTTTGTACAATTCCTGATGCCCACGATTCGTGGTTCCGAAGCCGGCAGCAAAAAGCGCTATGCAGGTGTTGTGCTGAAGCAGGGAAGAAAGGAATTAGTTTTCAAAGGGCTCGAAACTGTGCGCAGTGATTGGAGTCAGGTAGCGAGAGAATTTCAACAAAATTTGTACAAAATGGTCTTCTACGATGAGCCATTTGAGCGATATGTTAAGGAAACCGTAGCGGCTGTTTATCGTGGAGAAAAAGATAATCAATTAGTGTTGAGAAAACGCTTGCGCAGGAATCTCGCCGACTACATAAAAAATGTACCGCCGCATGTGCGAGCGGCGCGAATTGCAGAGCAAGAAAAAAAGGATCGAGGTACCGCCGGCATTTTTTCAGCTAGTCGGTGGATTGAATATGTCATGACAGTAAGTGGCCCAGAACCCAAGCAGTTTTTGAAGGCGGATATTGATTATGATTTTTATATCGAGAGGCAATTAGCGCCGGTTGCGGATGCCATACTTGCATTCAAAGGTACTTCTTTGGGGCAGATTATGGATAAGCAGATGGGTTTGTTTTAGATGTCGCGAAGTGAGTTTTCAAGTAGAGGTGGGTGTGTGATGTTTGGTAGTCAATCGAAAGTTCTTTTTATGAGGTGCCTGGTATCAAGTCTTGGGATCGTATCATTGTTGTTTCTTTGTTTTGCTACTGCAGCAGACGAGAAGAACTGTCGGGACGATCTGGTTTGTTCTTCAGCATGGGTTGCAGCGAGTGCTTCAGACCGAAAAATAATTTTTGAATTCTCAGAGGAATATAAATTATTTATGGACGTGGCTCGTACGGAGTTGTCGTTTGTAACCGAAGCAGTAGCGCTCGCAGAAGCCGCGGGTTTTAGCCGATTGGAACCAAATTCACTCATGCGGCCGGGTGCAAAATATTTTGATGTCAATCGAGATCGGGCAATCGCTGTAATGATAATCGGTGCCAAGCCCATATCTGATGGCATGCGCGTAGTGGGCGCTCACATTGACTCCCCTCGTCTGGAATTGAAGAGTAAGCCTCTTTTCTCGGCCAATGAATTCGCGCTTTTTCAAACGAACTACCATGGCGGTATTAAGCGTTACCAGTGGACTAATATCCCACTGGCTCTGGTCGGAATAATCGATAAGAAAGATGGTACCAGAGTGCAAGTGAGTATTGGTCTGAAGGATGGGGATCCTATTCTAATGATCCCAGATATGTCACCGCATGTTGACCGTGGTTTTAACGATAAGAAAGTAGGTGATCTTGTTACTTACGAGTCGCTGGATCCAATTGTCGCCCACATACCGTCAACTGATGAGGAGCTTAATATTGAGGATCAAGTCCTCTCGATTCTAAAGTCTGAATACCATGTTATGAGGGCGGATCTGGTCTCGGCAGAACTCTCGCTGGTCCCGGCTTATCATCCTCGAGATATGGGTTTGGACCGAGGCATGGTGGCAGCTTATGGTCAAGACGATAAACTTGGCGCCTACGCCGCACTAAGGGCTATCCTCGCGAGTAGAAAACCTACTCATACAGCGCTCGCGTATCTGGTGGATAATGAAGAGGTGGGTAATGTTAATAATACAGGCGCAAAATCAGATTATTTCTCAAACCTTGTCGCTCGCATGCTCCACGCAAAACTAGGAAAAGAATACCGTGATATCGATGTTAGGAAAGCGTTGAGTCATTCAAAAATGATTTCAATTGATGTTAACCCCGGCGTCAACCCTATGCGAGCAAGTGCGTGGGAGCTCAATAATGCGCCCAAACTTGGTTATGGCGTCAATTTTAAAATGTATGGGCGCGGCTTCACTGCTAATTCGGAATTTACTGCAGAGGTTCGCCGAATTTTGGATGAGGCTGATGTGCCTTGGCAGACAGCCACCTACAAAGTAGGAAGGTCGGGTGGAGGTACTATCGGTGGTGAGTTCTCGCGGCAGGACATGGATGTCATCGATTTTGGCGTACCAGTTCTCTCTATTCATACGCCCTATTCGGTGAGTTCAAAGATCGATATTTATAACCTATATCGCGGCTCGAAAGCCTTCTTTGAGTACTAAAATCGATCGATTCGGTAGGGGTGTAGATCTACTTCGGTAGGTTCTCCAGAAATCAATTGCGCAACGAGATAGGCGGTAACAGGTCCCAGGGTCATGCCGAGATGCTGATGCCCGAACGCGTAGATAATGTTGTCGCTCTTCGTTGAAGTACCGATAACTGGCAGTGAATCTGGTAGAGATGGTCGACATCCCATCCACACAGACTCCTCTAGTGTTTCCAAGTCCGGTAGCATGTTCTTTGCGGCAGCCTTCAAGCTTCGAATCCGTTGATAGTTTGGCGCTGCGTCAACACTCGCTATCTCTACTTGACTGGTCATCCGCATTCCTGTCGCCATGGGAGATAGGACAAAGGAGTTCTCACCATTCACGACGGGCCGAGACAACAATGAGCCTGTAGGGGGAGGAAACATCATGTGATAACCTCTTTCGGCCTCGATGCTGATGTTATCGCCAATCATTTCAGCCAGAGGTTTAGTGTATGCACCGGTAGCAATAATCAGTTTTTCTGCCTTCAGTGAGCTTTTGTGATCTGAAATCTCGATACCATTATTGCCAACAGTTACTTTTTCCACGCTCAGGTTTTTATAGTTTCCACCATGCTCGCGCATAAGTTCTATCATCGTTTCGATAAGCGCGCCGGGGTTTGTAATATGAAGTGAATCTTTTTGAAATAGGCCGTAGTTAAAAATCGGTGCTAGCGCTGGCTCTAGTGCATGGATCTCTGCTTTATTGAGTATCTCATAGGGTACTTGAAGGCGATCCATCATCTCGCGTGCATAGTTTGTGTTATTAAAGCTCCGAGTCGATTCATATACTTTGAGCCAACCTGTGGCATTTACGTATCGATTGAGTATTGTATTGTCGATTAGTTTGAGCCAATCTCTGGTCGCATTTTGGGTCAGCCGATGGAGGTTTTGAGCATTGTTGTTGGCTCGTTCTTGCTGACTTTCATAGAGAAATCGGATAAACCACGGAAGAGCTCTAGGCAGATGGTCTGGACGAATTGAGAAGGGCGAGAGCGGCCGGGTGAGCATCCTCGTAACTTCAAAGATGATGCCAGGCGTCGCCGTAGGTACGCAGGAATTATTGACGATACCGCCGGCGTTGCCAAAGGACGCTCCTGACGCTGGTCCAGTTCTGTCGACTAAGGTGACTGAAAAGCCCTTGCTGGCGAGATTGAGCGCGATCGATGTACCTACAATTCCTGCGCCCACAACAATGGTGGTGTTGTTTGCCATTGATCTAGCCGCATGATTTATAGGAGCGCTTTTAACGCTGCCTGATCTACTCGAGCGCCAAAACTAGAAACCAACAGTGAGGCTGCTTTGTTTGCAAGATCTGCAGCTTCTGGAAAGCTCAAGCTGTGGGTGACTCCGTACAAAAATGTGCCAGCAAAAATGTCTCCTGCACCGGTTGTGTCGACGGCTTTAGTCGGTACTCCGACTGACATTGTTTCTTCTATGCCGTCGAAAACTAGTGCGCCTTCCTTGCCACAAGTCATGACAATTTTGGTGCAAACTGTTTTCAACCTTGCCATCGCATCATCGCGACTGTTAGCCGCAGTCCAGAGTCTGGCTTCATCTTCGTTACAAAAAATCAGGTCAATGCCCAGTTCAGCAAGTTCATCAAACGCGGCTTTGAAGTTCTCAACCATGGCAGGGTCAGACAGAGTCAAAGAGATCTGGACGCCCGCTTCTTTGGCAATTGTGATTGTTTCTTTCACTGCAGCAAACGCTGTTGGCGAAGTCACAAGGTAGCCTTCGATATATAAGTAGGTCGCGTTACGTAGCGCCTCTCGATTTAGTTCGTTTGGCGATAAAGTTTCAGTGATGCCGAGGTGAGTGATCATCGTTCGTTCAGCATCTGGCGTCACCATGGAAATACACTTACCTGTAATACCTTCCTCGCGTCCTGAGTCAAGGTTGGTATCGACACCGGCGATACCCAAATCCCGCATAAAAAAGTCGCCTGTCTCATCACTTGCAACCTTGCAACTGTAGAAGCTGCTTGCGCCTAATTGCGCTGCTGCAACCACCGTATTTGCAGCAGAACCACCGCCGGCTTGTTTAACTGCCAGATGTTCATGTTCGACCTCAAGCAGGTTGAGAATTCGCATGCGTTCATCACTATCGATAAGGGTCATAAGACCTTTGTCTACGCCTGCTTTGGAGATGAAGGCGTCATCAACTTCATACTCTGTGTCGACCAATGCATTTCCGATTCCGTAGATGTCGTATTTTTTCACGTTATTTCCCTGTTTTAAATCTCATCAAGACGATGTGGTTGATGCTAGTTAGACGAATTGAGTGTGCTGAGTACCTTGCGTGCAGCTTTGACAGTTTCTTCAATGACTTGGTCTGTATGCGCCGCGGAAACAAAGCCAGACTCGAATGGCGAAGGTGCCAGATTTATACCCTCTGCCAACATGCCGTTGAAGAACAAATTGAATTTAGCGGTATCTGAATTCATCACCTCGCTAAAACGGGTGACTGGATTTGCCGTAGTGAAGAAGAAACCGAACATTCCGCCAACCTGATTGGTCGACAATTCAACACCGCACTCATCAGCGACGGACTTCAAGCCAGTGACAAGCGCCTCTGTTCTCGAAGTCAGTGATTCAAAAAAGCCGGGTTCTTCTATTAGATTTAGCGTAGCCAGACCTGCGGTCATTGCAATTGGGTTGCCCGAAAGTGTTCCTGCCTGATAGACCCCACCGAGCGGTGCGACTACGCTCATGATATCTCGTTTGCCGCCGAATGCACCGACTGGCATGCCGCCTCCTATCACTTTGCCTAAGGTCGTTAAGTCAGGCGTAATATTGTAATGAGCCTGGGCCCCGCCAAGTGCGACGCGAAAGCCTGTCATGACTTCGTCAAAAATAAGCAATGCGCCCTTCTTAGTAGTCTGAGTTCGAAGTGATTCCAGAAAGCCAGGGATCGGCGGAACACATCCCATGTTGCCAGCAACCGGCTCAACGATCACTGCTGCAATCTGATGTCCCGATTCTGCAAAAAATGCTTCGACCTGTGCAATATTGTTATATTCGAGGGTTATTGTGTGTTGCGCCACGCTGGCTGGAACTCCGAGGGAGTCTGGTTCACCCAGAGTTAACGCGCCTGAGCCAGCTTTTACCAACAGAGCATCGCTGTGGCCGTGGTAGCAACCTTCGAATTTAACGATCTTGTCTCTGCCGGTATATCCTCTGGCAACTCTAATGGCGCTCATTGTGGCTTCGGTACCTGAACTGACCATGCGGATCATTTCGATGCTAGGCATCAATTCAGCGACTTTTTCTGCCATGATCGTTTCGATTTCAGTGGGCGCACCGAAACTCAATCCGTGAGTAATCGCTGCTTTAACGCGTTCCATCACCTGTGGGTGGTTGTGTCCGACTATCATTGGCCCCCAGGAGCCGATGTAATCTATGTAACGACTGTCATCTTCGTCCCAGAGGTATGGACCTTGACTGTGTTTGAAGAAGATTGGCTTACCGCCCACTCTTTGGAAAGCCCTGACCGGCGAATTTACGCCTCCGGGGAGTATCTTGTTTGCTTTTTCGAAAAGTTTTTCTGATCGAGTCATGGGGAAGTTTGCACCCTAAAATTTGAGATGCGAATTCAACCACTCCTCGGCTAAGGATTCAAATTTGATTGTAACTAAAGTGATATTCTCGCCAGTTCTTTTGCTAAAGCTCCTCCGACGTAACGAATTAGGCTGATTTATACCCCCCTAATTAACCCAGTACATGCGGTTAGGCACATAATTGCCCATGCCTAGACGCCGTGCATTTTTGAGCGTGTGCCAAGTATAGTCTTGTGCCTTCTCTATCGAAGTAACAGGATCAAACCCGTGTGCTATGTGTGCTGCAATAGAGGCTGAAAGCGTAGAGCCAGAACCTTGATAGGTATGTGGTAGACGTTCCCATTCCCAGCATTTCTGTAGCCCAGCATTTGTATAGAGCGCATTTTTGATCTTTTTTATGTCTCCGCCTATGCCCGTAACTAAAACATATTCAGGGCCGGCGTCGAGGATCTCGTTGATGCACGCTTCAATGGTGTCGGCCTGTGGTGCTAGGAAGTGGGCCTCCAGGGTATTGAGCGTGACGATACTGGAGAGAGGCAGCAACAGATTACGAATATGAGTAAGAAGATGATCGGTAAATAGGCTTGATTGAAGAGGCAGCGACGGTTGGTAGATAACCGGTTTTTCTGGATAGTCTCGAAGAATGGCATACATGGCGTGCAGTGTATCAATGCTGCCAACCTGACCGACCTTGAACACGGAAACCGGCATGTCTTCGAGAATTGCCCTAGCTTGTTCTGTCATCATCACCGGATCAGTTGCTATCGAATCGTGATATTCGTAAGTATCTTGAGCGGTAATGGCGGTTGCAATAGAAGAACAGTGGCAACCCATACTGAACAGTGTCTCAACATCCGCTTGAATGCCTGCAGCGCCGCTGGGGTCAAGGTCAGCGAAGGTCATCACAACAGGAGTCTGCTCCATATTCGGTTGATTTGGCAGTGGCACTTTTGAAGTCCTGAATTATGTTAGATAGGTCAGATGTGAATGCTCATTGTTAAAGTGTATCAGTGGATTTATATTCTGCTTGAGCTTTTAGATTTGATAGTAGGATTCGATATCGCTTCTGGTCACAATACCGACGACCGAATCCATTAGTGGTGCTGTTATCCTATTGACATATATTCCCTGCACCCCGCTACGATTAAGCATATCAAGAGCTTCGCTCAAAGTAGCCTGTATGAGGATAGGCTCAACATCGAAGCGAGTCGCAGGGATTTCATTCAGGTTGATTTGTTCATCTTTTGACGCCGCGAGATGGTTGAGTAGATCCTCAGATCGAACAATCGAGCTTGGGCCTTTGGCGTCATCAATTAATAACCAAACAGGTTTTTCGAGCAACAGAATCCGCGCCTGATCTCTGGAAATGCTTGCTTTAGTTCGCTCGAAACTTCGTGACATGATGCTAGCGACAGATGCTCGATTCAGTGCTTGCGATAAGGGTTTTTGTTCAGTCTCTAGTCCCAAAATTTTCATTTGAGTGGTAAATATAGACTCAACGCCAAATAATTGTCTTGAGGTCATGTTTGCCACGATGATAACCAGCATCGCGGGCAATATGATATTTGAGTTATTAGTGAGCTCCATTACTGCCATCAGGGCTGCTAGCGGAGCCTGGAGTACAGCGCCCATCATGGCGCCCATTCCTAGAATCACATAAAAACCCTGAGACGATGCATGATCTGGCATAAGGTATGCGCCAAAGTGCCCTAAAACACCGCCTGCCATAGCGCCGATAAATAATGTTGGACCTATAATGCCAATGGGCATCCCGAGAGCGACAGTTACTGTGCTGGCAAGAATCTTAAAGATACAGGCGATGACCAAAATAGTTAAGGTTAGGCTGCCATCCATTGCGGAGTTGACTGTATCGTAGCCAACGCCGAGTATTTGGGGTGCGATAAGTGCTAGAGCACCGGTGACAAATCCTGCTATTAGCATTCTTACCCAAATCGGGTTCGGCGCGAACCTATGGACTAATGATATTGAACCGATAAAAAGTGCTGCTATTGCGCCTATAGCGACACCCTCGAGTAATAGGAATGGTACTTCGAAGATGCTGCTCATTGATAACGCAGCAGGCACATCGAAGGCTGAGGCTGCACCGTACACGCTTTGATTTATCATGGTCGCAGTGACCGCAGCCAAAATCACAGGAATAAATCCCGCAATGGTGTACTCCATTAAGATCACTTCCATGGAGAATATGACGCCAGCCATAGGCGTATTAAATGATGCGGAAATTGCGGCTGCTGCGCCGCAGCCTACCAATACTCTAATGCTGTTATTGGGTAGCTTAAGAGTTTGCCCAAGCAAGCTTGCCCCAGCGGCCCCAAGATGAATTGCTGGCCCCTCACGCCCCCCGGATTGTCCTGACGCAAGCGCGATAATGCCGCCAAAGAACTGCACCAATGCATTTTGATAGGGCATGTGTCCCTGATGCCTGGCTAACCTTTCAAGTACATGAACTGGACCAACACGGCGGTGATCGGGTTTGAGCAAAGACATGAAAATAGCGAGGATCACTGCTCCAGCAACCGGTACCAGAAAGAAAAGTGCTGGCGCTAAAGCTTCAAAATTTTCGAAATCGTCACTTAGCACCGTCGCAAGGGGGATTTCGATGAGTGTGCGGAATGCCAGAATGACCAGACCGGTGACGATTCCGGAAAAGACACCCATAATTGCAAATTGTGGTACGGCCTCCAGAGATGCGAGAGATCTTCTGAATCCTCTGATCGAAAACTTCGAGGGTAGTTTGCGAGGCATGTTGGGTAGTATTGATCAAATTCGGCAAGAGGATATGCCAACTGTAGCGAAAGATCGACCGGAATTGAGGTAAATCCTCTCTCTTTAAATTGGATATAGCTTGTTTTAGGCTGAATTCTGCTAAACTAACTTCCCCTTGGGTTGTTATGGACTAGTACCAGAGAGAATGGCAACTGTAAAAGGCAGTAAACAATATCAGATGGTGGTAACACCTCATCGACCTTTCTATCGGGGAGTCGTGTTCCTATTGTGTCTCATTGCGCTCACTGCTTTGAGCTGGCTGACATTTGAATACGGTTTAGACCAAGGCATGGCGACTAAAGTTGAAGTTGTGAACGAACGTGATGATTTGAGGTCACAACTTGACACCAGTTTAAGCCTCGTCGGTAGTCTCAGGCAGCACATTGCAGATATTAAGCTTGGTGGTCAGGTAGACGTAAGAGCAAACGAAGAAATTCAGGTAACTGTCGAGGCTCTGCAGAAAGAAATAGCTGAATTAAGCGAAGAGATCAGATTTTATAAAGGTGTAATGGTTCCTAACGCTGAAGAACGTGGACTTCGGATAGAGCGACTGGACGTGAAGCAGTCCTCAGAGCCGAGCAAGTTTCGCTACAGCCTAATGCTGACCCAAATCGTAGACAAACACGATTATGTTCAGGGTGGTGTTGAAATCAATGTGCTGGGCAAGCTGGGTGGTGAGGACCAGAGCCTATCCTTGATTGATCTCGGTGAGGGTGCTCAAGAAGCAATTCGATTCAGGTTTCGTTATTTTCAGAATATTGATGGAGAGTTGAGCGTTCCGAAAGGATTCTCTCCGAAAGAGATTATGATCGTCGCGCAATCGTCGGGTCGGGGTGCGCAGCGCCTCGAGAAGAGGTTCGACTGGCAACTAATTGGAGGATAGCTCATGGCTTTATTTGGAAATGGTAAAAAGACGGAACCAGGGATCACACTGGTTGCTAATAATTGTGAAATGGTCGGCGATATTCATTTTAGCGACCAGCTGCTTGTTAATGGTGTCGTCAAAGGGAATATTTATGCTCAGGAAGGCGCGAAAGCAATGGTCACCGTGAGTGAAAAGGGACGTGTTAAAGGCGAAATTCGCGTTCCTAATGTAATTATTAATGGAAAAGTGTTTGGTGATATCTATTCTGAGAAACATGTTGAGCTCGCTGCGAAAGCTGAAATTAAGGGCAACGTCTATTACAATTTGATAGAAATGGTCATGGGTAGTCGAGTTGACGGCAATCTTGTTAACGTTCGGACCGGAAAGGAAGCGAAGCAAGAGGCCCTAAAGAAAGCCGAAACTTTTCAAGCTGAAACAACTGCTCAAGTTGATGCTTCTCGTGTTGATAAGGCGGATGGTAGAGAGCGAACAGATACAAAAGAAGCAGCGGCTTCGCAGCAATCTACCCGACAATCTACTCAACAATCTTCTCTACACGTTACGCCGGTGAAGAGTAAAACAGCGTGAAAATTTATCCGACTGTTTGAGATAGACTGATTCTCTTAAATCCCTATTCTGATTGAGTTAAAAAAATGAATGATGTACCACAAGTTGTCGTCCCTCTAGGGCTTAATTTCACCGATTCAGCTGCAAAAAAAGCTGGTGTACTAATATTTGAGGAAGAAAACCCTGGTTTGAAACTTCGGGTCTTTGTCACCGGCGGTGGATGTTCCGGCTTCGAATATGGGTTTACCTTCGATGAAGATGTAGAAGAGGATGACTCGCTAGTTGAGAATGATGGCGTCACGTTAGTCGTTGATGCGCTTAGCTACCAATATTTGGTAGGAGCAGAGGTCGATTTTAAGGAAGATCTTTCCGGTGCTCGCTTTGTCGTAACAAACCCCAACGCAAGCACGACCTGTGGCTGCGGTAATTCATTTTCTCTTTAGTCTCCGATGCTAGATTCTTTAGGCTGCGTGCGGCTAGCCGCTGAGGCTAATCTTCAAGTGGTGCGTAAGCGTAAGTCCGATTGCCGATAATAGAGTCTAGCTTAGCCAGCGTAGGACGCGTGATCGTTTGAAATCTCTTGATACCCTCTTTGCTGATGGGCTCTGCCTTTGGTAGTTTCACGGTACGAGGGTTTCTATGTACGCCGTTGACCAAAAATTCGTAGTGAAGGTGCGGTGCTGTTGCCCAACCCGTTTCGCCTACATAGCCAATAGTTTGTCCCTGTTTGACGGCCTTTCCAGCACGAATTCCTTTTGCAAAAGCTGAGAGGTGGAGATATTTAGTTGTATATTGCTGGCCATGTTGAACAACGATAAATCGCCCAGAAGCATTGTTCTGACGTGTGATAGTGACTTTGCCGTCGCCGGCCGCAAGTACGGGGGTGCCTTTATTGGCGGCGTAGTCGATTCCGCGGTGAGGCATCACCTTTTTATGAATAGGGTGTAATCTTCGAAGGTTAAAGCTTGAGCTGACATGCGAGAAGTGAACGGGGTCACGGATGAATGCTTTTCTGAGGCTGGCGCCATCTTTAGCATAGTAATCTGTATAGTTCTTTTCGTCCGTGTACCTTACAGCTTGATAGGTATTTCCCATGTTGAGAAATTGAGCGGCAATTATATCTCCTTCCTTTACTTTTTCGCCTTTGACGTAGATATCTTCATAGAGAACCGCGAATGAGTCCCCTTGGCGCATATCTAGCGCAAAGCTAATGTCCCACTGAAACACATTGCTTAGCTTCATGATCATATTGTCAGAAAGCCCGGCAGCTTTTCCGGCGTGGTATAAAGAAGGTTTGTCCGCTGTGATAGAGGCAGTTTTGTAAGCGGTGAGTGTTTCTGTTTCGGCTGTTAGCCATTGTGCTTCATAGCCATCACCATTTCGCTTGACTTGCAGTGAACGAAGCGGGCTGTCGACATAGTTAAGAATCGCAAGTTGACCGTCGGCATCAAATTTAAATTTAACTTCTTTCTTGGGCAGAATCTTTTTGAGGGATTTCACCTTCGAGCCAAGCGACATGATGTCATGAAGGTCTTTAGGAGAAAGCCCTGCTCGTTTGAATATCGTAGCTAGACTATCTCCTTTGCGAATTGAGACAGTCACCCATTGATCGGTTGCAGATTCGAAAGGCGTATCGTTGGTTAATGACGTTGGTATTTGTTTGTCGCCAACTGGCAAGTTAACGGCCGCGTTAGAAAGCGTTTCATTAGGTTTTATGGAAAGTGATACTGGAATTCTAGCGGTGTCGCTGTTCTTCGCGGCCGGTAGGACGCTAATAAAAATGAGCAGGCAGACGGCGGCTAAGATGGCTGTTTTTATATGGTTTTTAGGATATCTGTTCATAAAGGAATGAGCTATTTGTTGTTATTATTGTAACTTCTTATGAAAAGGTGCTAACTATATAAAAAATAAACAAAAAATCAATAAGTTTGTTTAGTTTTAGCTTTAAGAGGCCCGAGTCCCGCGGCTAAGCTAAAATAGCATCAAGCTCTTGTAATTCTTTGTGCATCAGGTAATTTGCGCCCTACATTTACGTGCTGGGTCTGTATATGAACATCTCGGACAGAGAAGGTTCCCCTGGCGTGGAGGCATTTTAGCAAAGTAGTCGTACCGAAAAGGTGCGCTGGGACACGGATTATGGAAATCGAACACAATCTTATAGACCAGATGCGATCATTGGGTTTGATCGCTCAAGTGAGTAGTGAGGACTTGCTATTAGAGCATTTAGCCTCCGGTTCTCGTACCGTTTACTGTGGTTTTGACCCGACTGCCGATAGTTTGCATATTGGCAATCTTGTGCCTCTGCTTGCCTTGCGGCGATTTCAGCTAGCGGGTCATCGGCCAGTCTTGTTAGTGGGTGGCGCAACCGGAATGATTGGAGATCCTGGAGGTAGAACTTCGGAAAGGGATCTTAAGCCTGCTGAAACTGTGAAAGTCTTTGTAGAAAAGATTCGCGAGCAAGCGAGTGCATTCCTTGATTTCTCGGGTGGGGCTAATTCAGCAATCGTCGTTGATAATGCGAGTTGGACGGAAGGTGTCGGTGTTATCGACTACCTTCGTGATATTGGTAAGCATTTTAGCGTTAACAGTATGATCCAAAAAGAGACGATTAAGCGCAGATTGGAAGATGATACTAAGGGTATTTCATATACCGAATTTAGCTACATGATTCTACAGTCGTACGACTTTGTTGTTCTAAATCGTGATCAGGATTGCACGATACAGATGGGTGGGAGTGACCAATGGGGTAATATTACCAGTGGTATTGATTTGGTGAGACGAATGAATGGCAATCAGGCTTTCGCGATTACCTATCCGCTCATTACAAATTCCGATGGTACAAAGTTTGGTAAAAGTATGGGGAATGCCGTCTGGATTGACCCTGCTAAAACCTCGCCGTACATGTTTTATCAATTTTGGCGAAATTGTGCAGATTCAGATGTTATTAATTATCTAGGTATATTTACATTTTTAACCAGCGCCCAAATTAGAGAGCTGGCGGCTGCGCACGATCAGGACCCTGGCGGTCGAACCGCGCATATTGCGTTGGCTCGCGAGGTCACCAGGCTTGTGCATGGCGATATAGGCGTTGAGGCGGCAGAGAGGATTAGTTCTGCGCTTTTTTCTAACCAGCTGACATCGCTAGAGAGCTCTGACCTAGCCCAGTTGGCAATGGATGGGCTGCCTTCGAGTCATTTGCAAAGCGATGCAAAGTTGATTGATGTTTTAGTGGATACAGGTTTGGCCGTAACGCCAAGAGGAGAAGTAACCGCAGGTCAGGCTCGAAAGTTAATCCAGAGTAATGCCGTCGCTGTGGATGGTGAGAAGGTTGTGGATGCTGATTTTTGGGTCAAAAAATCAGATGCTTTGTTCTCTCGTTTTCATATTTTACAGAAGGGTAAGAAAAATCATCACGTTATAGTGATGGACTGATGTTGAAAATAAGAAAAGCGTGCGTATAATACGCTCCCTCGTCAACGGGCTCTATGTGAATCGGTTGGCGGTTAAAGTTTCGATTGGGGTCTGTAGCTCAGTTGGTTAGAGCGCACCCCTGATAAGGGTGAGGTCGGTGGTTCAAATCCACCCAGACCCACCAATCGAAAGTATGATATGCTGCGCGCCGTAAGAAACGTCATGCACGCAAGAGGTTACGTTGGGGTCAAATTCGACTTCGATCCAAGACTTGCAAAGTAAGTCTGATGTAATAACTCGCAATGAGTTAGAATAGAACAAGAAGCACCACCCAGAGCAATCTAATTGTTCAACCCGGTATTAACTGGGGCCATAGCAGGAACGCCTGCCCGGTAGCTGGGAGAGCGCCTGCCTTGCACGCAGGAGGTCGCGTTGGAGTCGCACACGACTTCGATCCCGGGCTTACGAAGTAAGCCTGATTTAAGGACTCGCAATGAGTTAGAATAGAACAAGAAGCACCACCCAGAGCAATCTAATTGTTCAACCCGGTATTAACTGGGGCCATAGCTCAGCTGGGAGAGCGCCTGCCTTGCACGCAGGAGGTCGGCGGTTCGATCCCGCCTGGCTCCACCACTTCCTCTAATGATTTTCAATTCTGGCGGAATACCACCGCACTACACCGCCAAAAATTGCACTTTTGTGCACTTCCACGCAATTCCTTGTTATCTTTGTCTGCCTAATTCTTTTCGCGGAACCAAGCCATGCGAACTCTAATCAAAAATGGTCATCTCCTTGACACCAAAACGATGGAAATGTCAGAAGAGCAGGCTTTAGTCATCGAAGACGGTCTTATAACCACGATTGGGGAAAAGCCTAGAGGTCATATCGATTTAACTTTTGACGCGAAGGGCAGTTTTGTTCTACCTGGTTTTATCGATGCGCATGTGCACTTTCGATTGGCGTCGATGGACTTTCGACGATTGACGAAATGGTCGGAAGTCGAATATGGAATCGTAATGGCGCGACTGGCGAGGGAAACGCTCTTGCGAGGTTTTACGACTGTTCGAGATGTTGGTGGTGATGTTTCGGGTTTGCAGCGAGCAATTAAGTCAGGTGAAGCGCAAGGCCCTCGAATAATAAGTGCTGGTCGATTTATCTCCCAAACAGGTGGTCACGGTGATGTAGAAGGTGGAGTCCGCGCAGTGCCAGATTGTGCATGTCAAATGCGTCATACCGCCTTTGGTATTGTCGCAGATGGAGTAGATGCGGTTCGTAAGGCTGCCCGACATAATCTACGAGAAGGTTCTGATTTTTTAAAGATTCATGTGTCGGGTGGGGTCGCGACTCCTTCCGACCCGCTTGACTCTGTTCAATATACCGAAGAAGAAATTAAAGCGGTTGTTGTTGAAGCGCAACATCGGCATACCTATGTCGCAGCACATGCTTATAGTCCTGAATCGATAATGCTTGCTGTTGAAAATGGTGTTCACACCATTGAACATGGCAATCTTCTTGACCGTACTGCTGCGGAATTGATGGTCGAGAGAGGCGCGATACTGGTGCCGACGCTTGCAACTTACGAGGCCATGGACCAACTCGGTAGGGAGTTCGGATTGCCCGAAACCAATTTGAAGAAGAACCAGGAAATATATCGAGTTGGCCTGGAGTCGTTGCAGGTTGCAAAAGCTTCGCAGGTGAGGATGGGATGGGGGACCGATCTTATTGGCGAGAGTCAGGCGAGACAAAATCGAGAATTCAGTATTCGCGGGGAAGTAGAATCGGCGGCCGAAATCCTTGCTTCCATGTATCAAGTGAACCCAAAACTTTGTCATTTGAGCGGTCAGATTGGCGTTATATCTCCTGGTGCAATAGCGGATCTGGTTGTCAGCAAGTTCAATCCTCTAGATGATATCGCTGTTCTCGCGAGTCCTCATGAAACTTTAGAGGCAATCATTCAGCAAGGGCGATTGGTTCGATCGACATGAGAATCGTTGTCAACCTCGCTTAGTCCCTCATCGTTATTAACTGGCAAGTTCAACAGGAATAGTTCGTCGTTATGGAAATTATTACTTTAATAAAGCAGATGGCTGAGATGGGCTTTGCTGATAGATCGAAAGACCTAGAGTACGCACTTAAGGAGTTGAGTATTGACTATCGAGTGAGCGATGAGAAGCTGGAGCTTAAGGACCCTCTGGAGTTGCTTGACGAGGAAAAGTTGTTGTATGGCCTCTCAATTGAGGCCAAGGCATCAGTTTCTCGGTTAGAAGTTCTCTGGACTACGGGTTCAACGAACACTCATCTGCTAGGGCGCTCGAAGCAGTCGGGTTTCCATGGCAGCGTCTGTACATCGGAGCAACAAACTGCGGGTAAAGGTCGGCGTGGACGTAAATGGGTCAGCCCGTTCGCTAGAAACATATATGTAAGTTTTGGTTGGTCTATCCCGAAGGCGGAAATGGTAGAAGCGCTGAGTCTATACGTCGGTATGAATTTGGTGGACTGTCTAAGGGGCGCAGGACTTGAAGATGTAGAGATGAAATGGCCTAACGATGTAATTGTTGGGGGTGGCAAGCTGGCTGGCATACTGATCGAGCTCGATTTGGCTGCAGATCAAGCCCATGTTGTCATCGGCGTCGGCGTCAATCTTTCTCTAGACCTCGAGGCCCGTGCTGATATCGGTCAACCTGTGAGTGTGATCTCCGACCAGAAGAGAGTTGGGCGAAATGAGCTTTGTTCTTCAATTATCGATCAGATGATTGTGAGCCTGCGTGGATTTAGTCGCCAACGGGTGAGTGAAAAGTTATCTGAGTGGTCGAAGTATGATTGCCTGCAAGGCGCGGAGGTTGATGTTCACTTGGGCAGCGAGCGGATTACCGGGATTAATCGTGGTGTAGATGAAAGAGGTAACTTGCTGGTTGAAGTTGGTAGTGAGATTCAATCGTTCAGTTCTGGGGAGGTGAGTCTGCGAAGGTCATCCGTTTCTAAATGAAAATGATATTTTGGACCCTTCTCTTGCTCAACTTCATTTTTTTTGGATATCACTATCTTGAGCTGAGCGGCGAATCTCAGGGCGTTCTGAAACCGGGAGCCCGTTTAAAACAGATATCTAGTAGTGGGGTTCAAGCTATTTATTTGCTCAATGAGAATTCGAATTCAGAGATCAGAGAGCAAGAATTAGAGTTTATTATTAAAAACCCCCTGCGTTCTGAAACAGGCGCGCAGAGTAAAATGTGTCTCGGCATCGGCCCTTTTGCGGACTTGTTTGCTGGACAATCAGTTGCGGAACAGCTTAAGGCGCTTGATCTTAATGTTGAGCTTAAGGCGATTGACCAGCTAGTAGGGCAAAGTGATTACAGGATAATGATTCCTCCAGCGTCCACGCTTCAGGACGCTTTCCGCAAATTAAGGGAGCTAAAGTCGCAGAATATTGATAGCTATGTCATAACTCAGGGTAAAGATTCGCTTGGCATCTCTCTGGGCGTCTACTCTAGGGAGCTTGCTGCGATAAACGCGAAGGAAAAGCTGGAGGCAGAGGGGTACAAGTCTGTGATGGTGGAGATTCCGAGGCTGATTCGTGAGTTTTGGATCCTCAATGCTGGCCAAAGTGATCTAAACCTGCCACTGGAGGTTTGGCAAAGGATGCTGAATGAATACCCAAAACTAGAGCAAAAGCAGTTGCCATGTCTGAATTCCGGCCAAATCGATGGTGATTTATAAAGAATATGCAATATTAGTGATAAAAAGCACCAAGATGTTTGATAGAGCAGAGCTCTTCGCATACAATCCGCATCCTGATTTTGGTCTGGTCGTTTTCATTGCTGGTCAATGAATACATCTCTAGATAGAATGCCGCTATAGCTCAGTTGGTAGAGCAACTGATTTGTAATCAGTAGGTCCCGAGTTCGACTCTTGGTGGCGGCACCAGATCATTAAAAGCAGAAATGTCCGAGTTTACAAAAGTATTTGTGAACGAGGGCTTCTTTACATCAAATTTTGTTTGACTTCGTTTAGCCGCGAAGGCAGAATCTAGCGCCTCTTTTTTGGAGGGGTTCCCGAGTGGCCAAAGGGATCAGACTGTAAATCTGACGCGTAAGCTTCGGTGGTTCGAATCCACCCCCCTCCACCAATTTTGGTGGCGCTGGACTGCTAGAAGGCTAAAAGTTTCAAACGGATTGTTTAAAGAAGTGCGGGTATAGTTCAGCGGTAGAACCTCAGCCTTCCAAGCTGATGACGCGAGTTCGATCCTCGCTACCCGCTCCAAATCGTGCGCTTTTATAGCGAGCGAGTTTGTAAAATAGATTAAGGAAGTATGTTGTGTAAGGTATTACGCTCATATAGCTCAGTCGGTAGAGCACTTCCTTGGTAAGGAAGAGGTCACCGGTTCAAATCCGGTTATGAGCTCCATCTAGTTATTAGATGGTAAGTAAATTTATTATTAACACGCTATTCAGTTGTTCTAATCTGGCGAAAATTAAGGAGATTTAACGGAATGTCCAAAGAGAAGTTTGAACGGACAAAGCCACATTTAAATGTCGGCACAATTGGCCACGTAGACCATGGCAAGACGACGCTAACGGCGGCGATCACCAAGGTTTGTGCGGAAACATGGGGTGGAACTTTTTCAGCATTCGATGCGATTGATAACGCAC
>JBLHWY010000112.1:0-21723 GCA_047629195.1 Candidatus Azotimanducaceae bacterium
CCAGTTAACCTCGACCGCGCCCGCCAAAATGTTCGGCATGTTTCCACGTAAAGGCACAATTGCGGTAGGCAGTGATGCAGACGTGGTACTGTTCGATCCAGAAGAGCAACACGTACTAAGCGCACAGACCCATCACTCGTTAGTCGACTACTCAATGTTCGAGGGGCGTCGCGTGAAGGGACGCGTGAAAAAAGTATTTTTGCGCGGTGAGCTAATCGTCGACGGCGAACGATGGCTAGGACGAGCTGGTATGGGACAATTCATCAAACGATCCGCGTCTGGGCAGGTGCTATAGCAAAACAGTGATATTCACTCTAACTTAATTCAACGGAGGCACCATCCCGATACCTAAGCGACCTGCACATGACCAGCCCACACGTAAAACGCCTACACACAAGCTTCCAACACACAAGCTTCCGACACGTAAGCTCCCCACGCTAGGTTTCATTGGGCTTGGCAATATGGGAGGCCCCATGTGCCAACGACTTTGTGCTGCTTCTTATGACGTCCACGCATTCGACATCAATCCAGAGATGCTGGCTGCCGCGGTAACTAGCGGCGCACAAGAAGCCAGCTCCGCAGTCGCATGCGCACAGGCCGCAGATATACTTCTGACATCTTTGCCACGTCCCGATCATATCGAAGCACTCATGGCAGGCGAGAGCGGGCTACTTGCTCAGCTACGTCCAGGTTCTCTCTGGGTAGATCTCACGACCAACAACATTAAACTGATATCTCGCCTAGCAGTAGAAGCGCCAGACGGCATATCAGTTGTTGACTCACCGGTGACAGGTGCAGTCGATGGTGCACGTACAGGTAAATTGACGCTATTTCTTGGCGGCGCCCCGGATGATCGCGCTCGTGCGATCCCAGTTCTCGAAAATCTTGGTCAGGTGATAGAGTGCGGTGACCTCGGTAATGGCAATGTTGTGAAATTAGTGACCAATCAGCTCTGGTTCATCGCTTCCGCCGCACTTGGCGAAGGGTTTGCGACCGGAATAGCCAATGGCGTGCCACTCGACACCTTGTGGCATGCCATCAAAGAAAGCGTTGGTGACAGCTTTGTCGCTCGCCACGACGCGCCTTCCATTTTCGCCGGACACTACGACCCCTCTTTCACGCTCGACTTGTGTTTGAAAGATCTTAATTTGATCGCTGAGCTCAACAATACTGTTGCAACAGATTTACCCATGACGCTCGCAGCCCACGAGACATTCAAACGGGCGGAACAACGCTATGGTCCCGATGCAGCCGAACTGCATGTAGCAAAACGGATTGAAGACGATGCTGGACTATCGATGAGACTAGAAGGCGACTGGACGCCTCATTGGGAAAAATAGCGCCGCTGCGCTTATTCAAAGCCGCGGCGCTTAGCCAAAGCCGCGGCGCTTAGCCAAAATAGTCCAGCCAACAGGCCATACTGGCATCGAATCGCAATTAGTGGTGAAATCAGCTTCAATAATCGTCGGCGACACCGCCTTTGGAGGAGAGTCAATGTCTCAGAATGATAGGTCTCAGAATGATATGTCTCAGAATAGTATGTCTGAAAAAACGATCGAAGTTCGCCCACTGACCCCGACCCTAGGCGCCGAAGTTCATGGCGTGAAGCTGTCAGAACCGCTTAGCGACCAGCAGTTCCAGGAGGTCCACGATGCACTGATGGCACATCAAGTCATCTTTTTTCGCGATCAAGACATGACGCTGGAGCAACACAAGGATTTCGGGCGGCGCTTTGGTCCATTGCATATCCATCCCTCCGCACCCGCCCCCAAAGGCCACCCCGAGGTTTTACGCATTCATGCCGACGAGAACTCAAAGCAAGTTGCCGGCCACCGCTGGCATTCGGATGTTAGCTGTGATCCAGAGCCACCGATGGGCTCTATCCTACACATTCACACTGTGCCGCCCAATGGCGGTGACACGCTCTTCGCTAGCTCAAATGCGGCTTATGAGGCGCTCAGCGAACCGATGAAAGCTTTTCTTGGTGGTCTAAAAGCGCGTCATGACGGTGGGCCAAACTACAACAGACGTGCCCAAATCGATGGCAAGGCAGGCGATAAGGTATTTCCGTTTGCCGATCACCCGGTCATTCGTACTCATCCAGTCACGGGTAAAAAGGGCATTTATGTCAGCCCTGTCTTCACCTTATATATTTGCGATGTGCCCGACGACGAGAGCAAAGCTATCCTCGACTTCCTCTATGCGCACAATCGCAAGGAACAATTTGTCTGTCGCTTTTCATGGGAGAAGGATTCGGTCGCATTCTGGGACAACCGCGCAGTACAACATTTAGCTATGTGGGACTACTTTCCCCAGGTACGTAGCGGCTTCCGAGTGACAGTTGCAGGTGATAAGCCTTTTTAATCCATCATTTTCGCGACTGCATCCCGAATACTTTGAATGTAAATCCCTTCATTTGCAGGGTAAGTACCGGTCTTATCATTCAATTTATGCATAGTTTCACTACCCGTGCCTATGCTGTGACTAACAACGATATGTTGGCCCGTGCAGTTAGAAGCCACGGCAGCGGGATTGCCTCAAATGCAATAGAAGCCATTTCAGCTTCTACCATTGATGGCGGAGGCGGAGCGTAACTGTTATCTTCTGGGGACGCCTTGTCAAAACCAAACTTGTCGCTAAATGAGGCCATGAAAGCTTTTCCATTTTCAGGTAAGTCCTCAAGCCAGCCTAAGCCGTCATCGCTTGCTTCAGTGCCGAGCCCCTCTGCCACACTTTCAAGTGCAGCATCGGATGACTTCGGTCGCTAGGTTCTAGCCACCTCGATTAAGGGCATATTCCCAGATGCCCAGCAATTTTTGCTTAGCTGGCATATTGCACATGCCATGTATAAAAGCGACGTGTGGCATCTACTTTTGTTTCGTTAGACTATTGTTATCATTATTCAACAATGGGCTTATTGTCATTTTGAATCGGGTTTCTTGCGCGTCTTGTTCTCACTCGACTCGACGCTTGCTGAAACTTGCTTTAGCGCGAGCTCCGTAAACACAGGAAGCCCAAGTGATGCGTCATAGCCATGTATTTCTTCGATATCTAGTGTTTGCATAAACTTAATGACTTCGGCCGAGATTACCTGCCCGGGCACTAGAATAGGAAATCCTGGTGGATAGGGAATAATAAAGTTTGTACACACAGAGCCTTCCAAGTTTTCCGAATCGTCGGCACCTATCGCCGGCAACTTTTTGTAGGCACGATTTTCGTGATTGTAGTCTAGATAAAAAGCGCTTCGAATATTACCGGCTGCACATACATTGCCATAGGGTTGAAACGCCGGATGAAAAGAACTGAAGTCAGGAAGTGCGATCGGGGCTATCTCGTTTTCCAACATTTGAATTTTGTTATCAATGTTAGTCCGTACCAGTCCGCTGCTAGCATTGTACTTCTCTTCAAATTCAGTACAAATAGAAATCAAAACATCAATAAGATAGTGCACTCCACTCCACGTGGCTCCGATAGTCGATATAAAAAGAACATTGTTTATGCCTGTCTTATTCACCTGAATGCTGTGCTCATCCATCAATACTCGGCCCTTGAATTCATCCCCACCCATCGCAAGCTTTGCCGTGTAGAGCGTAATTCTCGTTGGGTCAAGCACGAACTCATCCTCCAGCCATGCAGTTTCAGGAGAGTCCGAGCGTTTAAATTCCTGCATAAGATCTGCCGGTGTTAGAGCACGCACGTATTTACTAAGGATCTTATGCTCTTTGATAGTTTTTCTTACATGCGCCGCCTTTTGATAGGTCGATGAAATTGCAGGAAAGCCTTCAAAATCCACCTGCCGGCGAGCCAGATCTAAGGTTGCTAATATTTGATAGTTCGGTGACGTAGATGTATGCGTGAAATAAGCCTCATGGAAAAGATCCTTGGTATTGCTCTCAAACAATTCGTCATAGACGTGAATCATGCTGCCTTGCCTTAATGCTGACAATGACTTATGTGTTGACTGAGTCGCATAAACTCGCAACTTATATTTGTACCTAACACCTTCTTTCGTATAGTGCTGATCAAGAATTTCAGCCCCTCGCATTGCTGTGCGCTGCCTTGTGGTGGGAAACAACCGAGCATAGGCGAACCACGCCTCGTCCCATAAAAAACAGATATCATTTTTGATCGTCAGCACCTCATGCATCACCTTCGCTGGGTTGTAGACAACACCGTCAAAGGTACAATTCGTCAGCAACAGCATTTTCACGCGATCCAAAAGCCCTTCTGCTTTTAGTTGTTTCAGCTTATCAGTGATAGTTTCTAATTTGATTCCACCGTATATTCCATACTTCTCCACGGAAAAAGCGTCAAGATAGATGGGGTGCGCGCCAGATAACACCATCGTGTAGTGGTGTGATTTGTGACAATTTCGATCAATCAATACAATGTCACCAGGTTGCAACAGCGCTTGGCCAACAATCTTATTACCTGTGGATGTGCCATTGGTGATAAAAAATGTTTCCTTGGCACCAAACGTCTTAGCTGCAAGCAGTTGCGCTTCTTTTATTGGCCCTTTGGGCGCAAGCAGCGAGTCCAGCCCTCCGGTAGTCGCCGATGATTCAGCCAAGAATATATTGTCGCCGTAAAACTGCCGCATATCTTCAAGCCATTTGGAATTGAATACGGAATTCCCTCTTGCTATCGGTAGCGCATGAAAGTTTCCGACCGGTCGCTTTGCATAGCGTTTTAGTGCATCAAAGAAAGGCGTACGATATTTTTGTCTGACACCATCCAAGAGCGTCATGTGCAACTCATTAACATCATCGTGCCGGTTAAATGAGCGCTTAAATATGGATTTCTCAGAATATTTATTGCTAAGGGCAACTTCACCTAGAAAATAGAGATGAAGCTGCGGGCGCAGAACATTCAGCAGATCGCCCAGAATATGCCCTCGTGTAGTGTTCTCGAGGGCGATTGGGATATTTGCATTTTTTGATTCATTATTTGATTCGTTAGCTTCACTTTCAGAATAACGAGCAATCAATTTGTTACAGGCAGTTTCTAACTCTCGTATGTAAACAGAAAAATTCCGTTCTTTCTTACCCTTTTCGCGCTGATTCAAATTTCGAAAAGGAAAATCCTGCCACATGATGCATGCCTGAATATCCCTGTTATTTAGCACTGCCTCTATAGCGTCAGCCATACTGGGAACGAAAAGCAAATTATAAACAAAGTCCTCTCGCGGCCTCTCACATGCGGCAATTCTTCTCGCGAAATCTTTTTGCGTATCCGCCGGTATATCCGCGACGACCAAGGTAGTGAAATAGTGGGCGTCTTCGTTTGGTTTACCTACTTTTTGCTGCTGATCTCCTTCGGCCTGAAAATAACGAATACCCTGGTCACCATATTTGGACATCAACTCGATAACCTGAAACATTTCCTTGCGGAGAGTCTCATAGCTACCGAGACTAAGAAGCTCCTGCAGGTAACCAAGAACATTTACCCCCGGAAAAACCCAGAGACCTTCTAGCGATTTAGCAGAACTCAACGCCGCCGCTAATTCACCGGCGAGCCTTTTTCGTTTTGACTCAAGCACAAGCGGTTCAGCCATTCTTGAGGCGACCTGCTGCCAATGAGCCCAGTTTTCGAAGCGCAGTTGCGAGCTATCGAAATCTCCTTCGATGAGAGCTGAATAGGGAAAATCCGGGACGTTGTCACCCGCTTCTTCAGATTCATTGGGTAACAACAAACTAAAAAGATTCTGATATTTTCCGATCTTAAATGCCATGGCCAACCGCCTAATGTTTTGGACTATCTTTATTAATTACCCATCATTGTTGAGCTTTGCTAACAACAAACAATTTACTTAAAAAAATTTACTTAAAAAATTAATTATTGTCCGTTATTGAACCAAAAAATTCCTTTAGCTCATCTGAACCGATTTCAGTTGCATTGTCTGCGCTACTCGGTATTGATAAAGCCTCATCATAGTAATCGCCAACGGGAAGCTCCGTTTTATCCGATAAATCATTCGGGCTATAACGCGCTGCATTCTTGGTCTCGACAACCCCCATATGCATGAGTGTGTCAGCTACAAGTTCGCTACAGAAGTAGTGGGATACTGAATCATGAGAATGATTCATTTTGCTAAAAGTAGAATCTTCAAAATCATCCTGCAGCGACTCAATAATCTTGTTTGCTATATCCTGCAGCCCCTCATCAGAAATATTAGCCACTGTCGGATCAGTCAGCCTTGGTTTTATTCTCTTTACAATTTTCTGGCTAAACTCCTCGGAATCAACTTCTCTGGCAACGAAATGTTCAACAGCTACTTTATATTCTGGCGGATAAACAGATTTTCTTACATTCTCGTTCATCACAAAACGGGTCAGGTCTTCACGATTTATTGCACCTGACTTAGCAGGGTTCAGACTTTTGATGCCAAACTTGGAATACATCTTGCTGCCGGCGTACTCATCCATTCGTGATATAAAGTCAAGCAGCATAACGCCCTTTGTGTGAGGTGCGACCGTTACCTCATTTTCATCAACTGTTTTCTCATTGAAAGCACTATTAATATCTACTCCCGGGCGGTTGGTACTTTCGAATAACAGCAGCCCCTGATCATCCAAACCAATGTCTTTGCCGTCGACAATTATTCCGACATGCGACCATCTGCCGCCAGTTATGTTCCTAATGAGCACGCTGTCAATTCCCCAACCTTGAAAGAAAACTAAATCGCCGGTCTTTAGGCTATCCATTATCTCTTCCAAACTAACAAACTTCTCTTCACTCTTATTATTCATAACCGACCCTTCTGTTGCGTAAAGGTGACAGGCCTCAAGCGTGCATCACACCAGCACAATATTGTTGCTCTGACCTTTCACAGTGATTTGATGAAACCAGAGACCCACTTTCAAAGTGATACTAGCACTTTAAGGACAGTGTTCAATGGTAAGTCAGCGACGTAAACCCTATCGCAAAGGGGCTAACTTGAATAATCATTTCAAATTAGTACCAGTGACTGTCAATCACACGACCGTCACTACCACAGAAATTAGCGCTATTATTCACAGACTATTTATATATAATTCGAAAGAAATCAGAAAAAAACAGGACCACTGCGGATTACTAAAAGGGATCGTCCGTTGAAAACCAAAGGATTAGCGAGCGAACTATTGAGGCGCAGAGTGTGGCCAGTAATAGGTTTTTACCTATTTTTCGGCGCTTTCCTGCACGAAATAGCATTGGAGGTAATAGTTCCGGCGCTGGGGTTGTCAGATGACTCAATGGAAGTTCTTATCAGGCGGGCAGTATTGGGTGTACTCGTAGCCGGCTTCCCGATCGCTGTTGCACTATCCTGGATATTTGACATCACCCCTGATGGAATTAAGCGCACCCTAGCCGACTGGCAACGAGAGCCTGAAACCACGCTTACGACCTCTAACGCCGCGCTAGACACCACAATACAATTGCCGCCACCGGGTTCAGTCGTCGTACTCCCTTTTGCAAATTTGAGCGGCCATGAAGATGCAGATTACTTCGGAGACGGGTTAACAGAAGACATTATCGACTCTCTCGCAAAAGTAAGCAGCCTACGTGTTGTTGCTCGCACCTCATCCTTTGTATTCAAAAACAAAAATGAAGATATCCGCGATATCGGAGCGCGGCTCAACGTGAGATATGCAGTCGAAGGCAGCGTACGTCAAGTAGGCGATAGAATGCGCATAGTCGCTCAATTGATCGCCGTGAGTGATGGCTATCATGTCTGGTCTGAAACTTTTGACCGCAGACTAATTGATGTATTTGACACTCTTGATGAAATTTCGCAAGCCATCGCACTCAACCTCGTTACACTAATAAGTGGCAATCACAGTCCAAGTACGGAGAGTGAGTCCGCACTTATTACACGCCATACAACAAATCTTGATGCTTATCACTTGTACCTTAAAGGAAACTATTTTTGGAATCAGCGCGGCGATGGGATTATGAAGGGGATGGAATATTTCCAACAAGCAGCCGCTGCTGATGCGCGTTATGCGCTGCCTTATGTAGGCATCTCGGACACTTACGCGCTACTTGGCTACTATGGTTACATGCCACCTCAAGCTGCTTTTCCGTTAGCCAAAGAAAATGCAAAAAAGGCACTGAGCTTGAACCCCAATTTGGCTGAAGCCCAAACTTCATTGGCGCTGGTCAATCTATACTTTGAGTGGGATTGGCAGGCGGCAGAGAAAACATTTCTAAAAGCTATTGAAATAAACCCTCATTACGCTCCTGCTCAATACTGGCTATCGGTGTTGTACACGATTCTGCAAGAGCCAGAAAAGGCAATCAAACAAGACAAAATAGCACTGGAACTTGACCCGGTATCACCCTTTGTAAACTTGCACCATGGCTGGACGCTACACTGCACGAACCAGAATGAAGCAGCCATCGAGCGACACTTGAAAACAATCGAGCTAAATTCACAGCTTTGGCCCGCGTATCAATTGTTAGCGTATGCTTATTGTGAAGCGGGGCGTTACCAGGATGCGATAGATATCGGCGAGTTAGTTCGGCAACGCACTGGCAACAACATCCTAAACTTGCCAACGGTGGGTTATGCCCACGCTAAGGCGGGTAATAGAGACAAAGTACTTGAAATTGTTACCGAACTTGAATCACGCAGCGATGAATTTTTTTGGCCCTCCCATGTTGCAAGTATATACGCCGAAATGGGAGACTTTGATTCAGCTTTTGAATGGCTCGAGAAAGCTTATGATGTCCGTGACCACTGGCTAATCACAATGAACGTTCAGCCAGCATTTCGCGCATTTCATAGTCATCCCGATTACCGGGAGTTTACTGCAAGAATTGGCTTAAATGCGCTAAAAAAACCAAACTAATGCAGCACTCATTCTCCCAACCATTCTCATCCGCTAGGGCAATAAGCCTATGCCATTACGCAAGCATTTAAAGGATCTGGGCTATTAGGTCACGATTCCGGTTTTTGAGGCTGACTCAGCAGAATTGTTACGCAAAGCCAACGAGAAAAAACTACAAGACTGTGATGCCGTGGTCGAGAGACTCTCAGCCAATCGATTTTTGGCTGTCGTAGGGCCCTCTGGTAGCGGTAAATCATCTCTGGTCGATTGCGGTCTCCGGCCTGCCCTTCTTCGAGGCGCCGAAGATGCAGGCATCGAAGGCTAGGACTTTAGGGCAGAGTCTATGAGGTACAACGCTTTTATATCATATAGTCATGCTCAAGACGCAAAAATGGTCCTGCTCTCAAGATCTCTGCATCCCCCGACCTCTTGGGGCAAGAAAGAAAATGGCTTGCGTGAGTCTGAATTTTTTATTTTTTGGGCTTCCTCACAGGCTTCAGAATCGCACTATTGTCAAAAAGAAGTGGCGTATTGGCTTAGCAACAAGTCAATCGATCAGTTTTTGCTAGTGATCACTGAAGGAGAAGTAGTGTGGGATCAAACGGCTTCAGATTTCGACTGGGACAAAACCACAGCCTTGCCGCGACGCAGCATAAAAAGGCGATCGGAGACATGGCTGATGAATCAATCAAACAATTTAGACGCACAATGTATATCAGGAACGCCGCTATAACTACTTTGAGCCTGCTACTGGGTTTAGCAATTATTCTATCGATTAATGCAAACCAACAGAAAAACGTTGCAGAGGCTGAACTCTCAAGTACAACTGGCAGAGAACCCAACAATATCGTTAGGATTAGTGGAACACGCCTATCGCTATGCCGAGCAAAACGAATTACCAGCGAAAGAAGCAACTTATCAGCTCATCAAAGTCTTTTACAGTGGTTATGGCTTCTACCAACAACCTAATAATAGTCATGCCATAGCTAAAACCAAAGAAGATGAATCCCTTAATCGATTCACAAAATTCATACAGAAAACGACAGCATTTGAAGATAAGCCTGAATATGCCTTGTTCCACTACGCGCAAACAATACATGAGCAGACCGGTAAGGTTGTCGCAGAATTCCCGAATGCCAAAGGCCTTGGAATCGAAAAAGATGGAAACACTAGAAGTACTGAGCATGGGGAATATTGCGTAGCTTAGCTCAGAAGAAAAGACACGCTTCCTGATATTTCCGTTAGAAGAATTTTAGGCTTTGGCATTCATGCTGCCTACCGCTACTTCCAGATTTATTGTTTACTCAGAAAATGAATGAGACCCAGAAAGTGAACAAGAAATCGCGCTTGTTTGCTTGCCAAACCTGATATTGAGACTCTATGCTATCGCTATTCTTGATGCAGAACTAAGCTATGAACCAATCCACTAGGCAAACAGATCAACCCGAACCCTTTGGCGCAAGAACAAGCGCCGACGAAGCTATCGGCGGCAAAGACCTTACGGGCAAGTTCGCTATTGTCACAGGCGCAAACACCGGCATAGGGTTTGAAACAGCGAGAGCCTTGGCTAAGGCAGGCGCTACCGTTGTTGTTGCCTGCAGAAATGAATCAACAGGGCGAACAGCGGCGAGCAAAATAAACGCACTAAACAAAGACTATCCAAACGCCGGTCACACACAATTTCAGAAACTGGATCTTGCCAGCGCTGAAAGCATTCAACAATTCTGTCGCGACATTGAACCAGCGACAATCGATATACTGATCTGCAATGCCGGCTTAGTGACTAGTCAATATGAAGAGACAGTTGAAGGACTTGAGAAAACAGTCGGCGTTTGCCATCACGGCCATTTTCTTCTGACTGTATTGTTAATGCCAAAATTATTGGCTGCGACAACGTCACGCGTTGTTATGGTATCAAGCGAATCTCACCGATCTCCGCGCAATCTGAATTTTGATACATTCCCGTTGCCGCGAGAAAAATTCAAAATGATGTTAGCTTACGGACAAGCCAAACTCGCGAATGTAATGATGGCAAACGAGTTACAGCATCGCTATTCAAACCAGGGTTTGACAGCATGCTCACTACACCCGGGTACGCTAATCACGACAGACATCGGACGCGCCTCCAAGTTTATGTCTTTGATGATGGCGCTGATCAGCCCTTTCACCAAAAACCCTAGCCAGGGTGCATCAACAACGATCTGTTGCGCGCTTGAAGACGAGGACAGGGTTGCAGGTCAATACTTTTCCCATTGCCAACCTGCCAAAATGACCCCTGAGGCAGCTGACCCGAAGACCAGCAAAAAACTATGGGAGTTGACCGAAGCTTGGGCTCAAAAGGTCGTGCCCGACATCGCCATCCCAGCGGCCAACACCGGTTCAACCGTGCAGGATCGAGTCGCGTGAGCACGATACCGGACGCATCCAATGTAAGTTCAACTAACCCAGCTTCAACTATCCTATCCTCAAAGAGAAAGTCCGGCTTGTCCAATGCCGTTATTCTTGGCTACGGTTCCGGCAATTTTGGTTTTGCACTCTTAGGCTTGGTCGTTGCCGTAAACCTTCAGTACTTCTATACAGATTTTGTCGGGCTCTCTGCTGGACTGGTTGCATGGTCGCTGCTATTAGCACGGCTGTTTGATTCAATAACTGACCCAGTGATGGGTTATCTGTCTGATCGTACAAATACAAGGCTCGGGCGCCGAAGACCCTATTTTATTGGCGCAGCTATCCCCCTCGGGTTTGCGTTCTACTTCCTTTTCACGCCACCCGTGGTTGCAGACCCAGCAAGTGAACAAGGCTATTTGCTGTTCTATATGCTGAGTTTCTATATTCTCACTTATTTCATCTGGACTGTGGGTGCTATTCCTTACTACAGCCTCGGCGCAGAAATGTCCGATGATTATAACGAGCGAGTGAAGATTATCGCTGTCAGGGAAATTTGCGCTTTGCTCGGTCTGCTTGCGGCAACGATCCTACCCGCCTACCTAATCTATAGTTATGGCGGTATTCAAGGCTATTCTTTTATGGGCGCTATCCTAGGTGGTGGCGTTGCTATATTCCTGATCTTTGCAGGGTTAGTCAGTCGTGAGCGCGCTGAGTTTCAGGGTCGTCCGTCAATGAACCCCTATGCTGGCTGGCTAGCAACATTTTCTAATCCGCACTTTCGTCCGCTATTACTTGCTTTTGTCCTAAGCTCAATTGCTGCAGCAGTACCAGCGGTATTAATTATTTACATCTCGGTTTACATTATCGGCACACCAGAATGGTGGAACCAAGCTGTACCGGGCTGGCTACCGACATGGTCATACTACCTGCTCATTTACTTCACCTCCGGCTTTATAGCATTACCTATTTGGAATCGAATTGCTTACTCACTCGGAAAACGAAACACCTGGGGCGTTGCAATTCTTATCTCTACGTTGACCAGCGCTTCTTGCTGGTGGCTGGCCGAAGGCTCTGTTATTTACTTCTCGGTCATACTCGTGTTTGGCGGGGCCGCCTTCGGTAACTTTCTTGCGCTACCGCCGTCAATGGTCGCTGACGTGATCGATTGGGACGAAGCGGAAACCGGCAAACGACGTGAAGGCAACTATTTTGCAATATGGGCTTTCACCACGAAACTCGGAGCTGCAATAACGGGGTTCGTGGCGCTGCAAATGTTAGAGCAGGTTGGCTATGTACCGGGAGTTGCCCAGACAGAACTTGTGAAGGTTTGGATGCTCGGTATGTATTCTTGGTTCCCTGCTATATTCTATCTTCTCTCTGCCATCGTTCTTCTCAGGTTCAATTTTTCGCGAGCTGAACTGGACGACATACAAAGCAAACTCGGACGCGCATAAGAACTATAGGGTCAGAGTAAAGTGCCAGAGTAAACTCACAACTTTACTCTGGCACCGAATACTTTTACTCTGGCACTCTACTCTGATCCCAATATCATAGGAGAAAAAGATGACCCAACTAAACATGGGCGGCCAGCTGCCAGACTTCAGTCTGAAGGTCGGTGAGTCTGAAACCATCTCATTGCCATCTGATATAGAAACCGACTACGCAATAATACTATTCTATCGCGGACATTGGTGACCTTACTGTCGCCGTCTGTTAGACGGCTATGAAAGAAATCTTGCAGCATTCAAGGAAATTGGCGTCAGCATTTTTGCCGCGACGGTCGATTCACTCGAAGATACGCAAAAAGTCGCAGAGCCATTATCGTTTCCAGTGGCCTGGGGTGTCGAGCGCGAACTAGGTGATAAACTTGGTTCATTTTGGGAAGAACGACGTGATCATATTCAACCAACAGAATTCATTGTGACTGGAAAAGGTCGAATACTATCGTCTACTTACAGTTCATCTCCGGTCGGCAGGGTTGATCCCGATGAAGCACTCTCGCTGATGAAGATCATCATCAATTCAAGAAAGAAATAACCACCAACGCTGAAACGAGTGTTAGGGTCAGAGTAAAATCACTTATTTACTCTGACCCTTCACTCTAACCCCATAATTAAGTGACAAATGTGAACAAAACAACCTGGATTAAAAACCCGCTCAAAGTGTGGACCGCTAACAACGAAAATGCCGACGGCGGCATTGTTGTTTGTGATGACCGCATCATTGAATTAGTGCCAATGGGCGGGACGCCAAAACATCAAATAGACGCCACGATGGACGCTACGGGCTGCGTCGTGATACCGGGCCTTATCAACTGTCATCATCATTTTTACCAGACGCTGACCCGCGCATTTCCCAGCGCCCTCAACAAAGAACTGTTCGACTGGCTCGTGAGCCTATATCCCGTATGGGCAAATCTGACTGAAGAAGCAATATCTGTCTCTTCGGAACTTGCGCTCACCGAGATGCTGCTGTCGGGTTGTACAACTGCTGCTGACCATCACTATGTATTCAGCGAGCAAACCAAAAACGGCATAGACCTTCAAGTCGAAGCGGCAAACAAGGTCGGCATGAGAGCCCTATTAACCCGGGGCTCAATGAGCCTGGGTAAAGATCAGGGTGGTCTGCCACCTAATAAAGTTGTGCAAACCCAGGATGTGATCCTGCAAGACAGCGAGCGGCTCATCAATACATATCACCAACGTGAAGCCGGTGCGATGGTACAGATTGCGCTCGCTCCCTGCTCTCCTTTTTCAGTGACCACAGAATTGATGAAAGAAAGCGCAACCTTAGCGCGCGCACACGGCGTTCAGCTTCATACCCATCTTGCAGAAACGGAAGATGAGAACGCTTTTTGTCTCGACATGTTCGGTCTTCGACCTTTGGACTATCTAGAATCTGTTGGTTGGTTATCTGACGACGTCTGGCTGGCACATGGCATACACTTCAATGACGATGAGATTGTCCGCCTCGGACGTGCCGGTACTGCAATTTCACACTGCCCCAGCTCAAATATGGTACTCGCTTCAGGTCTTTGTCCTGCAAAAGATCTACAACAAGCCGGTAGCCCAGTGGGTCTTGGTCTTGACGGCTCAGCATCAAATGACTGCTCTAATATGATTCAGGAAGTTCGCCAGGCATTTATGTTACAACGACTGAAATATGGCTCATCCGCAATTTCACACACCGACGCTTTACGACTGGCGACAAAAGGTGGTGCTGAACTGATGCGTAGAACCGACATTGGTGAATTGGCGGTTGGCAAACAAGCCGATATCGCAATGTTTAACTTGGACGAGCTTAGGTTCGCCGGTGCCGGCGACCCTGTCGCGGCCCTAGTACTTTGTGGTGCGCACAAAGCGGAGCACGTGATGGTCAATGGCGAATGGCGTGTGACCGACGGAGAACTAGTAAAGGGTGATATCAAGGCACTGATTGATAAACAACGCTCAGTTGCTGTCGAACTCGCTAACAAAACAATTTAGGAGCGATTAATTGCGCAAACTTACCTTCACCCTAAAACTACCAGGTTAAATCAAGCCGCTCGAGACCGTGGAAATGATATCGATCAGCATAGCTTGGTTTGCTGGCAAGCCGCAGGTTCGGCAGCTTTTCAAATAGCACGGGTAAAGCAACTTCCAGTTCCAGCCTAGCTAACGGCGCGCCGACGCAGAAGTGAATACCAGCGCCAAAACTAACCTGACCAATACCGCCGCGTTCAGGATCAAACTGATGTGGATTAGAAAACTTCCTGTCATCTCTATTCGCTGAACCTAACATTAAACCAACAATATCACCCTGCTTGAAGCTCTGGCCGCCAAAGCTCAAATCTTCAAGTACGTAGCGCGTGAACATGTGTAGCGGTGAATCGAATCTTAAACTTTCCTCAACAATCGCGCGGGTTCGCGTCTGATTTTCGAACCAAAAACGCGTATCGACTTCTTCTTCTAATAAACTTTTCACCGCATTACCAATGCCGTGGACGGTAGCTTCGTGACCCGCGTTCAAAAGTAAAATACAGGTTGCACTCAGCTCATCCAACGAAAGCTTTTCACCTTCTTCTTCCGCACGAATCAATCCCGACAGTAGATCATCCTGCGGTGATTTTCGTTTTAGCGCGACCTGCTCTTCGATAAAGTTCTGAAATGCTTCAGTGGCAATATTGGCAGCTTCTCGGGTCTTATCGTCGCTACCGTGCGCATAGATCGCAACCATTTCATGAGACCAGTCAAGTAACTGGCCAGCCATTTTAGTATCAACACCAAGCAATTCACATATCACCACGATGGGAATGACTTCAGCATAGCTGGTTAAGAGATTGGTTTCGTCCCCAGCCTCAAGCATCTGATCGATGAGTTCATTGGCTAGCTTCTCGATACGCACGCGCTGACTCTCAACCTGCCTCGACACAAATGCGCGATTCACAAGGCGCCGTAATCTCGTATGCACAGGCGGCTCAAGCTCTAATAACGAATTAGCTTCAAACTTATCAATCGCCGACATTTCATCGCTAGACTTTGAAGCCTCGGACACAGGATCAAGGTGAGAAATCTGACGGCCGAACCTGCGATCACGCAGTAAGGCATTAACATCGTCAAAGCCAGAAAAACACCAGTGGCCATAATCTTGCCAGTAAAAGCACGGACCTAAAGCTCTCATCTTGTCGTAGACTGGATAGGGGTTCTGAAAGAATGCGCTGTCGCTGGGCGCGCACCTGAAGACTTTTCCAGCTTCAATCAGCTCTGACTCAAGATTGCTCATCGTTGATCCTCATTTTGTTTTTCTTTTCCTGCCTCATTCACTTCTTCGACCTGATCCACTTCTTCCGCCGGAGCAAAGCTTTCCCCAACAGAACTCATCCAGATTGTCCCTGCAGAAAATGAGCGCCAACCCCAACGAGCCCAACGCAGCATCGCGAAGACAATCCACATCGACCAAACGAGCATCGTTAGCCGGTAACACCACATGGGTAAAGAAAACAACCAAGCAGTCGGCATATCACCAACGGCACGATCTTGATACCAATACAATTCTCCACTATGAGAACCATTGCCCACTATTTGCATATCGGGACTTGAAAGCAAGCTTTCTGGAATGATTGACAGCAAATTGTACAAAGCGAAGATGGTCAACAGAACCAATAAAATTTGCATAAAATTGTGACGAAACCTGCTATCGCCAATACTCACTTCACTTCGAGCAGCCATGGCGAAGAACCAAAAAACAACAACCAGACTACCAGGAAAGCTGATGGTGCTCATACCAATACCCAGCAACATCCACTCCCAAGTTTTAACGGGCAAAATGGGAATTCGTCCCAATAAGCTTGCGACCAAAATAATGGCCACGACAACGCCCCAGAACAACAAAGCAGGACCAATCGAAGGTCCGCCAACCAATAAAGGCCATCTATCTCTCGGTATCGCAAGTTCAATAATGACATTACTCATATCACTGGCAAATTTGGGTACCGGCGTTTTCTCCAGCAACGCCATACCCTTATTCGACTCCCATCGAATACTGATGTCTTGTTCGCCGGGATGCAGTGGCACCTTAACTTGCTCTCCACTTGGCAATTGTTGCACTGACCCATCAATCCTAAACTCTCTGACGACTGCCCCCGCGGGTAGGTCGATTGGGAAGTCCACAGCCTGACTCGCCGTCACTTTAATATTGAGATCGCTCGAAGATATTCTTTGACCTGGCTGGTGACTCAAACGAAGTTCCTGAATTGTTTGAACATCGCCTTCCGCTGCTTTCGGTTTAGTAAACATCAACACCAATGATTCGCCACCCCAGGGTTTCCAGCTCGGCACATTCGAAAGCACACCCGATGGCGCAACTGAAGCATCGAGGACGGGTTTCAACCCAGCCGTTTCAATATGCCAACGAGGCGAGGTCGATACTCGCCATACCTCGGCCCAATCTCGAATATCTCCAGCTGTCAGGGTGATTTCAGATGACTTCTCCAGCGTAGACTCCCACCTAACGCTCATTTGGCCTGACAGAATCGTTCCCTCAACTTTGTTATCGCTGACCCTCACGCCACGAGTGAAAACTGATTCACCCTCGATCAACGGCAACTGGAAATTGACTGATCCCGACGCCGGTGCTATTCGCTGTACAACCGTCGTGACCGTCCAATCATTATCAATATTCAACCATCGTTCAACGCGAAAATAGGGCTGCATCGGATCTGGCAGCAGATTGTTCTCATCTACTTTTTGTTCGTCCGCAATATTTTTAGTCAGCTGAAGTAAATCTCCCCGCAGTCCTGTGCCATCGAGCCCTGCGGCTCTCCAGCCATCCGCCGACACTTCAACATTATGTGCCCGCACTGGAAACCGAATCTGAAGATCATCGCCGAAAATAGCACCACGGATACGCACAATAGATTGACCCGGTTCCAATGCAATGTGGAAGGCACTCTCAAATTTAGAACCTGACGCTCGTGTCGTCACTCGACCGCCCACAAGTTCAATCTGCTGCGGCACCCATCCCAAGCTTGCAACAGGTAATGGGAATGAGGTCAGTGCTTGCGCGTCAACCACAAGATTAATTTCCAATACATTCCCTCTGACTTGCACCGAGACCGAGCGGTTCGTTGCGCAAGTCGGCGTACACGCTGGTTGTCGCGTAAGCCGCTCTTCAAGATCTTTGAGAATGGCTGCGTCAGGTATCGCTGCGCTTGAATCAGCCGGTAGCAAACTAGCGCCTAAGAACGCCATAACAAATAGAGCGGGTGAGTTGCCAACAGAGCGACTACGGCCAAGAAACGGTGGCAAGTTGAACTTACCGAAATCGTAGCAATGTGATGCAAGCTTCAATACCAGCAGTAAGACTAGGATAACTTTTATCAGCCGCAATACACGGTGCTCGCCTGGAGATAACGCATAAAGCGTCAAGTTTTGATCTGTCAGAACTGGACCACTCCAAACTAATTGCGCCCGATTCCAGCTCCACCCGGGAATACCAGGTCCCGTCTGAATATTCTCGTTAGCGCCGTACCGTGAGCGCACATTTTGGACTTTGATGGGCGCCGCTTGCATCAGTCTTTTTTCTTTTCGCGACTGCTTCATTTCCATCGCTTCAGATGCAACTTGGCTGAAATCGCTGTCTGCCATAGGAGAGCTAATGCTAGTGAGACCTTGGCCGGGTCGCAGCGCGTCACCTGGATTATAAATATCGCCCTGACGCGCCAGTTGTGGATACATTCCCATTCGTGCTTCATCGACGATATATGCGACTGTCGTGAGCATGATGCCCAACATCATCAGATTTCTAATCAGCACAATATAACGATGTACTTTACTACCAAGTCCCAATTGCGAGATCGCAAGGAATATAGCAAACACCAGCAACAACAGTCCCAGCGAGAAATCATCGTGATAGGTTAAGGACATTGCTGCTAATGCCAGCAAGCCGCCCGAGACTCCAGTAGTTCGCCAAAGCGCACCAGAGATAAGCAACACGAGAAAAATTGCCCATAGATTCCATTGCGAGAACCAAGTTTGATTGGCTTTGTCCGGCCCACCCACGTGTAACAGCAACCAACCCGGCGGTGTATGCAGACTTGCACCCAGATGCTGCACCGGCATCTGCCAGCCAATCGCTGCTGGACTATCATTAGCTTGTAGATCCACTCTGCTGACGGTCTCAAGTCTCATGTTGCCTTGACGCAACTCTACACCGCGATTGTTTCCATCCATTTGCGTAATAAGCTGCGGCTCTTCATCCAAATTTGCCATACCCAATTCGTAGCCATCAATTGCAGTAATGCGTGTCGCTCGATTTACCTGACCTGAGAATCGATCCTGCACAGTCAATCCCTCACCGTCAAAATCTAACCAGATCACCTTTGTGAGCCGTAGATCAGTGATTGGGTCCAACTCAGACGCATTGACTAATTCTTCGATTTTCAGATTAGTAGACTCATCCATCAAATAGGCAGGCAACTGCTCCCAACCGAAAGGTACTCCCGCTTGAGATGGGTCTATCGAATTTGCTCCGGAAATTTTTGTCGAACGAAAATCTCTATTCGGTGTAAAGGACCAAATTTCCTGATCTGGCCAAGATTCACTTAGGCGCTGCATCTCAAATATGGGTTCTTGATCATTGTGGCGAGTGCTGAGGTTCAACTCCCACTCGCCGGCAGAGATCTGAATTCTCAAACTGCCGTCTTCTTCAATTCTTGCTGGAATCTCAGACTGGAAAGTCACCGGTTCACCACCGTTGGGCGCAAATCTGCCTAACCTAACTTCCCTATCACGACCCGATACTGATAACCGAACTTTTGTTGTGACGACGATTGGCGCGCCATCGATGATGTTTCGATACACTCTAAGAGAAAGACTATCATTGAGCTTCTTTTCAGTTAACAGCGGGCCCGAGTCTCGTAACAAAATACTGTTGCCTTGCAGATTAGGCCGCGCAACTTTTTCACCATCAATTGAGAGTGTCACAATGCCTGACTGTAACGGCAGCGGAATGCTGGACGGGCGAGACTTAAACGGGATCAAACCACTCACCTGATAGACTCCTTGTTTAAGAAAAACCGCAGGCTTGGCGCCCTGTTGCGAGATAACCGCAGCGTTTCCATCAACACTCACATCACTTGGCCAAAGCGCATCGCTGCCGGGCAACGTGACCCAGGCATCTTTATAGACTCGCCAGTCTTGTTGAAAGGTAATCACCTTCGCACCGACTTCTACATTCAGACCATTGGACCAGTAACATTCTCTAGCATCTGAGTTGCGATTAGCGACACTGGCAAACGCGACGGGGCAACCTAGCGCCTTGTGGTCTTGAAGCACCCAGTCTTGCCATGGCTTTAGCTCATCTGGCACATAAATTTGCTCCCCGTGGGCCAAATTCGCCAAGGTCGTGAGCAATAACAATTTCAAGAAAAGGAAACAGGGAGATGACAAAATCGTATCGCTCATAAATCTATTCATGCTATTTTCCATGTTGGGTTCCTACTAATATTCCCCAATGATGAGCTGCGTTTTGAGTTCTACAGTTAACATTCACACCCCGGATTTGATGACGCTATTATGCCCCAATTAAAATTTATTCCTTTACTGATTCTGATCTTCCTGTCTGAAAGTTTATTCGCCATGGATCGCGAGTTATCAAAGTCCATTTTTGAAGAGCTAATCAGTATCGATACCACCAATGAGCACGGCGATACAACACGGGCCGCACAAGCGATGGCGGCAAGATTAAGGACGGCCGGCGTCAACGAAGAAAACATATGGCTCGGCGGTTCGGCGCCAGACAAGCAGAATTTGGTTGTAAGATTACCAGGGAGCTCAAAAAAGAAAGCCATTCTGCTGTTAGCCCATCTCGATGTTGTCGAGGCATTAGCCTCCGACTGGTCATTGCCCCCCTTTCAACTTACTGAAAAAGATGGCTATTTTTACGGTAGAGGCACCCTGGATGACAAGTCGATGGCCGCGTACTTTGTTGCCAACTTGATTGAATACACCCGCGAAGGCTGGCAACCAGAACGAGATATTATCATCGCGTTAACGGCAGATGAAGAAGGCGGTAGCCACAATGGCGTGCGATGGTTACTCAAAAATCATAGAGACAAAATTGATGCTGCACTGGCAATTAACGAAGGCGGCACAGGACTTATCATTGACGGTAAATATCGAACCAACAATCTTCAGGCCAGCGAGAAGACCTATCAGACCTACAAAATTCGCGCGAAAAATCCGGGTGGCCACAGCTCACGCCCTGAGGACAAAAATGCGATCTATGATCTCATTGATGCTGTCAGCGCGGTACGAGATCACCAGTTTCCACTGCAAATTAACGAGGTCACCCTTGGCTTTTTCACGCAAACAGCGAAAATCGTCGATGACCCGCAACTTAAAAAAGACCTAACAGCAATTACAAAAAAGCGACCTTCAAAACGCGCGGTCAAACGATTAAGCGCTCAACCCTATTACAACGCTTTACTACGGACCACCTGTGTCGCGACAATGTTAAGCGCAGGACACGCTGAAAATGCATTACCGCAGACGGCGGAGGCAACAATTAACTGCCGTATTATTCCCGGCATTGAACCTACTGCAATCAAGGCGCAATTAGTCACCATCATAAATAATCCTGGCATTGAAATCACATCAGTTTGGGATACCATTTGGTCTGCACCTTCCAATCTTGACCTGGTGCTAGGTGACGTTGAGCAGGTAACGACGCAAATGTGGCCCGGCGTTATTGTAATGCCCGTCATGTCAACCGGCGGCACTGATGGCACCTTCCTACGTGCCGAGGGAATCCCTACATTCGGCGTCAGCGGTATCTTTACCGATGTCGATGACAACAGGCAGCATGGCCGGGACGAACGTATCGGCGTTAAGCAATACTATGAGGCACAGGAATTCATGTATCGCTTAGTGAAAAAGATAGGAGGCAATCCTTAAACCATATTAGCTTAGGCGCATTACTCCAAAGATTGATAAGTTTCCCACTCGAACCTGGGTAGACAAATACTAAAAAAAATCAGGTCCTGGGT
>JBLHWY010000113.1:0-21595 GCA_047629195.1 Candidatus Azotimanducaceae bacterium
ATTGCAGGGGTGCTGCTAACGTGTGCAGCTTTGAAATACCTGCTGCACCAACGGCAATTATCAATTGCTCTTCTCCGACTTCAATAAGCACCAGTTTTTCTTTCACGCCAAGATTCAAACTTGCTACCACGCGCATTGCCCCGGCACCCAGCAACCCACTTTTGTTAGCTCGTTTAGCAACAAATCCCAACGTAACAATCAACAGCAAAATACCTGACAGTGTGATTGCAACTTGAGTAATCTGCCCATCCATTTGAATCTATCCTAGATTTTTGATGCGGTCAGCAGCACTGGCGACATCTGTCAATCGAATACCAAACTTTTCATTCACCACAACAACTTCACCGTGAGCAATAAGCGTGTTGTTCACGAGCACATCTAGCGGTTCGCCAGCCATACGGTCTAACTCGATGACAGAACCCTGATTCAGTTTCAACAAATTTCTAATGCTTATCTGATTGTTTCCCACAACCATGGATATCTGCACGGGTATGTCGAGAATGACTTCAAGATCAGGATTATCCTCGTTAACAGATAAGGGTGTTCCGTCATCGACTAACTCGGTCAGTACGGCTGTAGAAGCTTCGCCTATTGATTGTTTGGCTTCCTCTGCTACTTGCTCTTCCATCGCCCCCGCCCAATCATCCTCGCCCTGATCAGATGGCTCTACACCTAACTCATCAAGGATATCGTCTTCATCACTCATATTAGCTCCTCATTGCCACAGCAGATTATCTGTAAATTTTTAAAAACCTTAGCCTCAGCTTTAATCGTGTACTTATTCACTTTTTTTGCTTTACCGGCTCTAACACTTTTAAACCCAAGTTCCCATTAACAACTCCGAGGCTGGTCCTAAACATAGGTATTTCGTTAGCCGTCAAAATATGGTCCTCGGGCATTTCGATAGGAATGACATCACCCGCTTCAAGATTGACCAAATCACGTAAAGCAATTTGTCTTTGGGCGATTGTACAGTTGAGCTTGACATCACAGTTCAGCACTTCGTTTCGTAAAGCACCTTCCCATCGATCGTCGAGTTCGCTCACATCACTCTGTAACCCAGTATCTAATTGTTCTCGTATAGGCTCCAACATCGAGTAGGGAAATGCCAAATGCAAGTCACCGCCGCCGCCATCCATTTCAATATGAAACGAGTTCACAACTACAACTTCACCCGGGCTTACAATGTTCGCTAGAGCAGGATTCACCTCAGAACTCAGGTATTCAAAATCAATATCCAGCACATTGCCCCACGCTTCCTTCAAATCGACGAATATTTGCTTCAGCACAAGCTGAACAACTCTCAACTCAGTTGGGGTAAACTCCCTGCCCTCGATTTTTGCATGTCGACCACTGCCGCCAAAAAAGTTATCAACTAATTTGAATACAAGTTTTGCATCTAATATAAACAATGCGGTTCCGCGTAAGGGTCTTACGCGAATTAGGTTTAGGCTCGTTGGAACGTATAGTGTGTGTAAATACTCTCCAAATTTTGTAACCTGAATTCCAGCGACTGCCACATCAGCGGAGTGGCGGAGCAAATTGAAAAGGCTTATTCTGGTGTAACGTGCAAATCGCTCGTTGATCATTTCGAGGGTGGGCATTCTTCCCCTGACAATTCTGTCTTGGCTCGTCAGATCCCATGAACGAGACTCGTTCGAGCCTATATCAGCCTCTACCTCTACATCACCATCGTCTACGCCATGTAATAGCGCGTCTATCTCATCCTGAGAAAGTAAATCCTGCACAGTAATATCCTTATTGCATTACAAAGTTAGTAAAGAGAACCGTTTCAACGCCCTTCTCACCGATTTCTTTCATCATCAGATCCTGTAATGCTTTTGTTGCCGTCTTTCTTAAAACTTCTTTTCCTTCACGCGTCTGTAGCTTCAGGTAGTCTTGCTTAGAGAAGAGTAAAACGAGTGTGTTACGAATAACTGGGTCATTGTTGACCAACACCGCAATGATCTCTTCATCTCTGGCGACTAAGGTAACGTTTAACTGCACGTATCGTTGCCGACTGTTAGCTTCAAAAGTAACGATGAACTCAGGTCGAAGATCGTGATAAAGCGCTTTGGGCCGGTCACTGCTAAAGAAAGAAGTGTCATCCTCTAAAAGCAAATCATCATCACCGCCTTCTGCTATTGGTTCAGGTTCGTTTGATTGAAGATAAAACATCACACCGCCGCCGATTCCTCCTAACAATAAGAGTGCTGCAACAATGATGATGATTAGTTTTTTCTTACCGAACTTCCCCATTTTCCCTTCTTTTGTATTCTCTTCTTCAGCCATGTCAGTTTTTCGACGCAAAATGTATTCACTAAAGACAGAAGCAAGTCGCGTGCCAAAAACGCAAACAGCCGGATTTAGCGTCGCTTAAGGTTACGCAGAGGAGACGAATTATTGTCTTGGAAGGAAACGACAGAATATTGACGTTTTTATGCAGGTTTTCTGAGTAAGAATCTGGTTCGAAAAACTAAGCGTAGGCGTCCAGTAAATTATCACTGACGGACTTATTGATACGTATTTCAGCACCATTCGCTATTTCACCTGTTCCAGCACCCTCGTCCGAGTTTGATTCTCGGCTACCGTCACCGCGGCCTGAATTATCCTGATCGCCCACGTGACTATCTGCGAGTTCCAGACCAGCGGCTTCTAGCATGTCACGCAGTCGAGGAATGGATTGCTCTAATGCATCTCTTACCTGTGAGGAGTGACTTAGAAACTGGACACTGGCCTGATCATGATTCACATTTAGGCGAACCTCCACCGGACCTAGATCGGCAGGATTGATATGAATTCTCGCCATGGTATTTCGCTGACTAATCAGCATCATGACGCGCTGCGCAATACCTTCTTGAAAGCCATTGTCACCGACTTTTACAGGGACCGAGAGCTCCGCTCTCTGCTGGCTTACATTCTTAAGTTCCACCGGCAATAAACGCTTATCAGTTGTATCTATTTCTTGAGCGCTAGAAATCAAAGCTTCTCTCGCTCCCGACGGCATTAAGGATAGCTCTTGCTTGCTGATGCTCAAATCAACTTCAGCTCTAGATGCGTTTTGTGTTACCGCGTTTATCCCCTTGCCTTTGCTAACATCCATCGTGACATCAAAACTTTTCTCATCTGTTGTCGTGATAGGTAGGCGCAGATCAATTTGAGTAGCTGGCAAGCTCGCAATCGCGGCCTCAGATATCAGCTCACTTTCATCGAACTCGGCATCTTTTTCTTTAACCGCGAGATCTGACTGCAACTTATCAAGATTTGAAACCGGCAATTTGCCGTCCACCTCAGGCAACGCATGGCCGTCTTTGTCCTTTTCACCCAACTGCTCGGCCGCCTGAGCATAACCTTGGCCAGGAATAGTTTCTGATTTTCTCGTCTCATTTGCCCTGACAGGCATTGATGCGGGGTTTGCAACGTTTAGCGCGTCCATCATTGAGCTGGATCCTAATTAAATCAATTTGTCTGAATAAACAATGCAAAGCACGTACCAACAAGCTCAACATTGTGCTCTCTAAGGCTAACTGGGGGAATTAAACTATACGGTTGGCTGAGTACGGTGACGAATCAGGATTGAGACAGTTCTTGTTCTAGCAGCGTTTTTACCGCTTCATATTCTTCATGCAATTGAGCAATAACAGGTAGCGCTTGCTCTAAACGCTCTTCCTTGGCCAAGATTTCAACATTCGATGATAAACCAGCTAATCTAGATGCACCGATGTTCAAGCTACTACCCTTAAAACTATGAGCCGACTCCATTAGGTTGCTACTGTTTTGTTCACAAGCAGCAGCATCAATAGAATCTAAGCGAACAATTGCGTCGGCCAAGTATGTCTCCAGCAGGACCGCATAGTCCTCTTCCATAATATCTTTCAGATCGGACAACATTTCGCTATCCAGTCTTGGTGACGATTCAAACTCATGCATGTTCCGATCCTCTTAATCCACGGTAACGCTAATAGAAAGTCAATTTTTCCAGCACAAAATAATTAGTGCTGCCAATTAAATACAGCTCGGACTTCATTTCCACAACCCAAATACTGCACGTCAGAACACAGACTCGATATCAGGGGTATGCCACGACCATGGTATTCATCGTCCGAAGACATGGTTTCGGCTGCCTCGTTGTTGTACTCAAACCCCGCACCACTATCAGCTACCTGTAACCTCAGTTCGCCTCCATCCTTTTTGGGTATGTGCTCAATCACAAATTCTACAAACCCGTTAGTCAATGTACTCAAACGTTGTTGTCGCTGACTATAATAAGTTGCAAAACCAGCTGGGTCAGATTTTAGTTTTGAATTTAATCCAATCACGCCGTGTTCAAGCGCATTGGAATATAACTCAGCCAACACCGTATACAATGAGCTACTGTGCGGTCTCAAGCCGGGAACTTCCATCAATATATGCAACAATAGGGGTAATGGATTAAAGTCCCGCAACGTCTCCGGACCTAGTTGATAAGCTAGCTTCCAGTCAGTTGGACCTGCAATAGCCCCCGCTTTAAATTCTGCAGCTTCAGCGTTTATTTCTTCCGCATCGAGCATCATGACCTCAAGCATTGTGATGTCATCATCACGCTCACTATCTCCTATAAACTCGGCAACGCTGTTCTTGATTTCATCAAACAACACGTCTTGATCACGATTAGCTGTGAAGTTTTGCATCAAACGTTCTTCACCGTACATCTCCTCCTGTCCATTACTTGCTTCCTGAATTCCATCGGACCAAAGATAAAATCTATCGCCAATGTTCATCTGGACTTCATGTACAGAAGCATCAAACTCAGAGTTCCCTAACACTCCAACAGGCAGATGCGTGGATGCTAAAACTTCTACCTCACCATTTTTCCTAACGAGGAAACAATCCGGCAAACCACCCAACCACGCTCTCAAGGAACGATCATTGAAGTTTACTTCAATCATGCCGACACAAGAAAACACCCCTACAGGCAGAATGGTTTTCAGTTTGAGATTGATTTCACGAAGAACCTCAATCATGCCGAATCCTTTCCCGGTCATGCCGTAGAAGATCTCAGCTAACGGCATTGCACCAATCGCGGCAGGTAAACCATGACCGGTAAAATCTCCTAACAAAAGATGCATACCACCCGAGGGTGTGTACGCAGCAAGTAAGACATCTCCATTAAACACAGCGAGCGGGGAAAGTAACGATTTGATGTTAGGCGCATCTAGGCAACCTGTATGTGCAACGTTATCAAATACGGACTTCGCCACACGCTGTTCCTGCAATAGATAAGCATTGTTTGCTGCTATCTGCTGCATCTGATGCTGGAGAGTCTGATGCATCTGGCGCATCCGCTGAAACGCCTGAATCTTGGCCTCTAGGATCACACGATTGTAAGGTTTACTCAGAAAGTCATCGCCGCCAACTTCTAGACAACGCGCAAGACTCTCTGCGTCTCGTAACGATGTCAGGAATATTATTGGAACAAGATCGTCTCCGGCTAAGGCTTTTATTGCCTTCGCCGCTTCAAAGCCATCCATTTCCGGCATCAAAGCATCGAGTAATATCAGATTAGGCCGTTCTGAGCTAAACAGCTCTACCGCTTCACGTCCATTGGCTGCTTGCACCACCTCATGACCTTGCCGGTTCAATATAGACGATAGAATCATACGGTCTGAATCATTGTCATCTGCGACGAGTACTTTAATTGAGTCCATTTTCCGCCACACGCTAAGTGTTATAAAAATACAAATTAGCCAATTGAAAAGAGCTGTTCGAAATTTGAAATCGTCAAGATCCGTTTTACATCTGGGTTACAATTGACAATCTTGATATTTGATCCCTCACCACCGGCATGATCACGCAGCAGCAACAACATACCTAACGCGGAACTATCCAGGTAAGTCGTCTCTTTCATATCAACCCTGTATTCATCAGGCTCGTTATCTGTTTTTTCGTACGATTCCCTAAAATCTTGGTGCGCACTGAAATCAAAACGCCCCTCAATGTTAATCGTCAACGCTTTTCCGTCATTTGAAGCTGAAGCCCATATCGACATTTTTATTCCTCATTCAATATGTGATGAAATTGATCATTTAAATATTCGTATGGAATCGAACATATACAATGAGCATAGCCCAGTATTTTGTTATTCCAAGAAAATCTCAACATTTGCGTCTTGAAATTTAGCAGGCTTTCCATCGCACGACTCCCCCGTTAGATATTATCAAAAACACTACGACTGGCGCCCATTTGACGTGCAAGCTCGTCAGCATCATTCTGGTCGCGCTTATCCTGTAGCTTCAGAGAATCCTGGTTTCGCTTATCCATCAAGGTCTCGATCGAACGACGTTTAACGCGATGAACACGCCACTGCGCCTCTTCTACCAACATTTGTTCGCGATGGGTCGACAAATCTAGCTCCTGCTGATCAATCGCTTGACTTAGCTGGCTTAGAAAAACTCGGGTTGATTGATAGCTTTGAGGATTGTACGTGGCATGATTGGATCCATCATGGTACTCATTCATGAACAATTTCAGTTCATCAAGTCGAGATTGATTAGACTCAAACACCTGTTTGGCATCGACGTAAGTCTTAGCCGCACTGTTTTCATTAATTTCCGAGAGCTTTAGTATGCTATGAAAGCGATCTGTCACGAAGGGCAACCTCCTAGTTGAATCAAAGAGTCAAATCAGAACCTTCCAAGCATCTTGCCGGGAGGATTCTGAACTCTCGACTAGAAAAGGTTTTCCAACTTTGTAATACACTGCTTTAAGAGTAGCTCCTCATTCATACCTTGCTGAAGAAATTCGCACATCTCTGGATATTTTTTCATAGCATAGTCCAATTCTGGATTGGTGCCGGGGGTATAGGCACCTACTGTGATCAAATCCTCATTTTTCAAATAGGTTGAGTAGATTTTGCGAAACTGCTTCGCGCTTTCAATATGTTCTAAGTCGGCAATATTTGGCATAGTCCGACTTATAGAAGCTTCGATATCAACCGCAGGGTAATGTCCGGACTCCGCCAATCGTCTGGCTAGCACCACATGTCCATCAAGAATCGCACGCGCGGAATCAGCGACGGGGTCCTGATTGTCGTCGCCTTCTGTTAGTACCGTATAGAAAGCTGTAATGGAGCCTCCGCCTGCTTTACCATTTCCTGCTCTCTCGACCAGTTCAGGTAACATAGCAAACACTGAAGGCGGGTAACCCTTAGTAGAAGGAGGCTCACCAAGCGCTAATGCAATTTGACGCTGGGCCTGTGCAAAGCGCGTGAGAGAATCAAGCAAAAGCAGCACATTTTTGCCTTTATCTCGGAAATGTTCAGCCATTCGCGTTGCAAGGGTTGCCGCACGTATCTTCATTGTTGGCGAATCATCAGCGGGAGAAGCAATCACGACCGCTCTTTTAAGACTGCGCTCATCCAAAATGTTTTCAATAAACTCTTTTACTTCTCGACCACGTTCTCCGACGAGTCCAACGACGATGACATCAGCATTGGTGAACTTGGTCATCATGCCAAGCAATACACTTTTGCCCACACCACTGCCAGCAAATAGGCCTAACCTCTGCCCTCGCCCTACGGTCATCAGTGTATTAATGGAGGCAATGCCAACATCCAAAATTTCTTTTATAGGCTGTCGGTGCAGCGGGTTAATTGGCGTTTGTTGAAGTGAAACATAGGCTTCAGCTTCGATAACACCGCCGCCATCCAAAGGTTGGCCGTTGCCATCAATGACACGGCCGAGGTAACTGTCACCCATTCCGAATTTCATTTCTGGTAGCGGCACTACTTCTGCCCCTGGACTTAAACGGCCAAGTGCCCCAACAGGCATCATGAATATTCGCTCGCCCTCAAAGCCAACTACTTCGGCTTCGGTAACCTGATCATCACTAATAATTCTACAGATACCACCAAGATTAGATTTACAACCAGTCGCCTCCAACATCATTCCAGTTACTTTTAATAATCGGCCGCGGGCAAGAGGAACACGACTGTAGTCCTTCAGGTTATTTTGATACGTTTTGAGCCTACTCTGGAGTTTCAACATCACTACCTTGCTTCAATTGATCCTGTGCTTGAGCTTGTTCCTTGGCAAGTGTCTGCTCTACTTTTAGCTGCTCGACTGGAATATCCTCACGTAAAAACTGCCCAAGGTCATTTAGTTCCTTTTCCGAGGTTAACGTCCTAATTGCTTCTTTGTCTGTATCTGCACCAAATACAGTTAACAAACAATTTCGTAAACGCTGAGATAACGTTTGGTCGATGACGCTGTGATTAGACGAGACTCTGCAACTACCCATTGCAAGGGCTGGATCTTCAACAATTTTTACGTGCCATTGATCAAGTATCGGCAATTCCGCTAGGAATGGCACAGCACCAGGGTTAATCGAAAGCTCAACTTTGTCTGTTGTATGAGGCATCGCGTTTAAACTTTCGGTGACATAGCCTCGAATGAGTTCTGGGCGAGTTCGCAATTCTACATTCAGGACAGCCTCAGCAATGCCGGTGACAAGCGGAACCAATGCAGCGCATAATTCTTCGTTAATTTTCTCTAGCGGTAGGCGTATGTTTAAGATCGACTCAAGAAGCTCGCGTTTCTCAGATATCTCCACATCAAATGCTCTCGACGCTTCAGCGGCACCTTCGTCGAGACCTTTCTGCACACCAGCTTCATAACCTGCTGATTCACCGGCTTGTTCGCCTTGCAAAAAACCCGCTTTTTCACCTTCTTCGAAACCTTCTTTTTGGCCTTGTAGATAGCCTGCTGAATGTTGTTGCTCAAAGGTGACATGTTCATCTATCAAGGGTACGACGTTTTCTTCCACGTCGTCCGAAGAATCCTCGGAAAGGACCTGTTTGCTTTCAGGGTTTTCTTGATTAAATAAACTCTGTTCATCACCTCCGTTAGCTTTAATCTCGGATGACGCCGCAGCCACAACTTCATCGCTATCCTCTACCTTCCCTAAACTCTTTTCAGCATGGCCTATTTCATTTTCCGCGATAGATTCCTGAGCAAACTCTTGCGAACCCTTTTCAAATACCTTCGGCGGTGATGGGGGAAACCGACCCGCACTTTTCAACCCTTTTGCCTTGATTACTTTACCAGCATCGAGCGCTGGCATGCACCATGACTCAGATACTTTAACGCGGTTGGCTGGAATTCGTCCTACTAGCTTTGCCATGATTCATGCCTCAGAGCATTTGCTCTCCACTACCACCCAAAACAATTTCACCACTTTCTGCCATCTTTCTAGCAACAGTTAAAATCTCTTTCTGAGCAACCTCTACATCACTTACCCGCACTGGACCCGCGGCTTCCAAGTCATCACGTAACAACTCGGCTGCGCGCTTCGACATGTTCTTAAAGATTTTTTCTCGCAAGGGTTCGTCCGCACCTTTAAGTGCTGTAATAAGAACGTCGGACGAAATTTCCCGAAGCAATGCTTGAATCCCTCTGTCATCTACTTCCGAGAGATTATCAAATACGAACATAAGATCCTGAATCTGCTGCGCCAATTCTTCATCAGCCTCAGCAATCGCTTCCATAATCTCTGCTTCAATAACTGAATCAACATTGTTCATGATCTCTGCAGCGACCTTCGCGCCACCCATCGTCGAAGCCTTGGCGCCACTTGTTCCAGAGAACTGTTTTTCTAGAATGTCGTTCAATTCCTTCAACGCAGCAGGTTGCACCGACTCAAGCGCTGCGACACGAACGATCAAATCTTCCCGTACCCTAGGATCTGGAATCTGTGACAAAACCTGCGCAGAATGATCTGCGTCAAGATAGGCGATGATGATTGCCTGAATTTGAGGGTGTTCGTATCTAATGACATCTGAAACAGAACGAGCATCCATCCATTTTAGGGTATCTAGCCCGGTGGTATTGCCACCCATCAAGATTCTGTCAATAAGACCGCCCGCCTTATCGGCACCCAATGCTTTAACCAGTGTCGCCTTTATGTACTCATCAGAGCCTATTCCTAGTCCCGTCTGACCCTCAACCTCCCCCAACATCTCAGTCATTACAGACTCAACATCTTGGTTTCTGACGTTGCTTAGAGACGCCATTGCACTCCCAACGCGTTGAACTTCTTTTGGGCCCAAATAGCCTAATATCTTTGCAGCAGCTTCTTCACCCAGAATCATAAGGAGGATAGCTGCCATCTCAATCTTGTCCAGTTTTGCTGGGGCATTACCGTTAGGACCATTCTCCGCCATAAATTCTACACCTTATCAAAAAAATTATTACGACTGATCGGATATCCGAGTGTTACAACACCTATTGCAACACTTGTCACAATACTAACTACAAAACTGGTTTCGACTAAACTTTCTCTAACGCTAACTTCCTACTTCAACCCAGGCTTTAACCACCTGCGCAACCTTGCCTGGGTTTTCCTGTACCAGGTTCTTGATTGCATCTAGCTGCCTCGCGTAGACTTCTCCAGGCCCAGGTAACAACAATTCTTCACCACCACTTAAAGTTACCGTCTCTTGCATCATCTCTTCTTCTTGCTCAAGCTCTGCCTCCGCAAGCCGCTCCAATTCTTGACCGGCTAACAACTCCTTCATCCTATCTTCGGCGCTAGGGCCCGCCAGCATACCCAGCACAGGTCTAAGCGCAAAAAATGTGAGAAATATGACGAGCAGCGCGACAATGATCTGTTTGGTTATTGCAATAAACCAAGGCTCAGTCCAGAAACCCAGCTCAACTATTTCAATCTGTTCAGTCTGCAGGAACGACTCATTAGCAATCGTAACCCTATCTCCTCGATTCTGGTCAAAGCCTATCGCATCCTGAACAAGCACGGTTAAACGCTCGATGGTCTCAGGAGGCCAAGGGGTAGATTCGAAAACCCCTGTTTCAGGGTTTGCAATCTGCATATCATCGAGTACCACTGCGACCGTTAGGCGGCTAGTTCGACCCACTTGATGTCTGGTATGGCTAATCGATCGATCAAGCTCATAGTTTCTCGTCGCCTGCTTGCGTTGACGACGAGTTTGATCCGCCCCTTCACCACCAGCACCAGCCTGCTCGGGTATGGTGGCCGCACCGGGTGGCTCATTTGATAATGCGCCTGGAATACCACCCACAGCTGAACCTGTGCGCAACTCTTCCATCGTCTCTTCACTACGAACGGCAGGTAAGTCAGGGTTGAACATTTCTTGCGTTTCTTCAACCCAGGTAAAATCAATATCAGCCGAGACTTGCGAGTTGTATTTTGTCTCTCCCAAGATTGGTTTGAGAATTCGATTAATCTTATCGCTGAGCTCTTTCTCGATTTTCTGGGAAAATAGAAATTGTTTTTCTGTCGCCCCTAGTATCGATTCATCCTCGATATCGGACAATAGATTTCCTTTATGATCAACAATAGAAACATCTGAAGTACTCATTTCCGATACACTGTTGGCAACCAGCTGCATAATCGCTTTGACCTGATGGCTCTTTAAATCTCGTCCCGATGACAATTCAATAAAAACAGAAGCAGACGGCTTTCTTGCGTCCCTAACAAAAACAGACCTCTTTGGGATTGCGAGCAATACCCTCGCGCTACGAATGGTATTGATACTTGTGATCGTACGGGCCAACTCACCTTCTATCGCTCGACGGTATCTTGCCGTTTCCATGAACTGACTGGTACCAAGCACTTGTTCTTGATCCAACAAAAGATACCCTTCAACTTTAGAATCGAGGATGTCAGAGGCAGCAACCTGCATTCTTGCAGCGTGCAGTTCTCCTGCCGGAACAAGCACCATGCCGGACTCAGCCTCAACGATGAAGGATAATCCTGCGGCTTCTAATACTTGTGCGACTTTAGTCGCTTCTGCAGCATCTAGTTTGCTATAAAGGGGTTTATATTCAGGATCCTGGCTCCAGATTACCAAGAGAACTGCAAATGTAATAATGGAAGCAACACCTGCCATCAGTCCAAGTTGACGCACCCATGGCAGCTTTAGAAAACCATCCGTAACATCATTGGAACCAAAAGTCGCAGGTTGCATCGAGCGATCGCCGGCTGTCTGAAACAACCCTGAAGATTGACCATGCCCAGCTCCCGACATGGATTGGTCGTTGGACACAAACTCTCCATTTTGGGAGGCGACAGCAGGAACACCGGTAGCAGAAATCTCTGACATCTAGAAGATATCCCCATCTATGCAGGATGATCTTTTCTGCCGAAGCCTGACAATTTTTTTCAAATCTTCATTCATTTTTGGGACAACTCCAGCTTCATAAACGTATTTTTCTCACAACCCAAGCAACCTTGACGGTTAACAACTAGATAGGCATATTCATAATCTTTTCGTAGGCATCCACTAACTTGTTCCGAACTTGTGATACGGCTTGAAATGCAACACTAGCTTTTTGAGATGCAATCATGGTCTGGGTCAACGTAACGGATTCATCACCAAGTTCAAGTGCATTGGACAATCGCCCCGATTCTTGTTGCAACTCGTTAACACTATCCAGAGCATTGGTCATCATACTGCTAAAGGATGGCGTATCCGCAGTGCCTTCTACTCTCAATCCGTTGGCTCTATCCTGATTGATCAATTGCGATGGCTGCTGGCTTTCCAACTTCATCGTCCGCATTTGACTCAAGACATTTTGAATATCAATTCGGTCCGTCATTTACTTAACCTTCTCTTTCGCTTCAAGCAATCAACAGTTGCGCATGAATGTCGATGCCACAGTCTCGCATCTTGGCCAGTTTATAGCGTAGCGTTCTCGCACTAATGCCTAACTGTTCAGCAGTTTTGCTTCGACTACCGCGTTGCTTTCGCAGCACATCAAGAATAATTTCAAACTCCTTATTCTTCAGGTTATCTTCGAGATTACTGGCGTTATCGTCAATTTTTTCTACGTTAGTTTCAGCAACCAAGGATGAGCTGTTAGATTCAGAACTTTCACTAGACAATTTCCCGTTGGATGGGTAAAAATCTGAAGTGGCAGATGAGCTGTCGAATAATTCAGTAGCGCCACGGTCGACTAAAGCAGTCGCGGTGTAATCGCCAAATTCCGGACTGCTTGCATCATCAATAAAAATATCCTCTGCACCTATAAGGCTTCCTGACTGCAAAATGAGTGCGCGTTGCATCACATTCTCTAGTTCCCGGACATTCCCAGGCCACGAGTAAGCACAGAGAGCTTCGCTTGCGGATTGATCAAGTTCAACGCCAGTTCTATTCATTCTTCTCGCATATTTTTCAAGCAGATGTTCAGCTAGCGGCAAAATATCTCCCGTTCGCCCGCGCAGAGGAGCCATGTGCAACGGAAAGACACTCACCCGATAATAGAGATCCTCTCTGAACTTTCCTGCTTTAACATACTCAACCAAATTTCTGTTGGAGGTTGCTATAACACGAACATCAACTTTACGAACCGACTTACCCCCAAGGCGCTCTACTTCTTTTTCTTGTAACACTCGCAGTAACTTCGCTTGCAACCCGAGGTCCATTTCAGAAATTTCATCGAGCAAAAGTGTGCCGCCATCAGCTTGTTCGAACTTACCAGGTCTAGAAGTATGTGCTCCAGTATAAGCACCCTTCTCGTGGCCAAATAGCGTCGCCTCAAGCATATTGTCAGGAATTGCGGCACAGTTGATAGCGACCATAACTTTATCTTTTCGAGATGATTCTTCATGTATAAATTTCGAAACAACTTCTTTTCCTACACCACTTTCACCGAGAATTAGCACCGTAGAGTCTGCCTTTGCTACCTTCTGAGCAAGCATGTAGAACTTCCGACTTACCTGATCAACCACTATCGGCTTGATATCAGATTCCATGCCAATTTGCTGCTTGATAGTTTCGATCAAAAGTCTCGGTTCAAACGGCTTCATCATAAAGTCGACTGCCCCCAATTTAATGGCGCTCACCGCTTTGCTCACATCAGCGAAAGCCGTCACAATGAGAACAGGGAGTCCTGCATTTGTTTGCCGAATCCTCTGTAAAAGCTCTATGCCATCCATTCCTTCCATATTTACGTCAGATACGACCATATCAATTTCACACCGCTCTAACGTCCGCAGTGCAATTTCTGCCGAACAAGCAGACTTCACCTTAAACCCGGCCAAAAGAAGCGTGTCACACACCGCTTCCCTTAATTCGTTATCGTCTTCTACAACTAAAATGCAATTATCAGACATAGTATTTCCGTACCACCGTTCTAGTTATCACTTAACGTGACTGATTTGTTTCGTTTCATTGCTTTTCTTAAGGTTCTTCTTTGCTTTTTCGCAGGGTAAAAGCATCTCAACCACAAGACCTTCACCCTTGGTCGAGGAAAGGTTCAAGTTCCCGTCGAGAGCTTCAACAACCGCCTGAACAACCGCTAAGCCAAGACCTGTACCTTTGGATTTGGTGCTGAAAAATGGTTCAAGCAATTGGTCCAGCGTTTCTTTACTCACCCCTGGTCCATTGTCAGAGACGACTAATTTCAATCTTTCTCCGCTAATCGAAGCTGTCACATTAACCATCACTTCGTCATCGGCTATAGCGGCTTCCAAGGCATTATTTATTAGATTCAGGATTGCGCTTACTAAAGATTGTGGATTACAGGCCAGCTCAACATCCAATGTCTGGTCATGAAGCTCAATAGACATTTCATCAAACATGGGAGACGCATCAATTTCATGCTGGAGCAATTGCAACAAACGGCCGACGTTCACTCTCTTGCCAGTGATCGATTCACCCCGAGCAAAAATCAGTAAATCAGACACCTGTTGTTCTAAATTGTATAGTTGTCGGAGTAATTTCTGGGTGAATTCGGACCGTTGTTTTTGCGGCAACACATCCTCCTCCAAATGTCCGGCATAGAGCATAGCGGCAGACAATGGAGTACGAATCTGGTGGGCTAGGTATGCAACCATTTTACCCATGGTACCCAGTCTATTTTGCCGCGCGAGTTTCGACTGCAAGGCTCTTGTCTCGGTCTGATCTGTCAACAAAACCAGTTGACCACGGCCATCATCCAAAGAACGCGTTGCTATGCTCAAACGACGTCCATCAATAAGAGATATTTCATGACCGTCATCATCCCTTGGCGAAAAATTTTCCGAGATAACTTTTGCCCACTTTAGTCCTGGCAGTGATTCACCGAGCAGTGCCATTGCTGCGGGATTACATTGCTCAACGCAACCGCTAGAATCTAGAACGACCAAGCCTCCAGGAAGTAGCTCTAAAAGCCGCTCCATCCGATGGGATATTTTTTGCTTATCTCTGGAGACCGCATTTTTTTCTTCGTATGAGACGATTAGTTCTTTTTGTAACTCACAAACCTGTGTTTGTAATAGCTGATAAGAGTCAGCAAGCCTCGAAGATATTTCATTGAAGCTATTAAACGCTTGCTCCAAATCAGTTTGGTTGGGTACGAACTCGCGCTCCTTCTCTTGTCGCTCAATTCCATGAACACTAATCATCCTTGTTACCTTCCCTAGTTTCGCTCGTCCCTGAGCGATATTGCTAAGTCAACTTCCCGTCAACTTGAGTTCGTACCCAATTCTTAATTAGCAAATTTAGTGCCACCTTTGTGTAACCTTTAGATATCAAAGAGTTACGTGATTCGGGCTGAGAATGAGAATACCAGGCGTCATTTTTCTAACGGTTTCTCTACCTCAAACCCCATTCATCGAATCCTACTATGGGGACTCTCCGGCACTTGAATTAGTGTTTGCTCAAATTATATTTACGCATCTTTTCAACCAGCGTTGTGCGCCGAATATGCAACTTGTCAGCGGCTCTTGCGACTACACTGTTAGAATCATCGAGCGCTTGCTGTATGAGATCCTTTTCAAGCTTCGTGAGATAGTCTTTTAAATTTAGGCCATTCACCGGAAGCAGCGCTGTATCACTCATATCAACAATCTTGGGGCCCGTCGTATCTTGTATGATTTGCTTTATGTCATCTTCATCACCGGCGTCAACATGCCTAAACTTCTCGGGTAAATCCTGGACACCGATAACACCGTAGGGATGAAGAATTGTCATTCGCTCCACCAAATTGGCAAGTTCCCTAACATTACCACTCCATTCGTGACGACAAACAGACATGATCGCGGCAGAATTGAAGCGAATAGAACCACGCTTTTCAGCCTCCATACGAGTAATCAAATCATTTAGTAATAAGGGGATGTCTTCCACCCTCTCTTTCAAACAGGGTATTTCAATGGGGAATACGTTCAATCTGTAATAAAGATCTTCACGGAATGTTCCCAGCGCTATCATTTCTTCAAGGTTCTTATGGGTTGCGGCAATTATGCGGACGTCAGATTTTATGCTCTTGTTGCTGCCGACTCTCTCAAATGAGCGCTCTTGCAGAACACGCAGTATTTTGACCTGCATATGAAGTGGCATGTCTCCAATTTCATCGAGGAATAACGTACCACCTTGGGCTAACTCAAAACGACCCTCTCGACTGGAGATTGCGCCAGTAAACGAACCCTTCTCATGACCGAACAGCTCACTTTCAAGTAGTTCAGCAGGTATCGCACCACAATTTACGGGTACAAAAGGCGCATCTTTGCGTGGAGAGTTGTAGTGTAAATTACGCGCGACAACTTCTTTACCAGTGCCAGAGGCACCAGTAATTAGCACCGTCACGTCTTTATCTGCGACCTGACCCATCATTTCTCGGACCTTAGAAATCTTATGGGAGGTTCCCACCAGCGACCTGAAAACCTTGTTAGTTCGGCCCTGCTCACGGCCACGTGCTAGATCATAATGTTCTCGATATAACTGGGCTCGATGCAATGAATCCTGCAATTTATTATAACTGGGGGGGGTTGCTATATTAGCTATGACATTGTTCTGATATTCATCAGACAATAAGTCCTTAGGCGTATTCCCCAACAAGATGACTGGCAAAGTCGAATCCCATTCGTAGATCTGATCAAGCATCAATTCAACTTGTTCAATGCTATTGGTGCCATCAGGAATCGAACTACCAAGCAAGACACAGGAGATCTCACTGGTATTTTCAATATAATCCTCGATATGACTCTGCCAATTTCCAAAGCCGCTAGCGACCACAGACTCTCCAAGAAAGTTCAGAATAACGTCCATATCGTGTCTACGGTTTTCGTCTTCATCCATCAGTAAAACTTTTACTTCTCTCCACATTGGGAACATCGCCTTTTTTGCTACTTGAAGGTACTACAACCCGAGCGCCGTAAAGTCGACACCCATAGCAATAAGTAAAGTCGATATTCTGGCGTTGTCAAATCAATGACGAATATTTATGACACTATTCTGTCAAATATCAATAAATCGACGGTACTATCGAACTAGCTGACAAGAATTGGGCACTACATGTTTGACATTTTCAAGCAGAGAACATGAGTCGCGTTGCTGCATAGGGCAGAACACAAAGAATGAAGGAGTAGCGATTTTGGGTAGAGATACCGCTTGTATTGAATAGATCAAAGCAATTAGTCGCGCGTAAGAAGCAAAAACACTCTGACTAACGCCGGCTATAACGACAAGAACATTTTGGAATGAGTACGTTAAATGAACACGCTAACGATACCACCCGGAAAGGCAGCCGAATTTCACGCGACTAAACGAATTATTGACACTTTCAACTTGTACTGAGATTGAAAAATCTCAGCACATAAGAAAATCTAAGATAGCGCGCTATTAGAATCAGTTAAGCCGACGCCCAGTAATAGGGCTAATTGTTGGAAAACTGAGTGTCTCAAAATTAAAGGTAGGCAGGTTTTGAAGTAAACCAGAACCTGAAAAGCTACTGCCACAAACAAGAGTTGCAACAGACTAGGTCAAAAATCAAGCTTCTAACCTCTGGAACTGATCATAGGTTCGACTGTTCTCTCGATCAGTTTTAATGCGTCGGACTTTACCTGCGAAGTCATCTTTTTCACCCTTACAGTCTTTGAGGAGGGTCTCGTAGTAACTAAGCATGTCCTTAAGTTCACCAAACATAACTCTGGGATGGGTTTTGATACTCGCTTTAACAAGTTGCTGGCAATCCCTGTCCAATTCGGCAAGCCTTTGCCACTCACCGGCATCAAATGCCGCTGTCATATCCTTTTTTAATTGTTCAAACGCCAAAGTAATACATCCCATTTGAGCTACTTCCCTGTCAATAATGCAATAACCGCGAATCCATAAATACTACCGGAACCCTACTAACGTACTGACTTAGACTTCATCCTTAATGCTATCCCAACCGTCCTTAATCGTACGCACTAGGGAAACAACTTCATCAATAATTTCAACGTCGTTTGCTACCCCTGCGGTAAATACCCGACGAGTCATATAGACATATAGACGATCTAGGTTGGATGCGATTTCACCACCCTTTTCAAAGTCTAACGTGTTCTGTAACGCCCCTATAATGGTGATAGCAGAGCCCAGACAGCGGGACTTACCCTCGTAATCCAAACGGTCAACATACCCTTTAGCCTGCGCCAAACGACCAAGCAGCCCATCCAGCAACATCGCAATAAGCTGGTGAGGTGACGCGTTCGTGACGCTGGTTTGAATGCTCATCTGTTGATACTGCTTTGCGCCTGCCTGACTCATATGCTTACCATCATTATAATTGGGGACAATTAGGTTTACGGCCTGTACCAAAATTTCTTTAGAGATTTTTCTGGCATTGATATTGCATTCTTCTCCTTCGAGTTAGATATCAATCAAATGGCATAATCCAATGGCACACCCAAATAGAAGACCAGAGCAACTCAACCAGAATCCTGAGAATGTAAACCAGGCGCTGCAACAGAAGCTTGACAAAAAATTGGAAGAAGCAGGACTCGCCTACGACAAAGTTCAAGCAAACACGAAAGGCGATCAGCAAAGAATTGTCAAACTTCGAACTCGTGCAAAATCGCTCGCACATCAAGTTCTCTCTCGACAACCGGACAACGATACTGCGCTCAACCTGTTAGGTCGACTCGCGCTGGATGAAGGGAATTTAGTCCAAGCGAAAGGATTCATCGATCTTGGACTGGACTACGATCCGGACTCAATTTCATTACTTTACAGTCGTGCCCATATTTATCTTGCAGCTCAGGATTACGACAGAGCAATAGAGCTATTTGAGTTCGTTGAAAAAAATGCTCCCAAAACAACCAGGGCCATAGCTTCGCTCGCTTACACAAAAACCCGCCAAGGACTATTTGTAGAAGCATTCGAACAATACAGAATCATAATAAGACAGGATCCTACCGATCCTCAAATTCGCTCCAAACTGTTTGAGTGCATTAGAAACATCAAGGCAGATTGCTATTCGCCAGAGCTCGAACGTGATCTTATCGCCTATTTGAACTTTATTGATGTTGACCATAATGACCTTGCAGGCCTGATATCATCTTTACTTATTCACAAATACAACCTTAAAACCAGTAACGCACCACTGGAAATTCTAAAACTGGCAAATGATCAATTACTGATAACAGCACTGAAGAAACTACAATTTTGTGATCCGATAATCGAGGAATTTCTAACTGCTTGTCGACAATGTCTATTGCAACAATCTATAAACAACGGGGAGATCGACTCTGGTCTTTTTAAATTTATAATTGGCCTGTCCATACAGGGTGCTACGAACGAGTTTGTTTATAGTACTTCTATCGTGGAAGAGAACGTACTCGCAGATTTGCGCTCAACCGTATCAAAAACGATAACGAATTCAAGTTGGAACCCGGCAGAACTTGTATTTCCGTTGTTACTCATCAGCATGTATTCACTACTTCACCATGAAAAATTCTGCGGCCAGCTAATCCAGCGTTCCCTCAAGTCTTGGCCCACCATGTTGCAGACGGTCATCCAGCAACACCTACTTGAGCCTCAGCGAGAATTTGAACTACAAAGAAGTATCCAAAAGATTTCCAAAATTCAAGAACCCACGTCTATCATGGTTCGAGCACAATATGAGGAGAACCCATACCCTAGATGGAAAGCATTTGAGTTTGCGACAAAAACAGACTACGCCCAAGCATTAGCGTCCGAACTCCCCGGATTCACGCCGCCCACTTTTTTGTCCAACCAAACAATTAAGGTGCTCGTCGCAGGCTGCGGTACAGGACGTCATGCACTGCAAGTAGCCCAACACTTCCGCAATGTTGAAGTGACCGCGATTGATTTAAGTGCAGCTAGCCTTGCCTATGGTACAAAAAAGGCGCGCGAGTTAAAAATCACTAACGTCGAATTTTATCAAGCGGATTTACTCGAAATGAGTGCATTCAAAGATCGGTTCCACATCATAGAATGTTCCGGTGTACTCCATCATATGACAGATCCCCTGTCTGGTTGGCAAAGCTTAGTCAAACTTTTAGAACCAGGAGGGCTTATTAAGACAGCTCTTTACAGCACCCGCGCCCGCCGTATCGTGAGTTATGCTCGAGAACTGATAGAGGAAAACCAGTTGAGCACCAGCCCTGAGCACATTAGGCTTTTTCGTCAGGCAATCCTCGATGACCTGATTAGCGGAGACTTTTCTAATATCAAGAAGTCACAGGACTTCTATAATCTTAGTGGATGTCGAGACCTACTATTTAACATACAAGAACATCACTACACGCCGTTACAGCTAGCCTCTGCAATAAAGTCCCTGGACCTGAAGTTTTTAGGATTCGCCAATTTACCCATCGAAATCAAGCAACAATTCTCGCGTAGATTTCCTGATGATTACAGGCGTCTAAACCTTACCCATTGGGATCAAATAGAAGCAGATAATCCCGAAATTTTCTCGGGAATGTTCCAATTCTATTGCCAAAGAGAAGGTAGCGCGGTTACTCAATTCGAGCAAAAGATCACTTAGAGAAAGAAATAGATCGCTTAACAGAATATTTGAAATTGTTATTCGTTAGGTTTCCGAATACCATCAGGAATCATCTATGTAATTGGCCTTATATTCAGTGTTGTATTCTCTAATAGCGTTGCTGTTGATTTGCATCTTGTTGATTCTCTTTGTAACAAGACCCAAACTCAATGCAACCGCGCCTGAATCAAAAGTGCCCTCCGACTTGACCCTCATTGAACTAGATCAATGGCTGAAGAAAATCGAGTCGGAAACCACCGGAATAAAACATGGTGCAGAGGCTTTGATAGAATTTTCAGACCCAGAAAACCCTTCTGTAACCGATCACTGCTTTTTATACATTCATGGCTTTTCAGCCAGCAGACAGGAAATTTCACCGGTTACCTCGAGAATTGCTGACCATTTTGATGCTAACGTTTTTCATGTACGCTTAGCGGGTCATGGGGTCGGGTCTGAGGGCATGATAAGTAGCGCTGAAACTTGGCTTCAAAGCTTGGCCGATGCCTGGAAAATATCCAATTATCTTGGTAATCGTGTCGTTATAGTCGGGACATCAACCGGCGCGCCTCTAACACTCTGGCTATTGAATCAAGCTGAGGTGGCAAATAAAGTAGCTGCAATATTGCTGATATCTCCTAACTTCAAACTAAAAAGCCCCTTCGGATTCTTGTTAACATGGCCGTTATCTCCAAGTTGGGTCCATCTCCTACTGGGCCGAACCCATAGTTGGGAGGCCGAGTCTCCAGCGCATGGAAAAGTTTGGACCACTAGTTATTCAACTTTGGCGATAATCGAAATGCAGAAAGTTGTCGACTGGGTAGCAAGCATCG
>JBLHWY010000114.1:0-21394 GCA_047629195.1 Candidatus Azotimanducaceae bacterium
TCTTTAACGCCAAGAACGACAGTATCCACCCCCAGCATCGAAAGTGCATATCTATGAGCGAGAAATGCGGAGGATACCCCTGTTTCCGCCGCGAGTCTTCGAAATTTCTCTGCTTTGTCAAAATCTAGCGCTTCGCTTGACGTAGGTTTCACTTCTCGATCAATCGCATCGGTTAGCGAACCCGCTGCTACCGCACGGATACCCATCACTCCGACGTTTTCTTGCTGTGCTAGTTGGATGACAGATCTTGGGTCTGGGATTTCGTCGCAAATGGCCATACTGCCGGGGGCATCTAATACATTTGTAATACACTGAATGATGTCTGGCTTCTGAGCAGTCTCAAGCACCTTTAAATTAGTGGCTTGGGTACTTGCAGCGGTGATGCCCCAGGCACCTATTTTCCCTTCAGACTTCAGTGCTTCAAAAGTTTTCACGACAAAATTCAGATAATTCGACCACTCTACTGCGATATGAGGCAGCGCTTTTGGTCTCAAACATTCACGCCAGCCATCTGCAATAACGTACCCATGCAGTATGAAGACATCGACATAATCACGTTGCATTCTCTCGCAACTTTCAGCCAGAGAGCGTCGAAGTTTTTGATCAATCTCGTGACCTTCAACCCCGCCTACAAGACATTTTGTCGTGACCTTAAGGTCTGTCGGATAATTGCCTCCAAACGCAAGCCCCATGACAGATTCTGCCTCTCCGTTGCCATACATAGGCGCCATATCAAACAGGTTAATGCCCGCTTCATAAGACTCATGGACAGTTGCAATCGCCTCATCTCTAGAAGTTTTACCCCAGACCTGACCAATACCACCACCACCGAGAGATAACCGGCTGACATTTTCTAACTGACCTAAAGACTTCTTCTGCATACTACTTTTCCTGAGACTGTATTTGATATGTACGAAAAACCGATTGTTCGCCGAAGGTTATTTGACCCTTAGACTGGTTCAAACACTCAACCTATTTCACTCGGTTAGAAAGGGCTCGTTTTATCATGGCTGCTGAAATATCAAACCCCAACAAAGTGCCTAACGCCATTGAAGCTTGTGCTTTGAATTCATCATCAAAAGGGCCAACTTCACGCATAGGCCTGACTGCTATCTGGGTGTAATTGATCAGAATGGCAACCCTTGGCTGAGTAGAATGATTTTCAGCAGTTTGATGCCACAGCATACCATGACTGACTATCGCATCCCCCGCATGTCCCAGAGCCTGGATTGCGTTTGCTCTGAACTTGCCCATATTCAACGGGTCTGTCCATTTCTGGCTACCCGGAGCAATCCATGTTCCGCCATTTTCTTGCGTAAATGGTTCCATCATCAAAATCACCTGTAACATCATCGCCGGTTTCACAGGTAAGCCACGATCCATCGCCCAATAAGGGTAATCAATATGTAGCCCACCGGGGTCGCATCCAGGCATCAACACCTTAGCAGCCATATCTCCCAACGTTGCATCGGCACCCAAGAGATCATGCACAATGGCAAGCAGGCGAGGATTGACCACCAACGCTTCGAACTCAGGGCCCAATGTCAGCAGGTGATTGACGCCGATGACACCATTGTCTACCTGAACTGCCGCGTTTTGTTCCTGCTGCAATGTCATCTCGTCCAACACCCGGCGACGAATTCTGGCAGCATCACCGGCACTCATCAGTGATTTTAATTTGGCATACCCATCGCCTTGAATTAGCTCGTCGGTGACGAGGGATCGCTCTTTGTCTGACACCCAAACAATCTCCTTCAGAAAAGTAACGAAAATAGCAGAATCTATTCGCCAGCGTAATACCTCATTCTAGAACTTTCTAGGGCATAATTAGGAATTATTGCAAAGCAGTAGTCAATTGATAGAGACAGTGATTTAGATGCTGAAGCACGGCAACATTGGCGCCAAGGGCTAACAGAAGACTACTAAAATTGTCCCTCTAATATTATTGAAAAGAAGGCACAAAGATGAGGTATTTTGACAAACGAAGCTATCTCCGCCGGCTCGGTATTGAGACAGCAATCATTGCTGATATCCCATCATTGACGGTACTTCAACGGCAGCACGTATTTACCATTCCATTTGAAAACTTGGACATCATGCTGGGTCGAGGCATCTCTGTAGACTTACCTGACATCTATAACAAGGTCATCAATCGTGGTCGTGGCGGCTACTGTTTTGAACTTAATGCTCTGTTTTGCAACGCGCTGGAAAATTTTGGCTTTGACGTACAAGTCGTGCTTGGACGCGTTCATCTCGGCATGGAACCTAGCGGACGAACACATCAAATAACGCTCGTTCGCGTCGGCAGCGAGCAGTATATTGTTGATGTGGGTTTTGGAGCCCTGAGCCTTCGGACGCCAGTGCCATTGGCAGGTAGCGAATTCAGCCAACAAGATCATCTGCAATACCGGATTATTGAGGACCCTATATGGCGCTATATGATGCAAGTTCGAAATTCTGAACTGGGCGGCACCGACTGGTTCAATATGTATAGTTTTGATCTAGAGCACGTGTGTGAAGGTGATATTGCAACAGGCAACCATTACACGTCGACCAGCCCAGATGTTCATTTCACGAAAGACCGAATCGCGAGCCTGTTAACGCCCGATGGCAGAATCGCCCTGAGCGGTAATCAACTGACATCAGTTTCCGGGGGCGATAAATTCGAAACTAGCCAATCAACCATCGCAACTTCAGATTATATTCGAGCACTAAAAAGCAAATTCAACCTTGTCCTTGATGCAACTTTTGAAGACTTTACCGGCCGCACCTAAATAGCGGTAAACTGGTGGCAACAAAATTCTCAATGGAAGATTGCAATGTTACAGCAAGCGAAAGATTTACTGGAAGAAGGTACTGAATTCAAAGCACTATTGGATACGCTTACCGATGCAGACTGGGAATCACCCACCCCTTTTAAGAGCTGGACAATCAATCAGGTCGTCCAGCACTTACACGGCACCGATAAAATGGCCGTTCTTTCTTTGAAAAGTCGAGCAGAATTTGAATCAACGATAAAGGACCGCAAAGCGCTTGGTTCTAGTATGAACCCGACTCAAACAGGACAGCAATTATTAAGTGAATGGTGGTCCTATTTTCAAGAAATGTGCGAATTACTCGGCGCCAGTGACCCCAAAAAACGGCTGGCATGGTTTGGCCCCGATATGGGCGTCATGATGTTCACCACGGCGAGACAAATGGAGACTTGGTCCCACGGCCAAGACATCTACGATCTAAAGAAGCAGCAACGACAAAACGGCGACCGGCTGAAAAACATCGTTGTTATCGGCGTGAAAACTTACGGTTGGAGCTTCGCGAACAGAAAAATGGAACTACCTGGCGCAGCACCATACGTTAAACTCACATCGCCTTCTGGAGAAATCTGGACGTTTAATGAGCCCAATACAGACAATTACGTTGAGGGTGATGCCGCTGAGTTTTGCCATGTTGTCACTCAAGGCCGGAATATCGTGGATGTAAACCTTAAGGTTGTCGGAGAGCCAGCTAATCAGTGGATGGCAATCGCTCAATGTTTTGCTGGCCCACCTGAAAACCCTCCAGCGCCGGGCACTCGTTCTTCGTCTTAAACATTACAGCACGCAGGAAAAGAAAAAGGCAAGGAGATCGCAATCACCCAGCACAAGTACACATGTTTGAATTCGTTCCAACATAAGCAACTCATACTGGGTGAAAGCGGCTGATCAATCTAGCAAAACGATCTTAATAACGTTCGAGTTGCATCGGCTTCGTCACCATTGGTGACGAACTCAGATGCTGCAAAGTCGGTTACACCGGCCTCTTTTAGCCCTTCGATCATATCCCTCACCTGGGATTCACTACCCACTAAAGCAAGATCTCCGGGTTCATTAACACCCTCGCGCTCAAACATCGCCTTATAGGAAGGTAGTTCACCATACATTTTTAGATTGCGAGATATCCGCGAACGTATTCCAGCTTCATCGCTTGTCACACAAACCGGTAGCGTCGCGATAATGCGCGGCGCTGGCTTACCTGCCGCCGCAGCTGCTTCCGATAACCTTGGCTTAATGTGCTCTTTGATTGTTTTAGGTCCAACCCATGCCAGCGTCGTGCCATCGGCTAATCTGCCAGTCACGGCCAGCGCCTGCGGCCCGAGTGCTGCAACGACGATAGGACAGGGCTGTTCAGGTTTGAAAAAAGTGGTCGCCTCACAGGAAATCAATTCTCCCTTAAAAGACACCTTGCCTTCGTTGATTAGCGGGACCAGCACGGATAAGTATTCCTTCAGGTGTCGAATTGGCTTTTCGAATGGTATCCCAAGTTCCTCCATCATGACTTTGTGCGATAAGCCGATCCCAAGTGTGAACCTTGAACCAATCGCAGCCTGTAGCGTATGAACCTGCCCCGCTAACACCATCGGATGTCTTGGAAAGGTTGGGATAATAGCGGTGCCAAGTTCGATATCTTTCACTCGGGCACCCACCACTGTCAGTACAGTCATGGCATCTAAGCCGCCAGTCGGATGTTCTGCCAACCAATAGCTGGAGAAACCATGGTCAGCAGCCTGCTGAGCGTGTTTTTCGATTGCGTCTATTGAGGCCTTTTGAACCAAGCCGGTGCCATTAATACCAATTTTCATTACTTTTCTCCAAGTTAAGCGAATGTAGAACCAGCGTTAAACCTTTGATCAAACAAGGTCACATCACGCTAGTAAAAATTATTTGTGTTGCAGATTGCGTGCTAATAAATTTAGCCAACAAAACATCGGTTGAGTGCAACCGCCGCCAGCCAATCTAGCACCTGCTGCGACTCGTCTCTATTTGTCAGAGTACCGATCTTGTCGATTATCATCTGTCGAGACTTCTCTGGGTAAGAGCGAGACAGAAAACTCACATCTTCGCCATAGATCTCTGTATGAAAAGCTTTCGCCTGATGTTCTTGTGCTTCGCTATTCGCGAGTATGTAGGGTTGATACGTTGTTTGCATCTCTGCCAGAATAAATCGCGCAAAACCAGTAGATTCAGGAAATGGGGCAATCACACCCTGACCATCCCACGTCTGCGCTTCACCTTCGCACCATGCCAAAACTCGAGGAAATGCCTGCAGCATTTCTTTTGGATCAGGGTCCATATTGATATGGGCCCAAAGGCTACCGAGTACAACACAGTCAACCGCCGTTGGCCGCCCCCCCAATAAGTAGGGCGTAGAGTCCAGTTGTGTCTCCATCGCCGTCAGTATTCTCTTAAATTCCGCTTCTGCAGCGGTACGTTGATGCTCAGAATCTGTGCCCGTAGCGCGGCAGGCCCGCGGGCCCCATTCACGCACTCTCTTTGCGATTTCTTCATTACCGTTCGCCATTTTCATAGAGGCAAATTGAGCACTGCGAGGATAATGCCATCGGTAATGAACCATTGTTCTTGCAACCCACTCATCGAAATACTCTTCCACTATCTGGACTAATATTCCAAGCGGACCTGCCGGATACAGGGCTTTTGCTGGAAACCTAGAATCCATTAAATGCATAATCGGTGTAGTATCACCAATCATCCAATTTTCAGGCGTAAGCAGCACGGGCACCTGGTGGGTACCAGAACGTAGTTCGATGTGGCTCGGATCTTCTTCATTTTTATTCTTCATAACAAAGCGAGCGTCGTAAAACACCATCGCAGCTTCAAGCTTGCGTGTAAAATAGCTAAGCTCTCCACCAAATATCGTATATATTTCAGTCATAAGTTACGCCGCACAACCGGCTATGTCATCATTGGCACACATCAAATCATGAATCCTCTCAACATTAAAGGTAAAGGCAAAAGGTAAAACTATGTCCAAAGAATATAACGCGCTATCTCCCGAAGAGACCTATATCATTATCAATAAGGGAACCGAAGCACCCTTTACCGGTGCCTATGACAACTTTTTTGATGGTGGTTTATATACTTGCAAACAATGTGACGCGGCACTGTACCGCTCGGAAGATAAGTTTCAGTCTCACTGTGGCTGGCCTAGTTTTGATGATGAAATAGATGACGCTGTAAAGCGCGTCGCTGACGCCGATGGTAGCCGGGTAGAAATTCTATGTGCAAACTGCGATGGGCACCTAGGTCACGTCTTCGAAGGTGAGAGAATAACCGCGAAGAACACAAGGCATTGTGTTAATTCAGTTTCGATGAACTTTGTTAGCAGCGATGCATCTTAAATTCTGGAGCTAAACCATGTTCTACCTTCAACGGCTTGTGCTCGTTACGCTGACTGTGCTTCTTACGCAATGTACGACCGTTGGTGAGAAAAATCTCAGCAGTGACGCTGTTGAGCGACGTGAAGCTATTTTGTCCATGCGCCAAGATGTTTTAGAACAACTTTACGAAGTGAAACCGGATGTTAAAGCGCAGATCGAAAATGCAACCGGGCACGCAGTCTTTTCCAACGCTAACCTAAACCTACTGTTTGCCAGCTTTGGCGGCGGCACAGGTGTTGTGCAGGATAGAAAATCCGGCAAAAACACTTATATGAACATGGGCGAAATCGGTTTTGGGCTCGGCGCTGGCATCAAAGACTTCCGGGTAGTCTTTGTTTTCCACAAAAAAGCCGCGTTACGGCGATTTGTTGATAGAGGCTGGACCTTCGGTGGACAAGCTGGTGCCGCCGTGATTTCTGACGACATAGGTGCCGCAGTTGGCGGCGAAACAGCCGGCAGCAATGTGACGGTCTACCAGATTACAAAAAGTGGCCTAGTGTTACAGGCAATGGTCAAAGGTACCCGATACTGGAAGAGCGCAGATCTCAATTAGAGATTTTTGCCCTACACTAGATCAGGAAAAGTAGCCTGGCAGCTTAGTTTCAATCATCTCTTCGCTTAACTGCCACAATCTGTTGGCTTGATCTTTGTCCACTGCATAGCTGATCACACCCTTGGGAAACTCGGGTCTGGATTCGCAAATTTCAGCAAAACCGCAATCCTCTAGATAAACACCACCTTGCCCTTTTAGTTCAGGCGCGGTTGCTGCCCAGGTTGAGGTCGACGCACCCTCAGCGACCGTCTTAAAGCGTTCATTCACATTACCTTCAGTATCAACCCATCCTCTGGATTCAATATCAGCCTTCGACATGTGCCTTTGCAGCGAGGTCATTATGCCACCTGGATGCACGGCAAAAGCCTCCACCCCTTGATCAGCATAAAGCGTTTGAATCGCAACTGCGGTCAAGCTGTTAGCAGACTTAGCCTGACCATAACTCGCCCATGGATCATAAGCTCTGTTTTCAAAATTGATATCATCGAAAACAACCGGGCTAATCATGTGGCCGGTCGAACTGAGACAAACAACCCGTGCGCCTGCTGACGCCAATAATTTTGGTAGCAACAACCTGACTAATGCATAATGGCCAAGATGATTGGTACCGAATTGCATTTCAAACCCATCAGCAGTTTGTTCTTGCGGACATGCCATCACAGCAGCATTATTAATCAGGATATCCAGACATTCATGACTGCTTGAATAGGCGCTAGCAAATGCGGCTGCGCTTTCAAGCGAACCAAGGTCTAGTTTCGCGGTAGCAACAGAACCCTTTAGATTCATTGCGTTAATCTCGTCTGCTGCCTTATTTGCTCTATCAATGTCTCGCCCTGCTATCGTAACTTGGGCGCCAGCAGTTGTCAGCGCAATGACTGTTTCGTATCCAATGCCGGAATAGCCACCGGTGATGATTGCATTTTTGCTAGAAAGGTCGACGTCCACTACAACATCAAGCGCGGTAGAACGATATCCGAATACAGGTGCGGTCATTTTCTTACTCATTCATGTAGGAAAAGGTATATTACACCCTGGAGATCTAGGCCTTCAATACTCGGATATAAAGCCAGAAAAACAAATAGAAGGGCATTTACGCATGAATGAGGCAGGATATTTCAAAGCATGGAAAGCTGAGGTAAACAAACACAAGGTCTTAGCAGGTCCAAAGGAACTCGCGATGATTGGGGGCAAGCTGTGTTTAAACGTTAACCCTTCTTTTATCTTTATCGCAGGGTATCAAGCTGCTATCAGGGCAACCTTTACCGAACTGGACAGCGCTACAGAAGTCAAAAACCACAACTGGCTAGCCTATGCGGCATCTGAGGATAGAAGTGAAGGCGAAAGAAAGCCGGGCGTCACAATCGAAGATGATTGCCTTTACGGCGTCAAAACCTGGGTCGCCGCCAGCCAATTTGTAGAGGCGCTGATACTTAAAGTGGGCAGAGGTCCGAGCGCAAAATACGTCACGGTAAATGCATCGGATAGTAAAATCAGTCTTTTCCACAAACCAACGCCCAGGTTTTTACCCGAGTTGAGTCAAGGTGAAGCTGAGTTCAATGGTGCAAGTTTTTCAACGCTCAGCGACCTCAGCCGAGTGCCGATGTTCGCTGATTGTGAGCCTTACTATATCTATGTTGCGCTACTCTCGGCACTGTCGAATTATCACGCTGCTTCAGACACATCAGCAGCGTCAACTCAACTCGCTGAGAAAGCTAGCCAACTCCTCAAGCAGCACGATGGATCAGTGGAGCAACTAGCGCAACTGGATCGAGCTGTGCAGCATTTATTGGCTTCGCCTGAGTTCGAAGCATCTGACTTGACCTCTCAATGGGGGTCAGATGCACGGCTCTTTTCGATGTACTCAAAAGGCGTTCAGACCAGACATGGCGAACCTGATGCTTGAACTTTTTTTTTACCTTAAGGACGCTAGCACAGGTTTGTTAAAGCACTGGGGCGGCCTTTCTGGCGATCATTGTCGACATGAGCAATGCAATGACACCCATCACCACGCCCACGGACCCCAGCGCGATGTTTGATACATCCACACCTACGTTCTCAAGACCTGGCGTTGCAATGAGTAAACCTGCTAATGCCAGCGCAAATCGAGCAAGTGAACCTTTAACCACACCATAAAACTGCAGATATCCTTGAACACCCGCGGCTATCAGCCAGACGCCAGCCAATGTCTCAGCGACCGCGAGCACAATCTCAACCGGCGTACCGTTCAAGATTAACGCTGGCTGCAACACAAAGAAGAAAGGAATGCAGTAGGACGCAATACCAAATTGCATCGCTTTCACACCGGTGGCCATTGGCTTAGAGCCAGCGATCGTCGCTGCGGCAAAAGCGCCCAATGCAACAGGAGGTGTGATGAACGACAGCATGCCACAGTAAAGAATGAACAGATGCACGCTTAATGGCTCCAGCCCACCCTGTATCAACGCTGGCGCGAGGACAATCGCCAAGAATATGTAAGCTGCGGTCACAGTCATTCCAATACCTAAAATGAAGCTTGTCAACGCACCCATCAATAAGAGAATCAGAGTTGACCCACCGGCAAGGAACAGAAGTTCATTTACGAGGGTGCCAGACAAGCCTGTCAGTGATAGCGCCCCCACAATGAGTCCAACGCCACTTAACACTATCAGCAGCTCAACAAAAAGTACGCCAGTAGAAACGAGGAACACGTAAACCTCTTTCACGCCCCATCGATGGCGTTTAGAAAACTGGTTCAAAATTAGCAGCACAAGAGTAGAAAGCCAGGGCGCAAGTGCTTCTCTTTGCATCACCAATAACAGCACTACAAGCACCGCAAACGCACCGAGATAGTACCAACCGTTTCTAATTGTCTCGATCAAATCAGGTATTTGGTCTTCTGCAGCACCTTTCAAATTCTCCCTTGCTGCAAAGGCATCTAGCTGCATAAAAAGCGCAACAAAGTACAGCACCGCAGGAATTGCCGCGGCCAAAGCAACATCGTAGTAAGGCATACCGAGGAACGTTGCCATAACAAAAGCAGTAGAACCCATCACCGGAGGTAGCAGTACCCCGCCAGTTGAGGCACAGGCTTCAATGCCACCAGCTGCGGTCGAACTAAATCCTGACCGCTTCATCGCTGGAATAGTTAATTGACCTGTCGTGAGAACGTTCGTCACAACACTTCCACTCATCGAACCCATAAGACCACTGGACAATATCGCAACTTTTGCCGGGCCACCGCGCACGCGACCTAACAACGCAAATGCGAGATCAATAAAAAACTGACCACCGCCAGTACACTTAAGGGCGACACCAAATACCAGAAACCCAATCACCAAATTGGCAAACGCTCGAAAAGGTAAGCCAAGCACGCTTTCACTACTCATCGCGTGATATATCGCAGTGTCGGACAGTGAGACAGACATGCCAGACAGCGCATCCGGCATTTGTTCTGCCGCAAGAGGATAAAGCGAGAAGACGAATACCAATATAAACAAAGACCAACCAGCGACCCGTCGAACGGTCTCAAGCGCGCAAGCCCACAGGACATAAGAAACCCATATCGCTTGCTGGGGAGCGCCAAATTCCCATCCTTCATCGAGAATTTGTTCAGAGTGCCAGTAAAGCCAACCACAGGCGCCAAAATTCACCAGCGCGAGCAGTATATCTAGCGGCAACAAATCGACTTTCTGGTTTGATCTGTAAAGCAAGAACCCGAGTGGCATGAGAAACATGAGCACGAGGTAAAAGTACTGAGTCTCTAAAAAGACAATGCTGGAAAATAGTGGTGCGCCCAAGACTCTGAGACTGTCCATTGCCAGCAATGAGACAATCACCGCAGTTGCAGCAAGCAAAATACCCAGCATTCCGTCGGTGGCGCGTAATTTTGTCATGGGGCTACTCTTTTTCGGGCTCGTGTAGTTGGTGTAGTTGGTCTAGTTAGTTCAGTTGCTATAGCTGCTATTCGCTACCAGATAGGGTCAAAACCAGCGGTACTTAACCTTAGTTTCCGAAGCTGTAGCCAGAGCGCAGCGTATTCATCATCATCTTCGATACTCAGGTCCTGCAATGTTTGCCATGCATCACCTAACACTTCCTGCCGCTCTATTAGTTTATCGTTATGAACACTGTGTTCTGGTGTCCACACTCCCAGCTCTTTGTAATACTTGACTGCAGCACCATGGTAAGGCACCACCCAATCAAACTGTTGTAACGAGAGCGCCCAACCTATGGCACCTGGGTCAGCGTCTTTAAAGTCTTCATAACCCAGGTGTATCGCCTTAGCGAGAGAATAGACCATCTCATCTTTCTGACTCGCAAGTGAAACAAGAATAGGGTACGGGTAGGTAGCACCTTCATGCGGATTGGCATCTGAAATAGCAGCGCCACGGGTCGCAATGTGCGGTACAAAATAGGGGGCGATTTTTTTCAAACGGCTCCAACATCCTTCGTCGGCATGGGGTAGCGGCGGCCAAAATATTCCTCTTGGGCTCGCTTCCAGCTTTCTAGTCGGCCCGCTCACGGTGGTGGCATACGCCACGTCAATTTGATCTTCAACGACCCCATTCCACATCGCCGCGTAACCCGGATATTCAACTTTTGTCACGTCATCCCAAGTTAAACCGCCACATGCAAGAATCGCCTCGGTAGATATATTAAGCGCTGGCGCGCCTCTAACCCATGGTATGCGCTTACCGCGAAGCTGCGAAAACTCCTTCACGCCGGTATCTTTGGCAACAGCAACCGACTGGTTAGACAATCCATTCGACATCATGGTGATTCGAATGGGCAAGGGTCCCCAGGCACGATGCGCAAACTGAAACATACCTTCCTGAGCGAAATAGGTCGCAACACCTGTTGCGGTAAATTGCACCCTGCCCTTTTTTAACGGGAGGAATCTGGAAATATCGTTTTTCCCAGGAATAACCCTAAGATTGACACCATGTTTGTCCTTTAACACTTTGCCAATAGCAACTGCTTGGTTGTAACCCGTCGTACCCAAATTGTAAGCACTCCAAGACATCGACCTGGGTAAGGTAATCTCTTGCTCAGCCAAGACAGGCTTAGCAGCGACTAAAAGGAGGGCCCCAACCAAAAAGGAAGAGCAACAAGAAGAGCAACAAGAAGAGAAAAAAGAACACAAAGAAAAACTTGAAAATCGAGACATGTGATCAACTATCATGAAGGAGTGCGCACAATACCAGTGTTGCAGAGTCTAGAGAAGATCTGCAAGGTGTATCGGTACCCCTTGTTGGATAGATTCTTGCGCGGCGACACCCATAGCAACTGACAACAATCCATCCTCGACAGTGACCTTTGGCGGCAGTTGATTCGCAATGCAATGAATAAAATCGAGATGTTCAAGGTAGCTAGCGCCATGATGTAGCCCCACTTCTTTGACTCGTGGATCAAGGCCTATTACCTCAGAAGTGAATTGTCCGTACTCGCGCCCCGCCCTTGTCATCAAGCCCTCAGGAATGGTGACCTCAAGTTTACCCTTTGAACCTGTGGCGACAAGCTCTTGTTCATTTCGGCCACCTTCTGCAAACATGCACAAATCAAGACACGCTCTCGCGCCATTCTCATAATCTACGATTACAAAGGCATTATCGAGAATATCCGGTACTTCACCATCATAAAGCTCATCGAGGTGATTCACATCTTGTGCGCCCGACGCAAATACGCGTATCGGCTTCGACTTGATAACCAAATTCATCATATCGAAAAAATGGCAGCATTTTTCAACAAGCGTGCCGCCACTATTTCGGTTGAAACGATTCCAGTCACCTACCTTTTTCAAAAAAGGAAAGCGATGCTCACGGATAAAAAACATTTTGATATCGCCGATAGAGTCATCACTCAATTCCTCAAGAAAGCGCATAATTGGCGTCATGTATCGATATTCAAGTCCGACCCAAACAATACCCTGGTGGCGTGACGCCATTGCCTTTAATTCGTTCGAGTCCGCCACTGTTGTACACATGGGCTTCTCAAGCAGCACATGTTTATGAGTGCTGAAGATATCTTTCATCACATCAATATGGGTGAAATTTGGAGAGGCAACAACAACAGCATCGACTTCGTCATTCGCCAACAGGTCTTTATAGTCTGTATAAACTGTCGGACTAAATTTACCCTGACAAGCTTTCACACCCCATGAACGCGATTTTTCATTTGGGTCAGCGATCGCAACAACAGATGCTGAATCAATCTGAACAATGTTGCGAATATGTTCACAACCCATCATGCCAGTACCAATCACGCCATATCTAATCGTCATTATCTCGTTCACCTTTATCTGGCAGGTATATAAAACCTACGTATTCAAAATCCCAATCGATTGAAAATCTGTATCCCGTTTTTTTCACACTTAGCTTGAACTCTCGAACTGGAAAATTATTACCATCCAACCAGGCGCGAACTTCATTTCGGCATTGGGTCGCAGCAGGTCTCGCGGCAAATTTCCCAGGGCAGAGCAGCAATCCCGCTTTGCCTTGCCATTTCAAACCACCGAGTGCATTTGCCGCTACGCTATCAGGCATGCCAGGGATAATTCTAATATTTGGATCACCATAAAATGCAACAAGTGCATTCTCTGCCCAATGACCGCCAACCCAACTGAGCTTTTCGTCCGGCACCAACACCTGCCATTGATCTAGAATCGCTTCCGCGGCTTCTGAACGCGGCAGATAATAATTTTTACTTTCAGAATTACCCTCCTGCCAAGCGTAGATTGGACTCACGATCAGCACCAGCAGCAACCATATGGTAAGACCACGTTGGACCTTAAGATTAAGATGCGTAATCGACGTCGAATCAAAATCCCATAAATTACGCAGCCACAGCAATGGAAAGCCAAACCCGAGTGGTATTGCCCAGGGTAGTGACAGCGCAACAATACCCAACGCGCCAAACACAAGCGTGATCAACCATGGAAGCATGACCAGCCAAAATAACGAGTCACCCCAACCTTTACAATACCAAGCAGCGCCCAGGTTTTTAACGAATGCAACCCAACGCGAACCAACCGATTTAGCACCAGCACTACTGATCCATGAACAAAAAACCCACGGAATCAGCCAATAGAAAATAGGTGCCAAAGCAAATTTAAAAAGCTCCCGGTAGGCGCCATTACTATTTGACTGCGCAGATATATAAGCTATCGAAATGTAGTCATTGTCAGTTAGCCATAAGAGATGCGGCACTAATAGAATGCAAAATACAGACCCCGCAAGCCAGGGTTTGTAGGATTGCAGCCAGTGCCGCCCCGCTACAGAACTAAAGCTCGCCAACAACAACCCAACCATCAGTACACCCGAGTAATACTTCCCCAAGAGCGCAAGAGCACTGACTACACCAAAAAAGATAGACCAGCCGAACTGCTTCGCAGAGGATTCTTGTTGGCTTTTCAGCCAGCCGAAAACAACCCAAGGCCACAGCGACAGCAATATTGCATTCGCGTTAAATTTGACTGCTAACGTACTATAAGGAAGCGCCATAGCTAACAGCAAAACTGAAGGTGCCGCTATTCGGGCAAACCCCATGGCTATCGCTACCCGGTACATGCCAAGCAATCCAAGCATCACATTTAGGTAGGACAACAAATGATAGGCCGTGTCATAACGGGGCATAACAGAAAACCAAAGCCCGGCAACCCACCCAGTGAGCGGCGGATGTTTATGCGTACCCCAACTAAACTCTTGCCCCCAAGCAAAGTTCTCTAGCATATCGCCGTAAGGATCTAGATTTGAATCAGAGATACAACGCGCTAAAACCCAGACAAAGAAATTAAGACAAAGTAACGGAACGAACCACTTGTCAAAATCGACCGGCTCATCCTTGCGTGTCATTGAACCTTTTCTCTAGACGGGATGAGCAACAACAGACAAACCAGCAACCCTGCTCCCGTAGCAGTCGCTAGCGCAGGAATTCCCCATACAGTCACAATGGCTCCCGCTGTTATGGCCGCCCATGCAAACCCACTCATCAATAAGGGCGTCGCAATCGCTGCCCATTGCCCTTCTTTATCCAACGACCCGGAGAGTGCTAATAGAATGGGAAAATTAAATTGCAGCGAAAATATGGCCGGCACCAAGGCAGCCATAAACACAAGTTGGCTATCGGCATTAATAGCGATATACCAACCAATACCGCAGACAATATAAGCACCCGCAAGCGGACGGTAGGGACCAAACTTACCACTGCACCATCCGCCAAGTTGACAGGCTAAGGCAGAAGCGAGCACTAGCGTACCAATAAAGGAACCCGCTGAAGCGTAGTCCATACCAAGATCAATCGCGATGGTAAAAAGGAAGGCAAAACCAAAGCCACTACAGGTCACGAACAGCATACCCATAAAAATCACAGAGATCGGTCGCAGCGCGAATTTTAACGGCTCACGAAACTTAACAATGCCCCCATCATTATCAGAACCAGAGCGATGAACCAACATAATCAAGGTATAGATAAAGGACACAACTGCCGCAAATAAATAGCCACCTTCAAGCCCAAAGGCACCGATAGCCGCCCCTACGCCCGCAATCATGAACGACATTAAGAACACGGCCGCCATATCCACAAAGCCAAACATTTCATCCGCCAGCGGCTTAGTCGCAATAATTCTGGAGACACCACCCGTAAGTACACCAACTGAGATCCCTGCCAAAAACTGAAGCGGAATAATCAGCGTAGTCGTTTCAAATAGATAGGCACTCGCAAACTCTGAGGTCGTCAGCAGCGTGCCAAAAACAATGACCAAAAGCCGAAGCGGCATAATGCCAAGCAGGCGATTTAGAATTAGTGAAGATAAGGCAATGCCAACATAAGGCATTGCAACAATAAGACCCGCAAGTGACTCGCCGAAGCCAGCCTGTTCGACAAAACGCGTGAGCAAAACAGGTTTCATCGCACTAAAAAGAGTAGACATGCTGAACGCGGATGCGCCAGCCAACAGTAGAGTAGGAAACTTGAAAATTCTGAAATAACTCATAGAGTTCGATTCGCCGAATGCTTGAATTAACGAGACTGGGCTCGTCTAATAGAGACCAAAAACAACAAACCCAGATTGCTTAAAGAATCTAAAGCAACCCGGGCTGTTATCGTATCTACTTTCTATCGAACTTTTACTGAACTTCTAATAACCTTCTAAAAAACATCGAATGATGTCGGCCAGATGTTTATATCCGTTCAATAATGATCGCAGGCGCCATTCCGCCAGCAGCACACATAGTCACAAGACCAAACTGCTGATCACGACGTTCGAGTTCATCAAGCACAGTACCAATGAGCATGGAACCCGTCGCACCAATTGGGTGCCCTAGTGCCATTGCGCCGCCATTAACGTTCACCTTATCTCGGTCGAGATTAAGATCACGAATAAATTTCTCTGCCACAACAGAAAAGGCTTCATTGATTTCGAACAAATCGATATCGTCGATAGTCATACCTGCTTTAGCCAACACTTTTCTAGCTGCGGGCACAGGTGCATTCAACATTAACGTAGGTGAATCGCCCATGTTGCACATGGCAACGATTCGCGCGCGAGGCTTCATTCCATGCGCCTTGGCATAATCCGCCGAGGACAGAAGAACAGCACCAGCACCATCAACAACACCGGAGGAATTCCCCGCGTGATGAAAATGCTGAATATCCAAATCTGGAAACTTCTGATTTACCAGTTTACGGAATGTTGTGCCGGATTCATCCAGCGGAATATCTGCCATACGAGCGAAAGAAGGATCCAGGCCAGAGAGCGTTTCAATCGTTGTCTGTGGACGCGGAAATTCCTCATGATCAAGCGCAATGCTACCGTCTAACTTATGTACAGGTATCAACGACTTGTCAAAGTAACCATTTTTAATCGCATGGTCTGCACGCTGCTGAGAAACAACCGCGAGCTCATCTAATGCAGTACGACTGATGCCTTCAAGTGTCGCAATCGCATCAGCACATACGCCTTGATGTGGCTGCGGGTGAGCTGCTCTCAACCTGAAATTGTCATTGTCTAGAAAAGGAGAGCTATTACCACCGCCCTGACCAAAGGTAGACATCATTTCAGCGCCACCACCGATGCATAGATCTTCCATACCGGACATGATATTTGCTGCAGCAATATTCACAGATGTAATACCTGAGCCACAGAATCTATCTAGCGTCACGCCACTTGCTCTGACGTCATAGCCTGCATCCAATGCGGCCATTCTTGCCAGGTCACCACTTTGCTGGCCACGTTGCGAGCTAGTGCCAAAGATAATGTCATCAACGTCAGCGGTTTCGAATCCCACTCTATCGTGTAGTGCTTTCAGTACCGCCGCACCCAGGTGTTGAGGATGCTCGTCAGCCAGAGCACCTTTGCCTTTCTTACCAATCCCTCGTGGGGTTCTGCATGCGTCTATAATCCAGGCTTCTGCCATGGTTCTTGCTCCTTTAGTTAATAAATCTTTTAGTCAAAATTAGTTGAGTAGCAGACGGGTATTATCTGGCTCCGCTATGATCCTGTGATCAACGGCAGGCTTTCATCTTTCACCCATTCGCTCATAGAACCATCGTAAATCGCAACATTTTCATGGCCTATCAGCGTCAATGCCATGGCATCAATTGTTGCAGAGATTCCACCACCGCAATACGCAATGACCTTAGGCTTTTGCAACACCCCTTTTTCTTCGAACAGCTGTTTGATTTCAGCTGCTGGTTTGAAACAGCCAGCTTCCATCATTGTATCGTAGTAGAGGTTCTTACTGTTTTCGATGTGACCTCTTCTACCATAATGCATATCTGCATCTCCAGAGTAGACGCCAGGCGCCAGAGCATTGATCGTACAAACATCTCCATCTTCGACGGCAGCTGCGGTCTGCGCTTTATTGACCCAGCGATCTGCGTCAAGGTTGACATTCATTTGACCTGGCTCGTAGCTGCCAGCTTCAGTCGCAAGCGCGCGGCCTTCCGATTTCCATTTGCCCAGTCCGCCGTCTAGTACCGCGACATTTTTGTGCCCGCAAGAGTATAACATCCACCAGGCGCGGGTGGCCCACATCATGTGGCCGGAACTATAGAACACAACCTGACTATCATCATTGACGCCTGCCGCACGGTAGGCCGCCTGCAAATGTTCAGCGCTGGGTAACGTAAACCCAAAACCGCTTGTTGTATCAGACAGGTCACGCCCAAGATCCATAAATGCAGCCCCAGGAATATGACCCTGACCATAATCTTCAATACCCGATACCGCTTTATAACCCGGCGGATTGGGGACTAGCGTAACCGTGACATCGAAAATCTTCAGATTCTCAGCATTTTGTGACATGGCACCCGCGAGCTCCTCTGTCGAGATAAGGTGTTGTGGATTGGTATATGCCATGAACGTCTCCGGTAACTTAATTGAACAAAAGAGGCTTGATTGTAGTGTCGACAGGCGCAACGGGTCAATCTATACAGATTCGCTGGCGATATGACCAGCCTTATGGGTAAATACTATTCTTCAATCTGCACTTCAGCCAGGCGCTGAGAGGACTATCCCAATCGATCTCACTATCGATTCGATCATCAGACCTATATCAGACGCCGTTTCCGGATTCATATTCTATTCAATACCCATTGGAGATGCCGATTTACCTCTTATCGTCATTTGGTTAGTCGCGGGAGGCGTCTTTTTTACCGCCTATCTAGGGCTTATCAATGTCCGCGGCTTCGGCCATGGCATTGCCCTGGCTGCTGGCAAGCACAAAACACCAGATGCTCCGGGAGAAGTGACCCAATTTCAGGCGCTCGCGACAGCGGTTTCCGGCACCGTTGGCGTGGGAAACATCGCTGGTGTCGCCATTGCAATTTCATTGGGCGGTCCTGGCGCAACCTTCTGGCTTATCACCGCCGGCCTCCTTGGCATGTCTACCAAATTTGCGGAATGCACGCTGGCTGTTCGCTATCGCAAAACCAACCCAGATGGCTCTGTTTCTGGCGGACCCATGTACTATTTAGAACAAGGACTGGTAGATCTTAACTTTCCCAATGTAGGCAAGGCTCTCGGCATATTTTATGCCCTCGCGATGGTCATCGGCTGCCTCGGCATCGGCAACATGTTTCAATCAAACCAGGCCGCAGCGATATTTATTACGGTTACTGGCGGCGAGCAGAGCCCGTTTATGGGCCGTGCTTGGGTTGTAGGACTCGCTATGGCACTCATTGTCGCAGTGGTGATTCTAGGCGGCATCAAGAGTATCGCCCGCGTCACAGAAAAACTCGTACCGTTTATGGCAATCCTCTATTCTGTTGCTGCGATAATCATTATCTTGATGAATGCCGATAAATTGCTCTGGGCCTTCGAGGCTATCTGGCAAGGAGCATTCAGCCCTAATGGTGTAACCGGCGGCATTATTGGCGTCATTGTCATTGGATTCAGAAGAGCAGTATTTTCAAACGAAGCCGGGCTAGGTTCTGCCTCGATTGCCCATAGCGCAGTAAAAACTAACTACCCAGCAACCGAAGGCTACGTTGCCTTGCTTGAACCCTTTATTGATACTGTCGTTGTTTGCACACTCACCGCCCTCGTTATCATCACCACTGTCTATGACCCATTACTGGCCAATTCCGGTATCAGCGGTATTGAAATGACGACTCGGGCGTTTGAATCAACACTTTCATGGTCGCCAATCCCCCTGTCCATCGCAGCCATCCTCTTTGCATTTTCCACCATGCTGTCGTGGAGTTACTATGGCCTGAAAGCGTTCACCTATCTGTTTGGTGAGGGCACGATGACACAACTTACATTCAAGCTTGTTTTTTGTATTTTCATCGTGCTTGGATCAGCAGTACAGCTAAACGCATTGATTGATCTATCTGACGCACTTGTGTTTATCGTTGCCATACCAAATTTGATAGGGCTTTACATACTGGCACCCATCGTCAAAGAGGAAATCACGCGCTATGCAGAGAGTAGAGCCTAACGACTAAGCAGCACGATAGACTGCGCCAATTTCACGAACACTATCTAACGGACTTACTACCGGTCTTTGCAGCTGTTTGACAACATGAGTATAAATCTCTGTGGTTTTAACATCTGAGTGACCCAGATATTCTTGAATTGTTCTTAAGTCATATCCTGCTTCTAACAACCTTGTCGCAAAGCTATGACGAAATGTATGACTGCCCGAATGTTGATAAATATTAGCAGCCAAGATGCCGCGTTTGATATTTCTTCCAACCGTTTGAGTGTACAGGTGATGCCGGCGAACCTCCCCGCTACGCGGATCGGCTGACACACCCTGCGCAAAGAAGACAAACTTCCATGTCAACGAATTTGCGCCAGACGGATATTTTCTTGCCAGCGCATCAGGCATATAGACTAAACCGCAACCATTAAGCAGATCTTCCTCATGCCGCAGTCGACTAATTGCAATTTGTTTTTCTAATTGTGGTTTTAAAACTTCCGGCAAAATAGTAACCCTATCTTTTCTTCCTTTACCTTGCCTGACGACAATATGATTCATTCCAAAATCAATATCTTTAACCCGAAGATTTAAGCACTCTGAAATCCTCATGCCTGAACCATAAAGCAGTTGCGCCACCAGCTTGTAAACACCGTCGAGTTGTTGGAATATTTGGGAGGTTTCCGAATGCGTAAAAACGACCGGCACTCTGACTGAAGGCCTAGCGTAGGAGAAATTCACCTCCACTTCTCTTTTAAGAAAGTTCCTATACAAGAACACTATCGAGTTAAGCGCAATTTTCTGCGTATTTATTGAGCAATTCCTGTTTACAACCAGATCATTAAGAAAGTCTTCAATATCCACATCTGGCAACGCCTCAGGGTGTTGCAGAACATGAAAGTGAATAAAGCGCTTAACCCAGGCGACATAAGTCTTCTCGGTTCAATAGGGAAGTATTGGAGAGCTGGTTGCTGCACTAGCAACGTAGCTACATTGATCTATCTTGCATTCCAAATTAAGCAAAATACCCGATCTATGCGAGCGACTTCTGCGCTTGAGACGGTTTTGAAGTTTTCCGACTTTCACCAAATGAATGTTTCCAATCCAGATATGATGCGCTGCTGGATAAAATCTGCGCAGAATCCAACGCCTGATTTTACTGTGGATGAATGGAGTGAAATGAACTCTTATTGCAAATCAATATTTCACATATTCGAATCGGCGTATATACACAACAGATTCGAAGTAGGAACAGGTGATACTAATGAACCGCATTTGCAAGCAGCTGCAGCGGTTCTGACATTACCAGTATGGAAGAAATTCTGGGAGGAAGAAGCACCGACCGGCCATTGGACTGATGGATTCGTTGAACATATAGAACAAATGATTCCTGGCAAAATTCCCTTTGTGGAGTCTGACGGCAGTGACAACGACACATAACAATCAAATCAAACAGGAAGCAGCGTTTCACGGCTGCTCCTATTATTATGTGTACTAGTAGTGATATCGAAGTTGAGCGATGAATATTGATTCATCCTTTACAGAGTAAACAATACGATGGGCATCATTTATCCTCCGCGACCAATATCCAGAAAGAGCGTATTTCAATGGCTCTGGCTTTCCGATCCCCTCAAAAGGGCTTCGTTTAATATCTTTGATAAGTGTATTAACACGATTGAGTATTTTCTTGTCTTGCTTCTGCCAGTATAGGTAATCTTCCCATGCAGA
>JBLHWY010000115.1:0-21391 GCA_047629195.1 Candidatus Azotimanducaceae bacterium
AAGAATACAATCACCATAACGACTGCAACAAGAGAAAGTAGTTGTGTGCCTGGCAGGTATTCGAAAAACTGAAACAGCGCGACGCTTGGGTCTGCCTTGACCATATCGCCAAGTTCCGCCGCCCCCTGATGAAGAATCAGCTCAATGGCGCTGTTGCCAAACACCGTCATCCACAACAGGGTGAATAGTGTGGGTCCGAGTAGCACGCCAAAGACAAATTCTCGAATTGTTCGTCCGCGGGATATACGTGCAATGAATAATCCAACGAAGGGTGCCCAGCTCAGCCACCAGCCCCAATAGAAAATAGTCCAACCGCCAAGCCAATCCGTTGGTGTATATGCATAGAGGTTGAAGGTTTTGGAAACAAGGTCGGATAAATAGTCACCGGTGTTTTGTACAAATACCTGCAACAGAAGCACGGTTGGGCCCAACGACAGAACTAAAATCAGTAGTATGATCGCCAGTATAATGTTGAGCTCTGACAGCCGCTTAATACCCGCATTAAGTCCCATCACTACAGAAATTGTAGCCAGTATCGTAGTGCCGATAATGAGTATGACCTGCACCGCTATATTTGAAGGGATGTCAAATAGGTAGTTCAGTCCTGAATTGATCTGTAAAACACCAAAGCCAAGAGAGGTCGCGACGCCCGTGACGGTAGAAAGAATGGCGAATATATCCACAGCATCGCCAAGCGGGCCATAGATTCGCTCGCCGAATATTGGATACAGAGCGGACCGAATGGTCAGAGGAAGATCATGTCGATATCCAAAATACGCAAGAATAAGAGCGACGACTGCATACATGGCCCAGGCATGGATACCCCAATGGAAAAAAGTCAGTTTCATCGCTTGACGTGCAGCTGCCACAGTGCCGGGTTCGCCGGTCGGGGGCGTTAAAAAATGCATGACCGGCTCTGACACGCCAAAAAACATCAGACCAATACCCATTCCTGCCGAGAACATCATGGCAAACCAGGACATGTAGCTGTAGTCTGGCTCGATATGATCTGGTCCGAGCTTGATGTCGCCGTACCGAGTCACTGAAAAAATGAGCACGCTGACGAGAATCACAGCAACGACCAAGACGTAATACCAGCTTCCGTTAGTCACTATACTGTTCTGGAGTCCCTGGAACATTTCCCCAACAGCGTTTGGCCATACAGCAGCTGTAAGGACTAATGCCGCAAGAATAGATGTGGCGCCGTAGAAAACGGGCGGATTAAATGTTGCTGATTCTTTTTCCATCAATTCTATCCCTGCTGTAACTTGGTCAATTTTTAAAACACTTTAATAGACGAAATATATCAACTCTATGAATAATTAACTCGTCTAGCGCAAGATTTTTTGGAACTATCCCACAAAAAGTCTTTATATTCTCGTTATTTAGAACATCTAGTGAACAATCTTGTTTTGAAATCCATGATTTCAAGTCTTTTCAGTTCTAACTAAATTGTAGGCTACAGTAATGGGTTCAGAGTATTCGCTGCTTAGCAGGTATGGTCAGGACCAGTGAGATACCACCGATGGTAAGCACTGTTGCGAGAATGATACGAAACGTTAGTGCTTCAGCTAAAAACAAGACACCTCCAAACGTAGCTAATGCCGGAACAGAAAGCTGAATGATGGCGGCTGAGATTGCCTTAATATGCTTGAGTGCTGTATACCAGATTGCATAACCTACACCCGATGTGATGGCCCCAGATGCGATACTCAGTAGCACTCCCTGCCAAGTGATAATCATTACGTCAATTTGGACAACACTCACGAGCAATGCCAGTGGTGTTGCATACAGGAAATTCGTCGCGGTAGAAGTTGTTGCATCGCTTCCATCGGCTCCCAGAATCGAGTAGATACCCCAAGCAAGACCTGCCACCGCCATGAATACAGAATATATCGGCGATGGCGCTTCGACGCCGGGTAGCATCAGATAGACAAGGCCACTAAAGGCAATAGCCAGTCCAGTCCAACCAAAAGGGGATAACCTCTCCCCACGATAGATAGCAGTGCCCAACATTGTAAGTTGTACGAAACCGAATAAAAGCAATGCACCAGATCCCGCGCTGAGCGAGTGATAGGCGAATGAGAAACAGACCATGTAAATAGCCAGCGCCAAGATTGTGGGTGGTCTTGGCTGCGTTAACTTTAATGCCCTGTCTCTCACAACAATGATAAAGAGGAGGCCTGCCGTACCGGATATTAATCGGATTGAACTAAAACTTGCAGCATCGATAAGGTTGGCACCAAGTGACATTCTGCAGAGCACAGAATTTGCTGCAAAGGCAATCATGGCAAGTGTCGTTAGCATGCTGACCTTTACTAAAGGCAGTTTATTTGCGATAGGTAGCGCCTACATGGGGTGCTTGAAGTCTCGCTGATTTCCCGAAAAGTTTTTCCCGAAACGAGCCTGTTTCATAGCTTCTCTTAAATATGCCACGTTCCTGAAGTTCGGGCACGACGAGATCAACAAAATCGTCAACACATTCAGGCATGACAGTGTAAGCCAGGTTGAAGCCGTCGATACCGGAAACTTCGAACCAATGTTGTAGTTTGTCTGCAATTGTTGCGGGTGAGCCTGTTATCACTTTACCCCCACCTCCTACAGTGAGATCTTGCGCCCACTCACGCACAGTATGGGCGCCATGACCTTTCAACGCTGACTGAATTGCGTCGGATTCGACCTCTTCTACTGTTGCATCTATATCCAACGTAAAGAAGTCCATACCGGTCCAACCGGACAGTACTGCCAGTGCACCTTCTTCACTGCCGTATTGTTTATAGTCTGCTAACTTTTCTTCTGCTTCTCGATTTGTTGAGGCAACAACAACGGTGATCATTCCAAAGATTTTCAGATCATCCGGGTTGCGACCATGCGCCATTGCTTGCTCGCGCAGGCTTGTAACGGATCTGCCTTGCGCCTCGGGAGAGTCACCGCCAATAAAAACACACTCAGCGTGAGCGCCAGCAAAGGCTTGACCTTTTGGTGACGAACCTGCTTGAAAGAGAACTGGAGTACGTTGGGGGGATGGCTCGCAAAGATGAATTGCGTCTAATTTAAAGTATTCGCCGACGTGGTTTATTTTATGCACTTTTGTAGGATCGGTGAATATGCCACGCTCTTTATCCCGAACAACAGCATCATCTTCCCAGCTTCCTTCCCACAGTCCATACACGACTTGCATATACTCGGCGGCAATGTCGTACCGTGTGTCGTGTTTTTCCTTTTTTTCTTGACCGATGCCTTTTGCAGCACTGTCTAGGTATCCCGTAACGATGTTCCATCCCACTCTGCCTTCTGTTAAGTGGTCAAGTGAACTGACCCGTCTTGCGAACGCATAGGGTGGCTCGTAAGGAATAGAGCCCGTCACGCCGAAGCAGAGGTTGTCCGTGACAGAGGCCATAACAGGCACAATCGTGAATGGGTCATTCGTTGGCACTTGAGTTGCATTGCGCAGCGCTGCATCAGGCGAATCACCGTAGACATCGTAAATTCCGGTAACATCCGCCAGAAAAATGCCATCGAACAGGCCTCGCTCCAATGTCTGTGCTAAATCCTGCCAATATTTCAGAGAATTGAAATCAGAAGATCGGTCTCGCGGGTGTCGCCAGAGGCCTTGTGATTGGTGTCCAACACAATTCATATCAAATGCACAAAGAAGCATTTCCTTTGTCATGTTTAGCGAGCCTTAAACCGTACCGGTAATCTTTTTAATCCACTGACAAAAGTTGCATGAATCCATGCGGGATCACCGTTTAGTTCGATATCAGATGTGCGTTCCAGCAATGCCTTGAAGAATGCTTGCATTTCCATCTTCGCCAACAGGTGTCCAAGGCAGCGATGTACACCAAAACCAAATGCAATTTGCTTGTTGGGGCGGCGATCAATTTGAAATTCAAAGGGCTTATCGAACACCTCCTCATCACGATTACCTGATGCATACATCATCATTAGGCGGTCGCCTGCCTTTATCGACTTGCCACGCAATGTGTAATCTTCTGTCGCAGTTCTTAAGAAGTGCTTCACTGGCGTCGCCCAACGAAACATCTCTTCTATTGCCTGAGGCAATAAGGTCGGATCATTGCGTAGCTTATTCATCTGCGCTGGGTTTTGCATTAACGCCAGTAAGCCGCCTGCCGTGGATGAGCTTGTGGTGTCATGTCCGGCAGTTGCAATGATGACGTAGTAACCGAGCGCCTCCATATCGCCGATTGGTTTGTCATCGATGATTGCGTTAGCAATGATGCTGGCGACGTCATCACCTGGGTTAGCGCGCCTATCCGCTGTCATTTGAGTAAAGTAGTTAAAGAAGTCCATCATAAATTGGAAGCGCTCTTCGTCTGTTTGTCCCTTGCGTTGCATGTCAGGATCTTCAGAGCCAAATATTTCCTGCGTCAACTTCAGCATTAGTGCTTCGTCTTTCTCAGGCACGCCTAGAATCATCATAATGACGCGAAGTGGATACCAAACTGAAATATCGTTAACGAAATCACATTCGCCGCCGGTCGCTAGCATTCGGTCGACGAACGAATCGGCGATATCACCCACCTTAGACTCTAGGGTTTTCAGATTCTGAGGCAAAAACCAGTCTTGCGTCAGTTTGCGAAAGGTCGCGTGCTCAGCGCCATCCATGTTGATGAGTGTGCGCATTTGAACAGGATTTTGCGCGCGGATATCTTCATCTTTACTTCTGATTAAAACTGAGTTCTGAGTATTAAGAAATTTGTCGTGTTGACGCTCTATTTTAACAATATCAGCGTGTTTACTTACTGCCCAGAAGGGTCTGTAGTCTGATGTTTCAATCAGCGCTACTGGATCGTTTTGTCGCATATCTGTGAATAAATCGTGAGCCTGATCCACATTGCTCCAGAGATGGGCTTTGGTGATATCTGCATAGTTCATGGTTGCCTCCTAATTTCAGTTTTACGGATATTGGTTGCTGTTATGAGTTGAAACCAAGTGTGATAACAAGCGGACTCTTTGTAGATATTCTAAATACGTGTATTGGTGCAGCTATTGAAATAACCGGTATTGCTCATCTGAATCTTTTGCTCAATTTTTTTCAGGCCGAATGCCACGGCTTTAACATTCATATTGCTGGTTACCGGTAACAAGCTGCTGTTAAATCGCTTGTAATTAACCTGCAAATTAAAGTGTTTAACACTTACGCCAAAACGCACTGAGAAGGGCTTCACTGCTGTCCATTCAATCCGCTGCAGTTCTTGACTGGCTGTATCCAGATAAAGGCGTCCTTGAAGATTTTCAATCATCCCCTTTTCTTCGTTGTCTCTTGCAATAGGGGTGTAGCCATAGACTGATGTGTACTCGTCACTGCGCAACAGAGTCACTGTCTCCCAATCTATCGCGGCTGAAATGGGGGCTTTCTCATCACGTGCCCTACCTTTTTGAAAATTCTTTTCACGCGTGGCAATAGGATCATCTCCGGCACTTTGTTCAAGCAACCATAATTTGCCAGAAGCTCGAACGGGGTCGCGGGTCGCTAAGAACTTGCCGCCATCGTTTAGTGTGCCGTTTAGCGTATACGCCCAACACTCATCATTGATGGTTGCCACCTGCGCGAGTACGCTTTTTACCTCTGTTTGAATTTCATTCAATCCGTATGCTGGGGTAAAAACTAGCGCGAGTAGTGGTAATAATTTGCTGGCAGTTGATCCAATTCTTTTCATTTCTAGCGAAAATTCCCACATTGGTCTGGCGGTTGAGTTAGCAGATAAGTGATTTGTGATGAGAATGTGGCATGCTATACGGTTATTTTCAAGTAAAAGTGGCCGGCGCGAAGCTTCTCATTTTGCTGTCAACGCCGATTGTTATTTTGATAATGTATAGTCAATAGTACGCTGAGTAGTTCATTTTCAATGATGACTTTTTGCGTGAACTAGAAGCAAATAAAACAAGGAATGATCATGGCAGCACCTTTTCCAAACCATCCTCAGTTAAGAGGTAATTTCGCACCGGTTAATTTTGAAGCCCAGATCCAGGATTTGGTTATTGATGGTTCATTGCCAAAAGGGCTTTTGGGGTCTTTGTATCGAAATGGCCCGAATCCTAAATATGCGCCCACAGGACCTTATCACTGGTTTGGTGGTGATGGCATGGTACATGCTTTCCATTTTAAGAATGGTCGTGTTGACTATCTAAATCGATGGGTGGAAACGCCAAAACACCTGACTGAACTCGCAAAGGGTAAGAGCATGCCTCGGGTTCGAAAACCTGACCCTGTCTCTGGTAAACTTTTATCTGATAATGAGAATGGCCTGGCCAACACACACATAATTTGGCATGCCGATCAGTTATTGGCGTTGGATGAAGGCAGTCATCCATTCGAACTTGAACCGATGACCTTGGAATCGAAAGGATATGCAGCGAGCGGCAGCGATTTATCTGGTGCGATGACTGCGCACCCAAAAATTGATCCTGCGACCGGTGAGTTGCACGGATTTGGTTATATGACGGGCTATGCTGGCAGCCCAACCATGTCTTATCACGTTGTCGACAAAGCAGGTGTAGTGCTTCGCTCTGATGAATTCGAAACGCCTTTCGCCGCGATGGTCCACGACTTTGTACTGACAAATGATTATGTGTTGTTCCCAATTTTCCCATTAACTTTTGATATGGAGCGGGCAGTAAAAATTGGATCCCCTTACGCTTTTGATGCAGCACAAGGAACTCATATTGGCGTATTGAAGCGGGGCGCGCCTGTTTCTGAGATGCGTTGGATAGAAGGGCCAATTTGTTTTGTTTTCCACTACTTGAATGGTTGGAACGAGGGGGAGCAAATAACGATCGACACGATTGAATTTGCTGTTGCACCCAATTTCCCCCTGCTCGATGGCAGTCTACCCTCGCATGCGCAAGCACAGGGTAAGTTGGTGCGCTGGCACATTAACTTGAAAAATAGCGAGGTATATCAAGAGCAATTGCTTGATGTCGCCTCAGAATTTCCACGATTTGATGAACGCTTTACTGCTCGGCGTCATCAGCATGGATACATCGCTGCTGCGTCAAAACGGCAGCGAGGCGATGGTGGGCTTTTTAATGAAATTACACATATGAATCTTGATTCGGGTCACACCAGTACATGGGATGCCGGCATGGGGAATGGTGTTTCTGAACCCGTGTTTGTGCCTGAGTCAAAAGAGGCTGAAGAAGGAGAGGGTTGGCTCTTGGCAACTGTTTATAAGGAAGCAACGAAGAACTCCGATCTGGTTATTCTGAACGCGCAAGCTGTTCACAATGGTCCCGTAGCGACGGTTCGCCTCGACCATCGAGTTCCTTTTGGATTTCACGGCAGTTGGCGACCCGGCATGGCGTAACTTTAAAGTGAGAAGTAAAGGGGAATGGGCATGACCGCGATTGGACACGCACAACGCTTGCTGTAGTATGCGCTCGACTTTAATTGATCAAGCAGACAGATCGTGAGTTCGTTCCCCTTAACCATCCTGGCCGGTAAAACGGCTGCAGAAAAATTGGCAAAGCACGGCTGGGCGCCGAGTATATTCTCAACCCTGATAGGGGCTAGCGGCGGCGCAAAGATGCTTGGGTTGGTTCACCTCGACAGGTTTTTGTTTGGTGATTACCTACAACGTTCTGATCATCCCATGGCGTTGTACGGCTCCTCAATTGGTAGCTGGCGAAATTCCGCACTAGCCGCTCCATCACCGCTTAGATCATTGACAAGATTGCAGGATCTGTATTTGAACCAGCGCTGGGCGGAGAACGATCCTCGAGCAGCAGGTGAGATTGTAGATGAACTATGTAATGGGATCATTGAGGGATACTGTGACGATAAACTGATAGGTTACTTATGTAACCACGCACGCTTTACTACCCATATCGTCACGTCTAGAGGGCTCGGTCTGAATAACAACCGCCGTGGTCTGGCATTAGGTGCTGGCATGGGTTTGTCGGCTATTGGTAATATGTTAAACCGACGTTTTTTAGCTAAAGGGTTTCAGCGAGTCGTATTCAGTAGTGGGCCCAGTGGTAGTTTTCAGTTTCGAGATTTTGATACTCTTCATATACCGCTTTCTGTGGACAACCTGAAACCAGCTTTAGTCGCGAGCGGTTCGATACCGTTCTTGATGTCGGGTCAACGTAATGTGCCTGGTGCACCTCATGGGCAGTACTGGGATGGTGGCGTGATTGACTACCATTTTGACCTTGGCAACTATGCTGATAACGGTCTTATTCTTTACCCGCATTTTACTGACCGTGTCATCAAAGGCTGGTTCGACAAAATGTTAGGCTGGCGTCAAGATCAAACTTCTCTTATGGATCGCGTTGTACTGCTTGCCCCTTCAGAATCTTACCTGAGGCGATTGCCGTTAAAAAAGATACCTGATCGTGGCGACTTCAAGAAAATGTCCCAAGCCGAGCGAATTGAGTATTGGTCGGCCTGTGCAGACGCGAGCACTGCGTTGGCAGAAGGCTTCGAGTCGGTGCTGAATGAGAGTGATCCTTTAAAGAGAGTGACGATTGTTTCCTGATACCGAAAAGAATCAGTGCATAAGGGGAATAGAGGAGAGGGCGGGTCGTTACGCGCTCGGCCACACAATTGGCAAGTGTGCGTGTGCGGCGAGAGTATCTTCGTTTTAAAGGTTTTGATTTTTTTCAGCATAGGTCACACCGCGCAGAAATTCACAAACCATATTAGTTCTTCATGAAATTTGTAGTAGCGTTGTAACCTCTGACGCAATCGGGAAAGTTAGGGTCTGTTAACCCAATCACCTGTTACATCTTCGCGCTTACCGAATTCAGGCTTATTACGAAAAGTTTCCTCTACCCATGCTAGCGCCTGTTTTTCATCGAGCTTAGTATCCCAGACAATGCCGTCGGGTTGAGCCACGTGCCAGGGCGTATCCCAAAAAACTTCAAGGCCATTGCCTTCTGGATCTGCGAAATATAGTGAAAGTGTATTGCCATGGCACAAAGGGAGTATTTTGACGCCGTCTGTCTCAAGCTTTCCATTCAGTGTTTTTACGTCATCGAAGGAGTCGACGCGAAACGCCATGTGATTGAGCGAATTAGAGGGACCTTCGTCCTCTCTCGACGCGACAACTGCAAGCTGATGATGTTCGTCATTGTCTTGACTCATAAAAATTATGTCAGGTGCATTTTCTCCGGGATGCAGTGGCCCCCGGTCGCTGACTGTGAAACCGAGGTTACCAGTGTAGAATGCGAGAATCTTCTCCACATTTTTTACGTTCAGTACTGCGTGTGACCAGCTAAGTTTCATTTCATTTTCCTCAGTTAAAGACGTTGGTTGAATTCAACCATATTGCCGCTGGGATCGTGGGTAAACGCCTGTAGGCAGACATTGGCAATCTCTTTTGGTTTTGAACATTTGAATCCCGCAGTTTCAACTGCGGTTCGGACTGCAGCGACATCATCTACCGCAAAGGCAAAGTGTTGCTGTTTCGGTGGCGGCGTCGATTCAATGCCTAGTAAATGTACTTCCTGATTGACACTCTTTAGCCAGGCTCCTGGGAAACCCAAGTCAGGGCGCGATAAACGTTCCATACCCAGTACATCTACATAAAATTGGACAGCTTCATCGACGTCTCTGACATTGATGGATACATGATGTATACCGTTAAGCATGTGTGTCTCCTGTTAATTTAAGGATTAGTATAAGCCTCGGCGCGGTAAGATAAATCACGAGTCCATTACTGCAACCACATCAGCCCGAACTGCCTCGCCAGCATCATTCAAGCTAGCAATAACGGCTTCTGGTGCCCAATTTGTGACAGCTTCAGTGAAGCTCGGTCTTTGCTGAACCGCCTCATACCAGCGGGTAAGGTTGGCCCGAGAGCTGATTTCATTATTTTGGTTTAAGTGATCAATTCTGACGACGTAAGGCATTAGTGCGCAGTCGGCTAGGCTAAAAGTCGAGCCGGTCAGCCATTCATTTTCATCAAGCATACTGTCTGCCAAATCGAATAAGGTTCGGTGTGTGAGCATTGCCTCTTTAAATTGTGGTGCGGCGACGCCGTAATCGATAACTGCTTGTCGAGTCGCACGACGCGTAGCGCTTGGTATCTTTGCAACCATTGCATCGAGTTCTTCTTTCGGACGAGTTAAGAGACCAGGGCGCATGCCAATGGAGTAAGTGATGATGCCGCACGCTGGGTGAAGGCTGTCGTCAACCTTTTTGCAGAATAACCGCATCTGATGTTGAGCGCTTGCAGATGCTGGTTTGAGGCTCATCTCTGGATACTCGTCGTCCAGATATTCATTGATTAACGTAGACTCGATCAGGACGTTGCCTTTGTCTATGAGCGTCGGTACGACGGCGTTAGGATTAAGTTTTATATATTCTTGATCGAATTGTGCTCCCTTTTGCAAATCCACCAATTTGTATTCAGCAATAAGACCCTTTTCATTGATGGCCATACGTACTTTTTGTGAACATGAAGATATCGGGTTGTGATAGAGCTGCATTCAAGTTTTTCCTATGATTAATCTTTGCATGACATTTGGGGCGGTGCGCATCTAATGAATTTAGCATTATTACAACTCGCCCAATGTCAGTAAACTACTGTTTTTGTTCAGCCATTACAATTTTGTCCGCTAAATTGTATTGATGTAATCGGCACGCTAATTGCTTTCTTCGAATTGCTAAATGGCCTGCGTTTCTTAAATAATATGGAGCTTTTGATGAAAGTACTGTTTGTCTTATTGATGGTTGGCCTTACCACAAGTTGTACGTGGGTTAAGGTGAGTGCAGAGGCTGAAATAGTTCAGGTCCGCGACCTTAACGACGTGAGTGGCTGCAATCGACTAGGCGAAACGACCGCAATGAGTAAAGCAAAAGTAGCGGGTGTCACAAGAAAAGTGGAAAAGTTCGAAGCCGAACTTGAAACGATCGCCCGTAATAGGGCGGTTAAAATGAACGGCAACACCATTGCCGCAAAGGGACCTGCTGAAGGAGATGAGCAGACTTTTGTTGTTCTCTCGTGTCCCTGAACAGTAACTAAACTATCTTCGGCATTTCGCCTCAAATCCTAATTCTGTTTACCCGATGCCATTTCTTGAGATAGCTGAATAGGTATGGGGTCGGTTGCAAAACGGGTATAAAAAGTACAATGAGGAAACGGTATTTCTATCTGTTCTCGATCAAATGCTTCTTTGACACCTTCCCGAATACCGTGCGTAGGTCGAGAAATTTTTGTCTTACGCCCCAAACTGAAAATTGTAGATCCACCGAAGAGTGACCGAAACCCTACATAATAACCAGAGGTGCGGGTTCATTTAGACATAGATGAAAGTCGTTGGCGACCTGCAACAGGACATCGCGGGCTTGACTTGGTCAATCTTCCTTGAGCAATCCAGTTAAGCAACTTTTTTCATTTCAGATTTTTGTGCCTCATACTCTCTTGGGCTTTTGTATCCCAAATGAGAGTGGAGTCGATTGCTGTTGTAGAACATTGAGATATATTCCAAAACGTCCTGCGGTGCTTCGCTTCGAGTCTGATAATGGTGCCATTGCACTCGCTCTTGTTTCAAGCTGCCGAAGAAGCTTTCCGCGACAGCATTCAACAATTTCCTGTCCTGCTCCTGCTTCAAACAAAACCATTGGTCTGCAATAATCGTCTGTAAGCTTTGCTGGCATACTGTGAATCCCGGTCTGAATGTACAATTAATCCAGCCTTCGGCTGGCGTTGCCAGCGCGCCATTTGTAGGGCATCGCGTACAATGTCCGCCTTTATTCGCGAGCTCATACTCCAGCCCACAACGCGTCTTGAAAACAAATCAATCACAACCGCTAAGTAGAACCAGCCTTCCTGCGTCCACAAATAGGTAATGTCTCCGACATAGACCCGATCAGGTTGATCGACTTCAAGCTCGCGATTCAGAACATTGTCAAACAAAGGAAGCTCGTGATTGCTGTCAGTGGTTACCTTGTACTTATTGCGACAGCGAACACGCACATTTGCCTTCTCCATCAACTTGCTCGCTTTGTTGCGGCTAATCGGATAAGCCAACACATTCAACGCAACTTTCATTCGTCCAGAAACGTAAGTACTATCACTATCGATCGCGACTTCTTTCATTGCCTCCAACATCTTCTGGTGTTTCGGATTCTCGGGTGCATTGCCTCTGCGTTTCCAATAGCCGTAATAGCCATTTCCTTTGACACCCGGTAGCCGACACATAAGGACAGCAGGACAGGTCCTCTTGTGTTGGGCGACAAACACATATTTCACCTTGTTTCTTTGGCGAACAAGTGAACCGGCTTTCCGACCGTCGCTTTTTTAATATATTTTTCTCCATTTCAAGCCGCTTGACCTGCGATTTCGATTACGAATCTCTTCTTGTTCTGCGGTCTACTTGCCATTGACCCGAAAAGCTTGCCCGTCATCAGGTTGATGTTCCCTGATCCAATGTCATAGTATTGTGGCGTTAATGCCGAGGCTTTTTGCCGCTTCGCTCTGGCTATATTTTTAATCCAGCACCAGGCCATTGGCATCCCGCTTGAATTCCTTTGAGTACTTCTTTCTTCCGGTCATTTCTTTCTCCAGTTAAGATTATTATCTCTTAACTGGACTGGTCAAATCTATTGGGCCACGTCAGTTTGGATGGAGTTGGTTTTTCCACCTACTTCGGGAGATTGTATTTTGGCCATTGCCTGTCCAGGTCGAAGTTGACATCCCCGGAGACTCGCGAGCCTTTCGAATGGGGCATATGGAGGCGATTACACAGAGCTTGTTACGGATGGCGCTGGCATTTGGTGGCGCAGTTTGTGCGCTTGTCACAAAAAGAATTTGCAATCTTGTTCTGGACTGGACTCATCGCTGCCTGGATGTTTACGCTACTAGCGATGGCTAATAAATTTTTTTGGCACCCGAGGTTTAGCCCGCGGTGGTGGACCGTTTAAAGCTAGCAACCCCCGGCGACATCATATGTCTGTTAGACTGGCCGCCTGTTGCTAGCGTCCATGTCCTGTTTGCGGTCGCAGTACTAGGGGTCGTCAGGTTTCTGATGTTTGAGAAAACTGATTCAACCAACGAGCGTGTAGCTAGTGCCAAGCGATAAAGCGTATCCAATCTGTAGAGTCAAACCTTCGGTTCGTTCCAAGTTACGGCCATTGTCGGCTTTGACCCAATAAAAAAAACAATGATGAGCCCGAAAGGAGAGGAGAAATCCTCTGCCGCGTCTGAATTTCTAATCCGTTTCAGTCAATGGCTCTTCTACATTGCTAAGCAATGCTTTGACTGGTTGGAGATAAACGTAGTTCGAAAGTACTTGGCTTCATTAATCCTAAAAGCTCTGTTCATGGTTGTTTTGCGCTATTCATATCGCAGACTCTTGAAAGTCTCGGAGTAGTAACCATAACGAGGAAATTATTGCGCCATATCGGGCTAGACGAAAGAAGCGCCGCTCAATCATATTTTGTACAGTTACTGATTTGCGCATACGCATAGTAACAGGTCAATGCTAATGTCTAATGTGTTAATAGTCGGGAGAAGAAGTATTCGCTGGCATTGAATTTATTGAAAGGAATTTGAAAATAGAGTTGGCTTAAACTGATCGCTACAGGTGTTACTAACAGCAACAAAGGAATTTATTTGTTTATCAAGCGAACATCAGCAAAGAGTTATATAGTTGCGGCGGCGGAACCCCCGCAAGTCATTCTATATTAATGAGATTTACGGAGCACAGATGCGAAAGAGTTTTCACCTCGACGGCGAAACAATAAAGCCAGGCGATCAAAAAACCGTTGAAATTCACTTGAGCCGCTTGGCTGATCACACAGAGATGAGTTTGACCACTCATGTTATTCATGGCAAGAAAGATGGGCCGGTGATGTTTGTTAGTGCCGCTATTCACGGCGATGAAATTATCGGTGTTGAAATTATTCGTCGCATCAATTCACTAAAACTCGTACGAAGACTTCGCGGTACGCTAATTCTGGTACCTGTAGTTAATGCTTACGGGTTTATTGGATTGTCTCGATATTTGCCTGATCGTCGTGACCTAAATCGAGTTTTCCCGGGTAATGAAAGCGGCTCTCTCGCTTCTCAATTAGCGCATAAATTCATGACGGAAATTGTTGCACCAGCTCAGTATGGCATTGATTTGCACAGTGGCGCGGTACATCGAGAAAATCTTCACCAAATTCGAGCCGACCTGGATGATCCTGAAGTTCTTAAGCTAGCAGAAGCATTTGATGCCGCTATCATGCTGAATTCTAATCTCCGTGACGGCTCGCTTAGAGCATCGGCAAAAGACGCTGGATGCAAAATTCTCCTGTTTGAAGCTGGTGAAGCGCTACGCTTCAACGAGGTTTCTATTGTTAGTGGGGTCAAAGGCATTCTTGCCGTCATGCGTACTATCAACATGCTACCGGTGTCAAAAGCCAGAAAGTCGAAAAGAGAGCCTATTCGATCGGACTCTAGTCACTGGCTGCGAGCCCCGATTGGCGGCATTATGCGGACCCGAAAAAAGTTGGGAGACCGAGTGCGTAAAGGGGAAACACTCGCAATCGTATCCGACCCATTGGGAACAACTGAAGAGTTAATTGTTGCGCGCGCCTCCGGCATCGTTATCGGACGTACCAACCTACCTGTGGTCAACAGAGGCGATGGTGTTTATCACGTCGCACGGGTAGCGGCATTAGCTGATGCAGAGGAAACGCTTGAGGAGTTAGAGCAAGAACTCGAGGCTGAATCTCAGTTTGACGATATTGCCATTATCTAAAACTAGGGATTTAAAGGTTGGGAAAAGCACGCCGCGAAATGTGTCGACGTGCTTCCCTTCCCCTCGGTAAACTTGGGCCTTGAGTTGCAGATGTATGAATAATCAGGTCTGACTTACTCTACCAAACTCACATATTTGATGGTCGAATTTCTTTTTTACATTGACTTTTTGTGACAACAAAATTGACTGAATTTGGGAGGCCAATAACAGAAATCCCAGTTTTTTATCGTATGAAAAATCTGACCCAAGAGCATCTTAATCTTCCGGTTTCGAGAAATGCCATTTATGAAAAGTGAATTCGAGCTAACAAGGTGATGAACTATTGAAGCGTTATTGTCTTCAACGCAACGATCGTAATCGTTATGGCAGTGTTAGGGAGATCTCTCGCGTCTCAATTTCATCCGCCGGGTCGCGAATGTTTTATGTGAAGGTGCGAAGCCAATTCCAGTCGAGCCTACAAACATGATTGAAGCAAGCCGGTGTCATGAAGCTAAAGAACAGTTGTTGTGACTGCACCCATACGATGGGTGAAAAAGTAAAATTCACGCGATTCTTCCTGTTGACCCAACATTTACTTCGCTATCAACACAGGTATTTGAAAGCGAGCAGCCTACCAAATGGTGTTCTCGTCTAAAAAACCCAGACAGAGTTTAGCGCGAACGCTTGTGCTCACTGGTAAGGCTTTCCTGCCAGCCATAGCGAATAGCCTTGGCCTCCAGCTTTTTATTCGGAGGTAGGTTGAGGGGTTTTGTATACAGCTGCCATGGCTGGTCTTCGATTCGATAACCGACCGATGCGCCCTCGGTAGCACTGCTCATTTCTATTTTTCCTTCCTGCTCCGAGAACATAACCGGCAAGGTCAACGGTTGCTGCCCGCCCGGCCAGAACAGCTCTGCCATTACCGTTTCATTCATGTCGCTATAATCTTTGATGCTAGCCTTATGTGTTTCAAGCGCACCACGCATGCGCTGCAATGTCTCTACATTCTTCGGATCAGCGGCAAGATTGTTAATTTCAAATGGATCTAACTGGGTATCGAACAGGTATTCTTCAGGGCGTGACTCAAACCACTGGCGTTGGATGTCATTCATTTCATTAGCCTCGAACGCCCGCCAAAGGTCCCGCATGCCGTCGGTCGTGTCACGAAACCTTAAATGGAACGCGCCAGCCTGGCGGTTGTAGTTTTTTATATATTTATGGCGTTCGTCCCGCGCAGCCCTTTGTCGATCTGGTATTGCGTCTATTCGATCTCGGGCAGCAAAGATGTACTGGCGCGGTTCATCCTCTTTAGGGCCAGCAAAGACCTTCCCTTGAATAAAAGTGGGAATCGGTGCGCCGGCCAATGACAGGATCGTTGGTGCGATATCGACGACGCTGACTAACCTGTTGTTTACACTACCAGGAATCACTCCTTTCGGACGCCAGCGTTCTGGCCAACGAATAATCATTGGCGTATGCAAACCGGAATCGTACAGTTCGCGTTTGGCGCGAGGTAGGCCATCGCCGTGATCCGTCGTCCAGATTACGATAGTATCATCTGCTAGCCCTTCTTCTTCAAGGCGACGCAGTACTTCACCTACATTGCGATCCATCGTAATAATGTTGTTGTAGTGGCGGGCAATGTCTTGACGTATTGGCGGTGTATCCGGGTAGTAGGGTGGCACTTCCACGTCCTTAGCAGCAACCTTATCCTCGGTATTCCAATGTAAATAGATATGGACTGTTTGCATTGTCATGTGTGGAAAATTACGCGGCCATGTCCAGCGTGGAAACACGCCACTCTCGTGGGTCGAAAGAAATGTCATGTAGCCAAAGAAAGGTTTCGCCTCAGGCGTTGCCCAATCTCCAGATTTCGATTCCCAGTCCCAAATCGTAAAGGGTCCAGTGCCAGGAGCTATTTTAGAAAACTGATAATCCAGCTTTGATGTAGCAAAAGTGTAATAGTCTGCCGCACGTAGCAATTCTGGAAACGCTTTCACTTCAGGTGGCGGTGACGCCTGGTAATTAAAAGATCCGGAGTAGGCACGCATGTGCTGCCCGCCCATAGATTCCTGCGCCATACCGGTGATTAGTGCAGCGCGGTTGGTGGCACATACACCCGAGGCAGCAAAGACGTTGGTGTATCGCACGCCCTCGGCAGCGAGTTTATCGAGGTTTGGGGTCACCGCAACAGGATCACCAAAGGCTCCGATACGTGGACTCAGATCTTCCGCCATCAATAGTAAAATATTGGGGCGGTCCTGTTCGGCAATACTGAAGGCGTTCAGAGACAACAGAATTATAAATGCAGCTGTCCTGCTATTTGCAAGTAAGAACAATTTCCTATTCATCTTCTGAGCCCTTATTGTGTAATCTTGTTGATGGGAGGAACTAGTTTTGATCGTTATTGTAGCGGCTGTAAAACTTGCCCAATAGCTCGCATTTCAGCAATCAACTTCGTCGCTGCAATACCTGACAGCGTTTCATAAGTCTTCTCGATGACTGATTAAAGTCATCTCGCCGATGCAGAACGCTACGGTTATCCCAAATGATAAGGTCACCTGACTGCCAAACCTGACGCCAGATATATTCCGGCAGCGCAGCATACGACCAGAGTTCATCTAATAGGGATTCACTGTCTTCGAGAGACAATCCTGGTACAAATGCCCATTCGCGGCGGCCGAGATAGAGTGCTTTTCTGCCAGTTTCGTTGTGTGATCTAATCATCGGGTGTGCCGCGCCGGGAGCATCACGTGGATCAGTAACGGATTCAAATCCTGGTCGCAGTTTGCCGACACTTGTATGTGAAGCATCGTGTTTAATCTTCAACGCATTGATTCTCTTGACAAGTTCTTCTGGTAGCGCTTTAAGTGCAGCGTGTTGATTTGAAAAATAAGTGTCTCCGCCTTTTTCCGGTATTTCGATACCAAGCAGAATGCTCGCTGGAGGAGGGGTGTCGACATAGGTCATGTCTGAATGCCAACTCGCTTCGGAATTGCCCAAACCGCCAATGGGCTTGCCATTGACAATAATATTAGAAAGTTGAGTCACATAACGGTTTTTGATCTTCGCTTTTTCTGATTCCCGCATTCTACCAAAGGGTGCTTCTTCTAGCGGGCCGAAGCGTGCGCTAAAGGTCTGTAGACTTTCTTCATCTAAGGGCTGATTGCGTATGCGTATTACGCTGTACTTGATCCAAGCGGCATAAAGTTCATTGAATTCATTGTCGGTGATTGTGTTGATATCGATTTCTGAAATTTCAGCCACAAAATCTGAAGTTATGGGTGTGATCTTCATGCTGAGTCCTAGTTATTTACTGAGTTTCTTTGACTTCTTTGCCAGTAGACCCGCGACTGCTACCCGAGGTCGGGCCCTGCTCGAGGTGCCATAATCGAGTAGAATGATACGATAAAGCAGCAACACGTGGACACTATTATCAAGTCTAATATCCGTGCATCATGTGGCTGTCTTTACCCTTCACTGCTAGCTCAAATACACTCGACTGCTTTGGTCACTAAATTCATAAATAGAGAATCATCAAAATGACAGATAGTTTCGAAGCTATACCAACAATTTCTTCAAGGGAACTGCATGGTCTGTTACTAAGTGATAGAGAACACGCGCTAATCGACGTGCGTGAGATAGCCCCTTTCTCAAATAACCACCTGCTGTTTGCTGTACCTGTTCCCTTGGGGCGTTTGGAGATACTCGCCCCTAAGTTGTTACCCAGGCTCTCGATTCCGATTATTGTCTGCGATGATAACGAGGGTCTTGCCGATAGAGCCGTGGTGCGACTTTATGCCCTGGGCTACACCAGTGTTTCACTGTTAGAGGGTGGAATCAAAGGCTGGGAAGCTGCCGGATACGAAATTTACTCAGGCGTCAATGTGCCAAGTAAAGCCTTTGGTGAATTCATTGAGCACGAAGAGGGGACGCCATCGTTGTCAGCAGATGAAGTGGATCAGATGATGCAAGAGGGTGAAGACATGATCATTCTCGATAGTCGTCCCTTTACTGAGTTTAACTGGGCCAGTATCCCATCTGGCGTCTGCTGTTCTGGAGCAGAGTTGGTTTATCGCGCTTTCTCTGCAGTTCCATCACCTGACACGAAGGTCATCGTAAATTGCGCAGGTCGAACGCGCAGCATAATTGGGGCTCAGTCTCTGATTAACGCCGGTCTGCCGAACAATGTATACGCATTACGAAATGGTATTATGGGTTGGCGTCTGTCGGGGTTAAAACCCGCATCTGGCGAATCAAGCTGGGCACCGATGCCAAATGGATCTGGTCTTTCTAAATCTAAGGCCGCAGCAGCGGGTGTCGTTTCGCGTTTCCATGTGCGTGATATTGAAGCGGCAGAGCTCGCATTTTGGCGAGCCGAGCGCACGAGCCGTTCATTTTTTCTGCTTGATGTCAGGACGATAGAAGAATACGAAGCAGGTCACCTGGCTGACGCGCTTTATGCGCCAGGTGGTCAGGTAGTACAAGCTACAGATGAATATATTGGTGCTCGAAACGCGCGAATTGTTTTGGTCGATAATGATGGTGTGCGAGCATCAATGACGGCGTCTTGGTTAATACAGATGGGCCAGAAGGACGTGCGTATTTTGAAAATGGATAGCTCGAAAGAGTCGATTGTCCAAGGTGCCGCTAGTACATCTGCTATCGGGCTTGAAGATCAAACACAGCATGAAATTTCTGCGCAGACATTGCTAGATAAACAGCATGAAGGTGCCGTGTTACTGGATCTCAGTCTCAGTCCTGCCTATCGTGCTGGTCATATTTCCGGTGCCTGGTTCGCGCTTCGAAGTCAGTTACAAGAGAGTCTGGCTGCAATACCTGACGCCAAGGCCTACCTCCTGACATCAGAAGATGGCACTTTGGCAAAGCTGTGTATAGCTGAGCTGCGGGCGCTAGTCGATGAGCCGGTGTACTTGCTAGCGGGCGGAAACGCGGGCTGGAGTTATGCAGGATACGAATTGACTAAAGAAGAGGCTAAATATGCGGTGGACCCTATCGATGTCTGGCGCATTCCGTTTATTGCCAACGAGGTGAAAGGAGAAACTGTCGAAGATGCTATGCGTGCTTACCTAAGTTGGGAAGTCGATCTGATGACGCAGTTAGGAAGAGATGGGACCACACGCTTTGTGAAATTCTCTGCTGATGAGAAAAATTGAAGTGAGTGATTTAGGACATTTGACATCAGACGATGGGTGCTAGCCACCTCGATTAGGGTTACGAAGCTTCGAAAAACCACAGCTTTATACTGCAGACTCGGTAACCGACACCACTTGTGATGTTCAGCCCAAGCTTATCGGGTCAGATCTCATGGGTGAACTTGTCCTTAGGATGTCATAGCATAGACCCCGTCACTCCGATAACGAAAAACCTGGTTCCGCATTCTGATTCGTGAGGCTTTGGGTAATTTCCTCTAACTTGTAATGGAGAAATATGTGTCACGAACTGATGGGGTAAAACCCGAGCACCTGAGTGAACACTTTGGTGATGCAACGGCAGATTTAGTTAATAATGTGCTTACCGATGGAGCCGACCGCGCGGTTCTATTGATGCGGCACAGTGCCAGAACGTTTGATCGTTCTATTAATGATCTCCTGAATCCATTGACTGACCACGGCCGTAATCTTTGTGCAAAACTTGGTCAGAAACTTCCTAAGCAACTGACAATCAAAGGTTACGCAAGTCCACCGGAGCGTTGTGTTGAAACGGCAGAGAAAACCATTGCAGCCCACTCGGAAAATGGCGGTGTGGGTGGCCGGACGCGTCCAGTTGAAGCCCTTGGTGTCTTCTATTGTTTGGACCAGCAGAAAATGTGGAAGGTATTGAGCGCCTGTGATGGGCTAGCTGACTTTGTTGATCGCTGGTTTGATCAAAAAATGCCAGTCGACGTCTTGATGCCACCAGAGTTAGCCGTACTGATGGTTATGCGGGTTTTGCTCGCAAAACTGGAGAGGCTGAATGCGAATCAGATGGATCTATGTGTCACCCACGATATGACTGTCTTCACCATGCGCCATGGCATGGGACTGGAACCTGCGCACGGACCTGACGTTGAGTTTTTGGACGGTTTGGTCTTGTTTGAAAAGTCTGGGCGAAGACTTCTCCGCAGTCACCACGGCGGCGAGGTTGATGTTACCGAGGCATTGAATAGCTTACGGGTTGCACGCTAAAGTATGAGCCACTACCTCTAATTCGAGAGAAGAAAATGAAACTGACAAGAGTTAAAACGTTTGTTGTGCAAACCCCACCACCTTATTCGGGTGGTTCCTTCTGGTTTTTTGTCAAATTGGAAACCGATACTGGTCTAGTGGGTTGGGGAGAGACGGCCATTCTGGGCACGCTCCACGGTCTCGAAGACAGCTACGAATTATTGGTGCAACAGGTGTTCGAAGGCTATTTGGAGGGTAAAAACCCAATAAATCGCGAATCACTATTTCACACCATGTATGAAGGCATGATGGCGCAACATCCGGATTACGTTGGCATGGGCGTTGTCAGTGCCATCGATATTGCCCTATGGGATATCACTGGCAAACACTACAACACGCCGGTCTACAACTTACTCGGTGGAAAATACCGTGACAGAATTCGAACTTATACCTATATCTATGACGCCAAAGGCAATACGACCAATACATGGACCTCCGATGCCGAGCGATTAGGCGTGCTAGCTGGC
>JBLHWY010000116.1:0-21139 GCA_047629195.1 Candidatus Azotimanducaceae bacterium
AAATAGCACATAAATACGTTTGGCAGCATCACGGAGGGGAATAATCGCAAGATGTAATGAACTTAAACAGTTTTCGCTGACCCCGGTTGTTTGTTGTTTGTTGTTTGTTGTTTGTTGTTTGTTGTTCGTATGCGATATGTAAATTCTACTCTGACCCCATTTATTACCATTTATTACCATTTATTAGAAATCGTGGCAGATGAATCCTGATGATGCTGAGTGCGCGGCCACATACAGGGTCGGCTTAGTAAAAACACAGGTCAACATGATCCTTACCGATGTGATGCCAGAAGAGCCTGAGATAGACATAAATTTTGACCATAAAGACGCAAAATCGGGCAAGGTCATTGTTGCATATTCAGGCAGGTCGAAGTCGTATAGCGTTTTCGAGGATAGCAATATGGTGATGCAGCAAGCCCAGGCTGACATCCGCGCGGGCTATTTCGGCCCAAAGCTCTTCGCAGCACTTCGCAGCAATGAGCGGGCAAAAATGACTTAGCGCGTATTCAGAGTGCGTGTTCAGGACACCCACTCTTTCCAGCGTTACTCAAACCCTGTGATATTCCCATCCCCGTCAGACTTCAGTCTGGCCGCCTGATACTTTTCATCCTGCACCAGTTCCCGGAAATCTCTCAGGCTGTTGTAGGGAATATCCACCATCAGCAGGTTCACCAGCCACTTTGGGATGTCGCCGGCCGGGTCTACATGCTGCTCCCATACCAGCGCCACTATTTCATTGCCGTTATCATCCTGGCAGCGAGTAAGATCATAGAACCCGCTGATCTGGCGGATACGCACGTCTTTGGTTTCAGGCAGATATTCGGGACGGGCTTCCAGGCGCAGCCTCACGCCCTGCCTGTCTTCATGTATAGACAGGGTGGCAAGTAACACATAGTCTCGGTCCTTGACCGGGAAGGGCATATTGCTGGCCTGGTAAAAATAGCGCTGCTGGAAACTGACTTCTTCGAGCAGCCGAGCCGACTTGCACTGGTGTAGCCAGTCAACACAGGCGGGGATGTCATTGAGCAGCGCAAGGACACTATCCAGAGTAGTGGCCAGGGTGACTTCGCCGCGAAAAGCCTTGAAGACTGATCCGGCCACCGGTCGGGTATAAACGCGGATGCCAGCTTTCTCCCTGACCGGGTCGCCCCAGCCAGCCTCAGCTGACGTTGCCGTAGCAGTAGCAGTAGGTAAAATCAGGCTGATCAGCAGTGCGCAAAAAATGACTGGCGCTGGCCATCTGCCGGCATTGCGTTTATGTGTTGTGCGCATTGGGGGCCGTTGTGAGCATTTGAACCTCTGCTGCCAATTCACCAAGCGAATAGGAACCCTTCTGCAGTACCTTCTGCGCAACCTGGTTGAGCTTCCGCCATTCTTCCTGGGAGAGATCTTTTGACGTGATGACAATCACAGGAATAGAGCGCCAACGAGCTTGGCCCCTGAGGGCTTCGAGAAATTCAAAGCCATTCATCCGCGGCATCATCAGATCCAATAGAATAATTGCGGGTTCAACCTCATTAAGGCGTTCCAGCCCTTCCAGCCCGTCAGTCGCTTCTACCGCTCGAAATCCAGCGTTTTCGACATTGCGGCGTAGTAGTGCCCTGGTTTCATCGTGATCATCGAGAATTAGCACGGCGTTACTTGTTGCTGTATCAACATATTGCCTTAGTAAAGCGGCGAGAGCGCCGCGGTCAATCGGCTTGTTAATATAATCCGCCGCACCTAAGGTGTAACCAAGATTTGACTCGTCCAGTATCGTCACAAGTACTACCGGTATGGCCCCCAACTCCTTGCTCGACTTTAATCGCGACAATACGGTCCAGCCGTCCATCTCGGGCATTTGTACATCAAGGGTTATCACGTCCGGCCGCAATTCTTCAGCAAGGCGAAGACATTCTTCACCACGGTTAGCCGTCACGACTGCGAAGCCTTCCTTAACAAGATAGCGACTCATTAGATCACAAGCAGCCGGATCGTCGTCAACAATCAGCACCAGTGCTTTGCCGTCTCGGCGCTGGACGTTGTTGTTCACGGGCTCCGTGGACGTTTTAGATGCTGCTGATTCTGTCGGTTGGGGAAGTGCTTTATCTGGTAAATTGATCGGCAATACGACGCAAAATTCCGCACCCTTCCCAGGTGCGCTGGTAACGCTGACCTCGCCGCCCAGCATTCTGCAGAAACGTCGGGTGATGGTTAATCCTAAACCAGTGCCGCCATAGTCGCGGGTTGTTGATGCATCTGCCTGGGAAAATGAATCGAAAATCCCTTCAATTTGCTTATCTGTCATCCCGATTCCGTTGTCTGCGACGGTAAACGTCACTGTCCCAAGTTCCCGGTTACACGAACTGCCTAGTTGAATAGATCCTCGCGTCGTGAATTTCGCCGCGTTCGATAGTAGGTTAAATAGTATCTGGCGAATTCGAGTCACATCGGAATACATGATGACAGTCTCGTCCATTTCAAGTATTTCGAGTTGGTTGTCATTGGTACTGATCAGCGGCTTAACGGCGTCGGCTACCTGGGTCACCAGTGCCGCTACGTTAATCGATTCCGCAAAGAGCTCAATTTTCCCTGCCTCGATCTTTGACAGGTCAAGCACATCGTTAATCAGTCGCAATAGATGTTGGCCCGAATCAAGAATCCTGCCAAGATCTTTGAGGTAATTGTCGTGTCCGGCATCTTCAGCTTCTTCAGCGAGCAACTCTGCGTAGCCAATGACGGCGTTAAGGGGCGTGCGCAATTCATGGCTCATGCTCGCCAGAAACACGCTCTTGGCTCTATTGGCCGCTAAGGCTTCGTCCCTGGAAAGCGCTAAATCACGTTGCGATTGGCTCAGGTCTGCAGTGCGTTCTTCGACTTTCCGTTCCAAATTGCGTTCGGATTCAACAAGGGCACGATTCGCTTCGCGCATATCCGTCATCGTCTCTCGAAGTCGGACGTTTGCTTCCCATGCGACCTGGGCATACAACGCGAGAATCACCAGAGCATAAACTCCTAATAGCCCTTGCAATAATATGTCGGGTATTGGTTCATAACTGACAATGGGCTCCCTCATTGACATCAGTGCCGCCACCGAAGAGACGCTCATTGAGCAAACGATTGCTCTGATATTTGCTTGTCGTCCGGCAAACGGTACGGCGATGATGATGCCTCCGACACTGATAAGTAAGGCGGCGGGGAATAATAGCTTACCAAGAAATGTCATGCTCAAGGCCAGAATCCACAACCCTGCCGATATGGACAAAATTGCTCGATCCATATTCCCACGACGAAGTTGCACAGCAGCATAGCGGGTCAGCGGTATCACGATGAAGCCCATGACGCTGGCTATTAGCAAGGCTGCTGGGGCTTGATAAAACCAATATAAGCCACCGAGAGCAGGAGCTGACACTATGATCAATGGTTCGTAGAGTCTTAACCATCGACGCAGACCGTCAGATTCCTGCAGAGGCGCGTGAGATGCCGCGTGCTTTCGTGCAGCGTCCACGGGTGCTTTATTAGTAGAGGTCACTTTTTGCTCCGGTGTTGACTTAGAGCCAGCAGCCTGACGATCTCGTCGAGCAAACGCGGCAATACCACTGGTTTAGTTTCGAAACTGTCACATCCGGCATCCAAGGCTTTTTGCTTATCAGTGTCCATCGTATGGGCCGAGAGTGCAATCACCGGAATCTGGGCGGTGAATGGATCAAGCTTTAGCGCTCGTGTTGCCTCCCAGCCATTCATTACCGGCATACGCAGATCCATAAGAATCAGATCCGGTTGCTCGGCACGCGCCTGCACCAAAGCCTGTGCGCCATCGTTGGCGGTCGTCACCTGATAACCTCGCCTTACCAGGCGGCGAGTGAGCATATCGCGGTTTAACTCATTGTCTTCAACCAGAAGAATCCTGACTTCTACTTCAGCTTTTGAGTTTATTGGCGTGTCAGGATTCTCTCGACTTGGTGCCAGGTCCTCTTCCACAGAAGATGCCGTATTTGAACTCGTGACCTGCGGCACATCCCAGCGATTGGCAATCGGTGGACTTCGTTCTTTCTGTTGCGGCGAGCTGACTTTATTTCTTAGCTGCGCTTCTATGCGGGCGAGCACCACAGGAAAGTCGAGGGGTTTGGTAACATAGTCATTGGCACCAGCGCTCAGCGCTTTGACCATGACATCGGAATCAGTCAATGCTGAAACCATAATAATGGGTAGCTGTAACTCAGTCCGCTTCTCTCGGAGGCCCTGCAACACCTGCAGTCCGTCAACCCCTGGCATCATGATATCAAGCAGGATCAGGTCAACCTTTTCCATCTCTACGATACCAAGTGCGGTGTAGCCGTCAGATGCCAGGAGTACGTGGTACCCCTTACGCTTGAGTCGGCGGGATAACATGTCGTGATTGAGTTCCTCATCATCCACCACAAGGATTGAGTACGCCGAATTGTCCATATGGTTAGTGGTTTGATGCTGATCACCTTCAGGTTCAAGGTTGTTGATGTCTTCATTGACTTGCTGGGGTTGGGTGGCGCCAGTCTCGGGACCCAGATTGAGCACGAGTAAAATCTCACGAATAATTTCGTCCTGGACCTGCAGGATATCAGTCACTTCTCGATCCAGACTGTTAGACCAAACAGTACTTGCATCAACGACATTCACAAGTTGAGTATTTACACGCACCTGGTTATCGGTCATTCGAACACTGCCTTCAACAACATGTGTCACTTTTAGCGCCTGACCAATTGCAGAATAATCTGCAGTTTCAAGACCGATATTGAACGAAGCGCGGCGGGCAATTACTTTTACCTGTTTCGATTGCACAAGCCCGTTGATTATTTCTTCTGCTATACCGTGGCTGAAAAAGTCATCAAGTTTTTTGTCCAGCGCGGAGCTACTGAATGGAAGCACCGCGATAGTTGTTTCAAGACGTGCTTTCATCGTTTCGGCTAGAGCCTGCTTCAAATTGACACGATAGAACTGGTCGGGACTAGAAAATTTAAACAGTGCCTGGATGTCCGACAAGCTCAGCTTGAGTCCCTCAGGGAGTACGGCCGGTGTCAGGTAGATAGGCAGAACCTTGCCGCCTCCGGCCAGGGCGTAGCTCACCTCTTTCATGCAGACGGGAGAATGGACAGAGTTCTCACTCACGAAGAATAAAATTTGAGATGCATGTTTTATTTTCTGCGCGATTTCTTCGCGCCATTCCGAGCCACCAGTAATTCCGTGGTCGTACCAGACATTGAAGCCGTTATGGTTGAGCCACTCGATCTCCGGCATCACGAGACCATCATCCAGATGCGCGTAGCTCACGAAGAGGTAAGGGTCATTGCCAAGGTATGCAGGGATATGAGGCATGACAGTATCCTTGTTAGTTAATAATCATGGTATACCAATGAACACATGAAGCGTATGTCTCCGTTCGTACAAGAACTGATCAACAAGAACAAAAAAAGGTAGAAGTTTTGTAACTATTCAGTTCTGTATAAACGCCAAACGCATTTAGCGCATAAAGTCAGGGTCTTTGCCGTCGAACAAGCATGACAATGCCTTGCTTGCTGTTAACCTTTGTTTTAGGCAAGTTGATAGGTAGCTGCGAATTCGGCAGAATGTTTTCGCACCATCCATCGACGGGAACAGCCCGATATCTTTTGCTGCACCTTCGTCATGCGCAGATCATTTTCACCCTGATTATTAGTGTGCTTCCCGGCCTCGTTTTTATGAGGATAGAGCAGTGTGAGAGACGTACTCGAGACATTGTGTAACCAGTGACGCTTGCCACCAATGTTAATACCTGTCTCGTCGGCGCGCCTGACGTGCCCTGCATTCAGGTATCTATCCGTCCAGGACAACCACTATCGCCAACTGCCAGCGATCTGCTTCCACTTTCGTTACCTGGCGCACCTGGGCTATGAGTCAGGCATCCAGCATCGTCAAAGCCCACCAACACCAGCGGCATTCTGCCATGTTAACCGAATAGGACATTACCTCGTTAAGTCTTTGGCAGAGTCGCTTCACTGTTTCGAGTGAACCCTTCGACGCAATCGGGCTAAGGACTTCAATGACGATATTTGCTCGGATCAGATGAATCGGAATGTCGCCCAGCTTGGGTATTATGTGTAACTCAAGTGATCGCTCTATGTCATCCCCGTGGTCTTTTGAAAGCTTGGTCTTTTTGACCTATAACCACTTCAGGGTGATACGTTTGAGCGTATTTTGATGAGCTTCACCTTCGATTCTTGCTTGCTCTTTGTGGAATGTTGAAGGGTCAACATTGCTGGCCAGCAATTCCAAATTTTCTCTTCTACGCTCACGAACAATAGACAGGGAGAGCTTGGGATATTGCCCTAAGCCGATATTGGCTCGTTTCTTTGTGTAGGGTTTGAGGTAGTTGAAAATCCAGAGCAAAGAGCCATTAGGCTTAGCTCTGAGTTAGCGTCCTTTGCCATCCCGGGGCTGTACTCCTTATCCTTGGCTTTCGCCAGTCGGACTTATGTGTCGGTTAGGGGCTTGGTTGTGCGTGCCAATGTAACATCCAAATGGTAACAATAGAGTTGGTGTCACTAGCAATGTTACATTAATGTCAGATGATGTAGGACGAGGGTGGACGAGAGTGGACGAGAGTGTCCTGATGATTAAAGGTTTAGTTCTAGTTTTAGCGCATATCCGGACGAATCCGGACTTGGCTATTCTGCTTGTTGGTGGAGGCGGCGGGAATTGAACCCGCGTCCGTCAGTGCGCTGCCTTCGGCTCTACATGCTTATTCCGTTTATTATTTAACCCCTCACTGGCCCAACGAAAAGGGATTAAGAGGCGAGCTTGCTTTAAGTTTAATTGCGTCCGCCACAAGCAGGGCTAGGCAACTGTCCCATGAGTCGCGCACCCGGATTGAATACATGGGCATATCCGCCCCGGGTCAAGCTTTAACTTAGACTAACTAAAAAAGTTTGTTTAAGCGGCTAATGCGTAGTTTTCGTCATTGGCAACTATAAAAGTTACAGTAATTGATTTACGAGAGTTACTACCCTCTCGGCATGCACCTTAGGTTTTGTAACCGGCGTCGAATCCAGATCGCCCCCAATTAACAACTATAAGCTGAACGGGGGATTCTAAATCATTGGCGATAGATAGTCGCTCTATTTATGACAAGAAGATCACTTAACTTTGTTCAATTTATCCCTCTACAGTGCGGTTTCTGGTGATTGGGTAGCCCTTCAGTTAAGCTGCGCAGGGGAAATATCCCAGTAGCAGTGATGCACGGGCAAATTTAAATCAATAATAATATATAAGGATATCAGGTGATGATGCGAGTAATTCAGGGTGTGATAGTTGTTTTAGGTCTTAGCTTTTTAGTCGCTTGCGGCGGAGAAAAAGATGCAGGTATGGAATCCAAGTCTGAGGGAATGGCAGAAGATATGGCTGATAAAGCCGGCTCAATGACAGAATCCATGGGCGATTCAATGGGTGATGCGACAGAATCTATGGGCGACATGACAGAATCTATGGGTGATTCAATGGGTGACATGAAAGACTCAATGGGTGATTCGATGGACGATGCCAAAGATTCCATGGGCGAGATGAAAGATGACGCAATGTCAGAAGGCGAAGATATGATGGATGACGCTAAGGCCAAAATGGACGACATGGAAGATGATATGAAGAGCAAAATGAAAGATTCTATGAACTAAGCACCGCTTAGTTAAGAGCTTTTATTTAAGAAAAAGGCCAGAGTTGTGGGTGATTAATTAGCGCCTTTCATGACTCTGGCTTTGTCCCTGTTCCAATCCCTCTCTTTCATTGATGCGCGTTTATCGTGTTCTTTCTTACCGGTCGCTAATGCGATTTCCAGCTTGACCAGATGTCCTTTCCAATACATTGCAACAGGCACGCAGGTTTGACCTTTTTGCTGGGTTGCGACAATAATCTTTGCGAGCTCTTTTTTGTGCAGTAGCAGTTTGCGAGGACGCATTGGTTCGGTGACGTAATGAGTCGATGCTGTTTTCAGTGGTGTGATGTTGCAGGCAAGCAAATACGCTTCGCCGCGCTGTATATTGACATAGGTATCCGTCAGTTGAATTTTGCTGTCTCGAATCGATTTCATTTCCCAGCCCATTAGCGCGATACCCGCTTCATATTTGTCGTGTAGCTGATAATCGAATTTCGCGCGCTTGTTCCGGGCTATAGAACCGGGTGATTGTTTGGGCTTATTACTTGCCACGATTGTTTATCCAGTATTTTGCGAACTGAGAATTAGCTCAGGCTCAGGTTGGGGGGCTATTATAGGCAGCTGTTATACGAATCGCTATGGTCTTGATGATTTCCTCCGGTTTGTTGAGAGTCGTTTGAGTCCTAGTTGCGTCTTGGTTGAGCGTAGTCGGCAAATGAATGAGAATAGACCCGCCGATATGCCTATGAGAGTTTTACATGCTATTTCAAAGTACGCCCTATGTTTTGCGCCCATCATGATTAACTGTAATCAATGAAAATCGTTGAAAGATCAGCGCTGGTGGCCTATTCCCCTCAGCAAATGTTTGCTGTTGTAAATGATGTTGTTGCGTATCCCGAATTTTTACCCTGGTGTAGCGGTGCAAGAATCCTCAATCAGTCAGACGTTGAGATGGTCGCTCGGTTGGAACTTGAGAAAGCGGGTATTAAGCAGAGCTTCACGACCCGGAATACCTGGGATCGTCCTGCGACAATGGCAATGAACTTAGTTGAAGGCCCATTCTCTCACTTTAAAGGTGTGTGGTCGCTTCAAGGCTTGGGAGACGTCGGTTGCCGGGTTTCGATCAAATTGGAGTTCGAGCTTAATAGTCGTGTCATGAATGCGACCCTGGGCAGGGTCTTTAGTGTTGCGAGTGACAAAATGGTCGACGCTTTTTGTCAGCGGGCTGAGCGAATTTATGGATAGTAAGGCCTTGATTGCAGCAGCTGAGACAGAAGCGCTTGAGCAGCATCAAAAGAGGCTCGAGTCGATAGAGGTTGAAGTTGCCTGCGCGGTGGAAGATCTTCAGCGGGTGATTAACTTGCAACTTCCAGCGGGAAGTTCTCTTGCTGATGCCGTTTCTGCAAGCGGCATTTTAGAAGAATTTTCATCTCTTGATTTGGAGAAAATTAAATTTGGGGTCTATGGTCAGCTTGCCCCGGCAGAGGCAAAGCTGAAGGATGGTGATCGTGTTGAAGTCTATCGACCTTTGCTGATTAGCCCAATGGAGGCGCGCCGATTGCGTGCAAAACGGAAAAAGGAAGCTAATCGCTGATTTATCGCTAGCTTAGGCTTCGGCAGTGATAGCCTCTTTGTCTGGGTTTTTATCCGTTGGGATAAAATCCCCTTCAAAATGACTAAGTCTCTCTTCTATAAAATAAACTTGCAGTACTTTCTGTGTTTGGTCTCCGCTGCCGAGTTGCACCGTGTAAACATAATCCCATCGATCACGATTTAGTGAATCATCGAGTACTGGGTTACCGAGGACAAAACGTACCTGGCTTCTCGTCATGCCGGGTTTTAGTTTGTCGATCATAGTCTGTGTAATGACATTTCCCTGTTGAATGGCAATTCTGTGGACCAAGGGGAATTTAAATGTTGAGCAGCCAGCAAGTAGCACGCAGGTAAATATTGCTAGAACCAGTCGATTTGAATTTGTTCCCATAAGAAAGTTGTGTGATGTTCGTTGAATCAAAATGCTGCCTGTCCTTCCAATTGTGAAAAAAAGCCTAGATAATTGTCATACAGTTTATCTTGCAAGCGACACAACCACCATGCCAACAGATTCTCAAGAGCTAAAAAATGCCGGTCTCAAGATTACCTTGCCACGGCTTAAGATTCTTGAACTGCTTGAAAGTTCAACCGTACACCATCTGAGCGCCGAGGATGTCTACAAAATATTGCTAACTAATGGCGAAGAGATTGGTTTGGCAACTGTATATCGTGTTTTGACTCAATTTGAGGCGGCCGGTCTTGTGGTTAGGCATCACTTCGAGGGTGGTCATTCGGTTTTTGAATTATCTTCGGATAGTCATCACGATCATATTGTTTGCGTTAAGTGTGGACGAGTGGAGGAATTTCATGATGAAGAAATTGAATCAAGGCAAAGGTCTGTGGCGGAAAACCTGGGTTTCGAACTTACCGACCATAATCTCAATATGTACGGACTCTGCCGGGACTGTCAATAGGCTCAAGGCCCATCAATAAGCTCAAGGCTATTTGTTAGCTCAAGGCTGTCCAAAGCTCAAGGCTGTCTAAAGCTCAAGGCTGTCTAAAGCTCAAGGCTGTCTAAAGCTCAAGGCTGTGACGAAACTCTTGCTTGTGCGAGTTCAAACATTTCTTTGGCGTGAGCGATAGACTGTTTAGTCAAGTCGATGCCGCCAAGCATTCTTGCTATCTCTTCAATTCTGGCTGCCTGATCCAGGGCAACGATATCGGTGGTTACTTTGGTCTTGGTACCGGCTTTGGCGACTAGGAAGTGATGGTGACCCTGGGATGCAACTTGAGGCAAATGAGTCACGCAAACAATTTGTGCTTTATGGCCCAGTTCGCGCAATAAGCCGCCTACAACTTCTGCAATGGCTCCGCCAATACCGACGTCAACCTCATCAAATATCAGCGTTGGAACGCGTGAAGTGTCGGCTGTGACGACCTGAATTGCGAGGCTGATTCGAGAGAGTTCTCCCCCAGATGCAATTTTGTTTAAAGATCTGGGCGTTTGTCCCGGGTTGGTGCTAATTAAAAATTCAATTTCTTCGTGCCCTCTCGCATTAGGCACTGCAATTCCTACTGGTGTTAGCGCTATCTTAAAAGATGCCCCTGTCATGCCTAATTTCACGAGTTGTTTGCCAACAGAGGTCTCCAATTTCTGGGCCGATTTTTTGCGCGATTTACTCAGTTTGGAAGCTTTTTTGTCGTAGGTCGTTTTATGCTCTGCAAGTTTTGTGGTCAGCGTGGCGATGTCGTCTTCAGAATGACTAATCGCGTCAAGTTCTGCAGCAATCCTGTTGTGGAAATCGGAGATGTCTGAGGGTTGTATTCGGTGTTTCCTCGCGGTTTCATAAATGGCGCTAAGACGCTCTTCAACGATTTGTAGTCTATGTGGGTCTGCCTCAAAGGTTTCTGTAAATCGCTCCAGGTCTGCAATAGCTTCATCGAGTTGAATTTGGCCGCTGTCAAAAAGCTCAATAATGGGCTGTAAAGCTGGGACGTCAATCCGGTTTAGCAACATGATTGTCTGTGCTAATTGATCGCGGATGTTCTCGTTGTTGCCAGGATTTCCGCCGCTGCAGAGTTCTACAGCGGTATGGCAATTTGTAAGAATTCCTTCGGCGCCCGTTAGCTGTTTTTGCTCATGTTCTAAGGTCGTGTGCTCGCCGACTTCAATCGCGAGCTCATCTAATTCGCGCACCTGATAAGACAGTAACTGAAATTGTGCGGCTCGCTCTTCGCTCTCAGAAGTGATTCGTTCGAGCTTTTTGAGTGTCTCGTGGTGGTCCTGGTAATGTTTAGTGACTTCGAGTGCTGTCTTGGAGAGATCGCCATATTCATCGAGTAAGCGTCGATGTGTATCTTTTTTGAGCAATGATTGGTGCTCGTGTTGTGAATGTATGTCAATTAGCATTTCGCCAAGTGCTTTCATGTCGGCTACCGTGCTGGGTGCGCCATTGATAAAGGCACGTGAACGACCGTCTTTGCTTATCACTCGCCTTAAAATGCATTCTGCGTCATTGGTCAGCAGGTCGCGTTCGGTTAGCCATGCAATAGCCTGTTTATTCTCATTGGGGCTCTTTTTGCTGTTTTTGTTTGGCTGGTCGCCGAGCTCGAAAGTTGCATGAATTTCTGCTTTGTCTGCCTTTGAGCCAATAAACCCAGTATCTGCTCTATCGCCTAGACATAAACCGAGCGCGTCCAAAATGATGGATTTACCAGCACCCGTTTCGCCGCTAATAACGCTCATGCCGCTTTCAAACTCGAGTTCGAGTTGATCCACGAGCGCAAAATTCTGTACTTTTAGATAAATTAACATAGGGCAATTAAACGTTAGTCTGGTGTATAACTGCAATCATCCTATACTTAATTTACTCTAATTTAATCAATTCTGAATCGTGGCTTGATGAATGTGAGCCGGCTTGGGTATATTCACGTAACAAAAGCGTATTGAGTAGACACTGATGAACCGCGAAAACAACCTTAGCGAAAAAGCTCAAACGCTATTTAAAACTCTAGTTGATCGCTATGTGGCTGAGGGAATCCCTGTTGGGTCAAAAACTCTGGCAGAGTTTTCGGAGCTTCCTGTGAGCTCTGCCACCGTGCGTAATGTGATGTCCGACCTCGAAGAGCGTGGTTTAGTCATCTCGCCGCACACCTCCGCCGGTAGAGTGCCAACACCGCTGGGATATCGTTTTTTTGTTGACAGTCTGATTCAGATCGAGCCCATGGCGCAGCTAGATATTCAACGGTTCAGCAAGCAGCTTGACCCGGATATGTCAGCCCATGAATTGATCGAATCGGCGTCTAGTATTCTTTCAGAAGTCTCCCAGATGGCCGGTTTGGTGACCATACCCCGCCGTGATCAGACGTTACTGAGGCATGTTGAGTTTCTTCCGCTCAATGACAACCGCGTATTGGTGATTCTAGTATTGGATGATCACGAAGTTCAGAACAGGGTGATCTATACCACGAAACAATACAGTGAAATTGAGCTGAAGGAAGCATCTAACTTCATCAACCATGCCCACAGCGGAAAATCTATCAACAGAATTCGTGATCAGATTATCTCTTCAATGAAATCCGATCGGGAAAACATGAACGGTTTGATGGTGACGACGCTTGAGTTAGCAGAGAAGGCTCTGGAGCAGGATTCAAAGAGCGATTATGTCATGGCGGGACAGGAAAACCTGGTCGAGGCCTCAAATGGTCAAGCGCTTGAGGACATTAGGAACATGTTTCGGGCATTTTCATTGAAAGGCGACATTCTGCATTTGCTTGACCGGTGCATGGAAACCGAGGGGATTCAACTTTTTATTGGTGAAGAATCGGGTTATGAATTGCTAGATGAATGTAGCGTAGTGACGTCTCCTTATCAGGTTGATGGTGAGCTTGTCGGCGTGTTAGGTGTTATCGGCCCAACGCGGATGGCTTACAGCAAAATCATCCCCATTGTTGATGCAACGGCGCGAATTTTAAGTGCGGCGCTGGATACAAATCAAACTAGAAATTAGTTTCACCTTATAATTTCCAGCTTGGGCGTCATGAGCCCTCATGCCTAATTGGGTACTATCCCTCAGAAACACGACCCCATAATTGAGCGTTGAGCGCGATATTCACGCGTTGAGATGCCGCTTGGGCTTTCTTTCGTGATAGAAATGGGTCATGCCCTTGAATCCCGTGGGGTCTATCCCCATATCTGGACAACTTCAGATTTGGAAAATTGGAGCCACGGGATGGTAGATTCTAAAGATCAAGGTGAGTCTGCAGCAAATGCAGAAAAAGAACTAAACGTTGAAGTCGATGCAATTGTTGCGGAGATTGAAAACGCTATAGATCCTGGCGATAGTCAGGCGGCTACTATAGAGCCTATAGAGCTGGCCGACATGTCAAAAGCAGAGCTGTTTCGCGATGCAGAAAGTGCCAGGGAAGACACCGCTAAATTCAGAGATGCGGCACTGCGCGCAGAAGCTGAAATGCAGAATGTGCGAAGACGTGCTGCGAAAGATGTCGAACACGCGCATAAATTCGGTGTTGAAAAGTTGATTCAGAAGCTTTTACCAGTGGTTGATAGCCTTGAAAAAGCGCTTGAGTCCTCCGGTATGGTGAAAGAGATAGGACAAGACGATGCCTCTAAAGCAGTGATTGATGGTGTTGCAATTTGTCAGAAGATGTTTCTCGATATTCTCGATAAGGAAGGCGTCACGGTTGTTGATCCCCACGGGGAGCCGTTTGATCCTAATGTGCACCAAGCGATGTCAATGGTAGAGAGCCCGGATATGGAGCCAAATTCCGTGGTTGCTGTTATTCAAAAGGGTTATCAGCTTAATGGTAGGTTGGTCAGGCCTGCGATGGTCATGGTTTCCAAGGGGGTTTCCCCTTCGATTGATGAAACGGCCTAAAGATAGGACAAGTTTTATCAGCATAGTCGGAGATTGGCCTCTTGAATATTTTCCGAGAAAGCCAATATAGAGAACCAGTATGCAAGACCAGCCAATTACTTTTGATAGGTCTGGTGAAAATTTAAGCTCGGTTTGCGGGCAGCAGAAAATTGGAGAATTACAATGGGTAAAATAATCGGAATCGATCTGGGTACAACAAACTCCTGTGTCGCCGTAATGGAAGGCAAAAGCGCCAAGATAATAGAGAATTCGGAAGGCGATAGAACGACTCCTTCGATCATTGGCTATGCAGAGGATGGTGAGATATTGGTTGGCCAGTCTGCGAAACGACAATCCGTCACAAATCCCCAAAATACGCTGTTTGCAGTGAAGCGTTTGATCGGTCGGCAGTTCGACGATGACGTTGTTCAGCGCGATATCAAAATGGTGCCTTACAAAATAGTGAAAGCTGATAATGGCGATGCATGGGTTGAAGTGAAGGGTCAGAAAATGGCGCCGCCACAGATCTCGGCTCAGGTTTTAGCCAAAATGAAGAAGACGGCTGAGGATTATCTTGGCGAAGAAGTGAGCGAAGCTGTAATTACAGTGCCTGCTTACTTCAATGACTCGCAACGCCAAGCAACCAAGGATGCGGGACGCATCGCTGGTTTGGAAGTTAAGCGGATCATTAACGAGCCAACTGCTGCTGCACTAGCTTACGGTATGGACAAGTCTGTTGGTGACTCAACAATCGCTGTTTACGACCTGGGTGGTGGTACGTTTGATATATCCATTATTGAGATTGCGGATGTTGATGGCGAGAAACAGTTTGAAGTGTTGTCAACTAACGGTGATACGTTCTTGGGCGGTGAAGATTTTGATCTGCGCCTGATCGAATATCTCGCAGATGAGTTCAAGCAAAAAGAAGGTATGGATCTACATAACGATCCGCTCGCGTTGCAAAGATTGAAGGAAGCCGCAGAGAAAGCGAAGATTGAGCTGTCCACTAGTCAGCAGACAGAAGTTAATCTGCCTTATATTACCGCTGATGCGTCAGGCCCTAAGCACCTTGTCATTAAGATTACACAGGCGAAGCTTGAGTCTTTAGTAGAAGAGTTGGTTGACCGAACGATTGAGCCGCTGAGAGTTGCTCTGAAGGATGCGGGATTAGGTGTCTCTGAAATTAATGACATTATTCTTGTAGGTGGTCAGACAAGAATGCCACTGGTTCAGAAGAAAGTTAAAGAGTTCTTTGGCAAGGACCCGCGTAAGGATGTGAATCCTGATGAAGCTGTGGCAATGGGTGCTTCTATTCAGGCCGCAGTGTTGGCTGGCGATGTGACCGACGTATTGTTGCTTGATGTTACGCCGTTATCGCTAGGTATCGAAACAATGGGTGGTGTGATGAGCCCGCTTATTGAGAAGAACACAACGATTCCAACGAAGAAATCGCAGGTTTTCTCGACTGCGGACGATAATCAGCCTGCAGTAACGATTCATGTTGTTCAGGGAGAAAGAAAGCAGTCTGCACAGAATAAGTCGTTGGGTCGGTTTGACCTTTCAGACATTCCGCCCGCGCCACGAGGAACGCCTCAAATTGAAGTGAGCTTCGACCTTGACGCCAACGGCATTCTGAACGTTTCGGCAAAGGACAAGGCAACAGGTAAAGAGCAGTCAATTATTATCAAGGCATCTTCTGGGCTTTCTGATGACGAAATTGACCAAATGGTTCGTGATGCTGAAACCCACGCTGAAGACGATCTGAAATTCGAAGAGCTGGTCACTGCCCGTAACCAAGGTGATGGCATGCTACATGCGACTCGCAAGACGCTTGAAGAAGCCGGTGACAAAGCAAGTGAGGAAGAGAAAGCGGCTATTGAAGCAGCAGCATCTGAGCTTGAAGAAGCGCTGAAAGGCGATGACAAGGCAGCGATTGAAGCTAAGACGCTCGCATTAACTGAAGCGTCTTCCGAGCTCGCTCAGCGCATGTATGCAGAACAAGCTAGTGATGCAGGTGCCGACGCTGGACAAGGGCCAGACATGAGTGGCGACGCTGGTGGCGATCCGGATGCAGTCGATGCTGAGTTCGAAGAAGTTAAAGACGAAAAGGTCAAAGACGAGAAGTAATAGATTCATGCCCGGAAACGGGCATGAAGCATGAGTGCAGTACTCGACTTAGTGGACAGTCTGCGCCAGAAATAGGAATGTTCTAAGTAATATGGCGAATAAAAGAGACTACTACGAAGTGCTTGGCGTATCCCGAGATTCTTCAGAGCAGGAGATAAAAAAAGCTTATCGTCGCCTGGCGATGAAGTATCACCCGGACCGTAATCCAGATGATGCTGGATCAGAAGATAAGTTCAAAGAAGCAAGTGAAGCTGCTGAAATTCTGCTAGATGCTAAGAAAAAATCCGCCTATGATCAATTTGGTCATGCTGGACTTGAAGGCAATATGGGCGGTGGTTTCAGCGGTGGCAATGGCAACTTTGGTTCTATCTTTGAAGACGTCTTTGGCGATATCTTTAGTGGTGGTGGTCGAGGTGGTCGAAGCCAGGCTCAAAGAGGCTCTGATCTGAAGTACATTCTTGACCTTGACCTTGAAGAGGCGGTCAGGGGTACTAATCCCAAGATTAGGATCCCAACCCAGGTGGAATGTAACGAATGTCTGGGTTCTGGCGCGAAAAAAGGTAGCTCTCCTACCGAGTGCGTGCAATGTGCTGGTATGGGTCAGGTGACGGCTCGGCAGGGTTTTTTCTCTATTCAACAAACCTGTCCGCGCTGTCGCGGTACGGGGAAAATGATTACCGATCCTTGTACCAAGTGTCGAGGTCAGGGCAGGACTGAAGAGCAGAAAACACTCTCAGTCAAAGTGCCTCCAGGTGTTGATACTGGTGACCGTATTAGATTGGCAGGTCAGGGAGAGGCTGGTGCAAATGGCGGCCCTGCTGGCGATCTTTATGTTCAGATGAATGTGCGCGACCACAAAATATTTACTCGCGAGGGCGAGCATTTATATTGTGAGGTGCCCATTAGTTTCGTCGATGCTGCGTTGGGTGGCGAACTAGAAGTACCAACCCTTGACGGTAGGGTGAATCTCAAGATTCCATCGGAAACACAAACGGGGAAGCTTTTCCGCCTAAAAGCCAAGGGCGTCAATGTTACCCAGGTGCGTGGTGGTGGAATTGGAGATCTTTATTGTCGGGTGACAGTGGAGACGCCTGTTAATCTTTCTCGAAAGCAGAAAGAACTCTTGAAAGATTTCGCTGATGCGTCCAGTGATAAGCAATCTCCCAGGCAATCCAGTTGGTTGGATGGCGTGAAGAACTTTATTGATACTCTTACAGACTAGTAAAAGACGCCATGACTAGAATCGCAGTAGTTGGGGCTGCTGGCCGCATGGGTAAAATACTCATTGCAGCAGCAGCCAATAATGCCAAAGCTAGCCTTACGGCTGCAATAGTGCGGCCTAATTCAGCAGCAGCTAATGGTTTGGCAGTTGATGCTGGTGAGCTTGCAGGCATTGGACGACTCGAGGTCGCTGTGACAGATAGTCTTGAAGCTGTGGTTGATGATTTTGATATCCTAATCGACTTCACGACGCCAGCTGCAACCTTAGAAAATCTTGAGGTTTGTGCTCGATTCGATAAGAAAATGGTGATCGGAACCACAGGTTTCTCTCCTGGGCAGTTCAAGCAATTACAAGCCTTCGGCGAGCTTCATGCTTTGGTGTTCGCGCCCAATTTTAGTGTCGGCGTTAATGCGGCTTTCCATCTGATTGGCATCGCTGCTGAAATTCTAGGTGGTGATACGGATATCGATATCACCGAAGCTCATCACAAGCATAAAGTGGATGCGCCATCCGGAACTGCGTTGCGGATGGGTGAGATCATTCAGGACAAGATTGTAAGCGAGGATGGCGATTCAGATATCAATTATAATTCAATCCGGGTTGGGGATATTGTTGGTGAACATACAGTGATGTTCGCCGGTGCTGGTGAAAGGATAGAAATTACTCACCGTGCGATGAGTCGGATGAACTTCGCGACGGGTGCAGTTCGCGCAGCGCTATGGCTGAATACTAAGCCTACCGGTATGTTCGATATGCAAGATGTACTTGGGCTTGGCCGAGGCTAGCGCCCGAAAGCTGCTCGTCACCGAATTTATCTGGTATCTACCGTCCGGTTCACATAAAATAGCGCCAGTATGAGAATGCGCCGAATTCATAAAAAAGCGAGATGGGATAAATTCCCTCTCGCTTTTTTTCGATCCCCGGTTAGCTAATGAACAAGACCAATCTGGGCGTTTGAGGTGGAGTCTAAGCCAAAAGTGACCGGTCAAATTGACCACCTAGATTGACAGCTTAAATTGAAAGAAGGAGACACCCACTTGACTCGCAGAGCCATTCTTGCCCTTGAAGACGGCACAATATTTGAAGGCATGGCAATTGGGGTTGATGGGCAGTCCATTGGTGAGGTCGTTTTCAATACTGCCATGACGGGTTATCAGGAAATACTCACCGACCCTTCCTATGCTGAACAGATAATCACGTTAACCTATCCTCATATCGGCAATACCGGTGTGACATCAGAAGACGAAGAGTCCAATAATATCTGGGCGAAAGGGCTCATCATTCGTGATCTGCCTCTAAGTGTCAGTAACTGGCGAAGTGAATCAACTTTAGAAGAATTTCTTGTTGCCAGAGGCGTCGTCGCAATTGCCGGTATTGATACGAGAAAATTGACGGGTATCCTACGAGATAAGGGTTCCCTCAAAGGCACTATTATTTGTGGCGCCAATCTCGACGATAGCGCCGCTGATAAGGCCGTAGACACTGCTAAGACATTCCCCGGTTTGCAAGGTATGGATCTTGCTAAAGTTGTCAGTACGACCAAATCTTATGAGTGGACGGAAGGGGTTTGGGAGATGGGGAAGGGATATACCGAGCTTAACGAGTTCAGCTATCACGTTGTTGCATACGATTTTGGCGTCAAAAGGAACATCTTGCGCATTCTTGCTCAGCTCGGATGTCGCCTAACGGTTGTGCCCGCCGAGACGTCGGCCGAAGAAGTGTTAGCGTTGAACCCAGATGGTGTTTTCCTGTCGAATGGTCCTGGTGATCCGGATCCCTGCGACTATGCTATCGACGCAATCAGATCAATTTTAGAAACAGACATTCCTGTTTTTGGGATTTGTCTGGGTTTGCAGCTACTGGCGCTAGCCGCTGGCTTGAAGACGAAGAAAATGGGGCACGGGCATCATGGGGCTAATCATCCAGTAAAGAATCTTGCGACAGGTACGGTATTGATTAGCTCACAGAACCATGGGTTTTGTATCGATGATGAAAGCCTGTCAGATGCTGTAGTAGTGACGCATCGCTCATTATTCGACGATTCTTTGCAAGGTATTGAGCTACGGGGCAAGCCTGCATTTGGTTTTCAGGGTCACCCGGAGGCGAGTCCAGGGCCGCATGACGCTGCACCTTTATTTGATCGTTTTATTGAGTTGATGGCGACGAAAAAAGCGGCATAGCAATCCGATATTCTTGGTATCGGCAAAATAATGGTTGCCAAGCATTTTGATGACTAAATTTGATTATTAATTATAACTATCCACTTTAACTATTGTTTATAACCACGAGTATTAATGCCAAAACGAACAGACATTGAAAGCGTACTTATCATTGGTGCAGGTCCGATCGTCATCGGGCAAGCATGTGAATTTGACTACTCCGGTGCGCAGGCTTGTAAAGCGCTAAGGGAGGAAGGTTATCGAGTTATTCTGGTCAATTCCAATCCTGCGACGATAATGACCGATCCTTCCATGGCGGATGCGACTTATATTGAGCCCGTCAATTGGGAAACGGTTGCGGCAATCATTGAGAAAGAGCGCCCAGACGTTCTGCTACCTACGATGGGCGGGCAAACGGCGCTAAATTGTGCGCTGGATCTTGCCCGTGAAGGCATACTCGAAAAATATAATGTTGAGCTTATTGGTGCGACCAAAGAAGCGATAGACAAAGCGGAAGATCGTCAGAAGTTTGATGTTGCCATGAAGGCAATTGGGCTTGAGACACCGCGTGCGGCTTTTGCTCACTCCTTGGAAGAAGCTCAGCAGGTTCAATCCCAGCTAGGATATCCCTGCGTGATCAGGCCGTCCTTTACAATGGGTGGTTCCGGTGGCGGTATAGCCTACAACCAGGAAGACTTTATTGAGATCTGTACCCGCGGATTGGACCTCTCGCCAACCAACGAACTTCTTATTGATGAATCGTTACTTGGTTGGAAAGAATATGAGATGGAAGTCGTTCGGGACAAAAACGATAATTGCATCATCGTTTGCACGATTGAAAACTTCGACCCGATGGGCATACACACTGGCGATTCTATCACTGTTGCACCAGCACAAACCTTAACGGACAAAGAATTCCAAGTCATGCGAAATGCAGCGATTGCGATTCTCCGTGAGATTGGTGTTGAAACCGGGGGCTCAAATGTTCAATTTGGTGTTGACCCCAAAACTGGTCGGTTAGTTATCATTGAGATGAACCCCAGAGTCTCTCGGTCGTCAGCGCTTGCTTCCAAAGCAACAGGTTTTCCCATTGCTCGCGTTGCCGCAAAATTAGCAATTGGCTATACGCTTGATGAGCTGTCTAACGAAATTACCGGCGGTTTGATTCCTGCATCATTTGAGCCTTCGATTGATTACGTTGTGACTAAAATCCCTCGCTTTACTTTTGAGAAATTTCCTCAAGCAGAAGGTTTTCTTACGACGCAGATGAAGTCTGTTGGTGAAGTGATGGCAATTGGCCGAACTTTTCAGGAGTCTTTGCAGAAGGCATTGCGTGGTCTGGAGGTTGATATCAATGGCTTGTCTCCTATTATCGCGCTCGATAGTCCAGATGTAGAGAGTCGACTCAGACGAGAATTACGCGTCGCTGGGGCAGACAGGATCAGGTATCTGGCTGATGCGATGCGGTATGGCTTTGATATGGAAGATCTCTTTGAGCTGACTGGTATTGATCCTTGGTTCTTGGTTCAGATTAAGGACCTGATTTCTGAGGAGGCCGTTGTCAAAGGGCTAACACTGGATG
>JBLHWY010000117.1:0-21089 GCA_047629195.1 Candidatus Azotimanducaceae bacterium
ATGGTTACAGACCTTCGTTCGATATGAGCATGTGCTGACCAACATTTTTCAGAACCAGCTCGCCTCGAAAGTAAAAAATCTAGAACATCTACGCCGTCGGCTTCGGCATCCTGGACAAAGGCTGCAGGACCTTAGCCAAAAGCTGGATGAACTGGAACTTAGACAACGCCGCGCTTTCGAGCGTTACGTTGGCCAGTTTCAATTCGATGCCACCAGATCGCGACTTAATCAGGCAATGCAACGCGCGCTTGAACGCGCGAATAGCAAACTGACGATCACCAGCGCCAGACTTGATAGCCCCGAAAGAAAGATCCTCGACTTAAAAAACAAACTCGACCAGCTCAATGCAAAGCTTAGTGCCAGTTCAACTTCTCAACTGGAACAGCTAAAGAGCAGATTTGTTAATGCGACCGGCAAGCTGAATACACTTAGCCCGCTATCTACGCTGGAAAGAGGATACGCTATCGTCAGCCAACCGCCCGGAGACTCAGCGGCCACGGGCGAAACCAATCATGTCATACGAGATGCTTCAACTTTAAATGAAGGAGACGAAATTCACGCAAGATTAATGTCAGGATCGTTCAAAGCACGAGTCACTTCCATCGATGAAACCTGAAATAATTTTCGAAACCCAACGGCTCCGCTTGCGCCGCTTCACGCAGCAAGATCAGCAGTTCATCTACACACTGCTGAATACACACACATGGATTGCGTTCATCGGCGACAAAAAAATACGCGCCCTTGACGATGCGGCAAAATATATCGATACATTGTTGGCCGGCTATAAAACACATGGCTTCGGTTTGTGGTGTGTCGATGAAGTACACACCGGCAAGTCCATCGGTATGTGCGGCCTGGTCCAACGTGACTACCTTGATGATGTGGATATTGGCTTCGCCATGCTACCCGACTATGCAGGCGTTGGCCTCGGCTTCGAGGCTGCCTCTGCCACACTTCGATATGCAAATCAGCAACTAGGGTTGAACACCGTTGTCGCTATTACAGACGAGAAAAACCAGCCGTCTATTGGCCTATTGAATAAAATCGGCTTGCACTTCGACAGCATGATTCAGGCACCCGGTGATAAAAAAACCTCACTATTGTTCAGCCAAAACGCAGAACAACCGACAGGAGCTGATGAGGACCAGCAGGCATTAATCGATGCAGTGAATCAAACCATGCCATTCGGCAAGCATGCAGGCGTAAAACTCATCAACCTGCCCGAGCCTTACCTGGTTTGGTTTCATCGTGAAGGTTTTCCGAACGGCAAGCTTGGTGAACAGATGGGTTTAATGTATGAAATCAAGCTGAATGGGCTAGAGGGCATGCTGAAGCCGTTAGTTCACTGGAAAAAATAGCAAAAGTCTATCCAACATTTAGTACTAACTTGCTTCGGACGCTCATGTTAGAGTCGAAAGACTGTGCATCGTGTCAACTTACATCGGCTATATCTGTTAGGGCTTCTCGGGCTATCAGTGAATTTTGCCGCCTCCACGAAGGCGTCCGAATATCAGGATGTCGGCTACCCTATTGTTCGCCAATTTTCGTCTGACACTCATCAGAGCGGCAGTCAGGTATGGTGGATTGAGCACGACGAAAATAATTTAATCTATTTCGCCACCAGCAATGGCATGAGCCGTTGGGACGGGGAGAATTGGGAACAATTCAAGACCCCGAATAAATCTATCGTCCGCAGCCTCACGCGCTGGACCGACGGGAATTACTACGCTGGCACAATTAACGATGTAGGTTACTTTGATACCAGCAAAACAGGCGCCGCCGCCTGGCAAAGCCTGTCATCGAACTGGGAAGGCGACGCCTCCAAACTGGGTGAAACCTGGTCAGTTGCCAGCAACGAGCAGCAGGTCATCTACAGTACCAAATATGCAATCTTAAGCTGGAATGGGCAGACCCTACAACAGGTTGAAAACCTACAAGCAAATGGCTACAGAGTATTTAACGTTAATGGGGAACTCCTGTTAATGGGAAATATACACAATCAGGTTCACAGAATTACTGATTCGCTCGAACCAACCGCAGAGGCACTACCCTGGAAGGCCCCTTTGAAACTGGATGTTAAAAGCATCCTGTACAACCGCAAGGGCGAGGTGCTCCTAGTTAGCATGAACAAGGGCATATACAAACTTGAGGATGAAACATTTATTGAGGTTGTATCCCCGCAACAGTTACCGGAGGGCACTCGCCTATACAACGCAATACAGGCGAACGACGGCTATTACTATTTGGCTTCCCTTTATGATGGCATTTTCATACTTGACGAAGAATTCAATCTGGTGCGCCAGTACGAAGAAAAACATGGCATCGGAAACAGCGTTGTGCTCGCCGTTCATGAAGATACTCAAGGTAGTATTTGGTTAGCTGGCGAACCCAACATATCAGCAATGGCGCCACCACACCTACGCAGCATACATAGGCACGCGCCAAACAAGTCCGGCCCGGAAAAGCTAATTGCGACCCAAGGCAAAATTTTCTCTATTGGCGCCGGTGTCCATCAATATCGTCAGAATAAAAACCCACTATATCCGCCTATTTTCGAATCCGACGGCACCTTTGATGAAAAAGTATGGGACATAGAAATCATTGGCGACGAGTTGCTCGTGAGTGCTGAAACAGGGGTTTTTGCCTTTGACTATATTGACGGTCAAATAGGTGCGACAAGTACTCGCTTGATGAAAGGTAACAATATACAAGCGCTCAGCACTTTACCAAACACCTCTATTACCTATGTGGCTGAAAATTCTAACCTTTACCGATTAAGCAAAGAGCAAGGTCAGTGGCAAAGTGTAGAAATAGAAGGCCTGAGTAATCAATTCGAATATGTGCAGCTTGAATATGACAAGGCGACTAAAGCTGGCGATGAGATTATTTGGGCATCGGGTTCCGACACAACATTGTACCGGCTAGCTGAAGTCGACGAACACGGCCAGGCTGGTAGCATTCAGGTGTTTGATCCGAAAGAACACAATTTGGGTAACGACAATGTCGCGCCTTTTCTGATTAATGGACAAATCCAGATCGGTATTTCTGATGGCATTTACACCTATTCAGACGGTCTGACAGAACCGCTGCAGCTAAGGCAGGATGTTCCAGATGTGCTGAAAACCAAGGGCAAAGATGTCTTTTTACTACAAAAAGATAGTACAGGGCGACTCACCTATCACGCGGGACCCAACACCGGCGTCGCACAACTAAACACTGACAATACGTGGATAACAACTGAGGCACCGTTCTATCCGTTTAAGCGAACAGGAGTCCGTTCATTTTTGAATTACAACAATGCCACCTGGCTAAAAACCAATACTGGTCAGATATATCGCTTTAGCGAAGCGATGCTTGAGAAGATGCCGGCACTGGCAAAACTTAATCTACAGTCGATCACTAACATCAATGACGAAAGTTTAATTAGCAAATTCAAGTCTGATGAAATATTAGCTTCCATTCCTTACAACAAAAACTCAATTCGAATCGCCTTTGCCTTGGCGGATCATTCAACGCCGTTTCAAACCGAGTATCGCGCTCGCATCAGCGGCCAGGGTCACCAGAACTGGACTAGGTGGTCCGCTGAAGCACATAAGGACTTCCCTCTTCTCGCCGGTGGCGATTACCTATTTGAAGTACAAGCACGCGATCCCTGGCAAAGAATTCAAGCATCGAAACTTGAATTTACGATATTGCCGCCATGGTACTTAACCAGAACCGCGTGGGTTGTTTATTTTTTGGCCGCATTATTGCTATTATTTTTATCTGGCTGGCTGACGCAACGCTGGCGTACCCGCCAACTCACAGAACTCAATGTTGCACTGGAAAAAACGGTGCTTGAACGTACCCAGGAAGTCAGCGCAAAAGTGTATGAACTTGAAGAGCAACAGAAGTTAAAGGATCGCTTCTTCTCTAACGTATCCCATGAATTTCGTACGCCGCTCACCCTGATCATCGGTCCACTGGAAACGATGCTAAGCGAATACAAAGAAGGTATGAACAGCACAACCCAGTCGCTCACGGCAACAGCCTTAAACAACGCCAATAAGATGTTAGCGCTGGTGGGTCAGGTACTTGATCTTAATCGGCTAGAAGTCGGCAAGTTACCCCTACGAATCAGCGAATACGACATCGCGGAACTGCTACGCAATATACAAAAACGATTTGAAGGATGGGCCCAGCAAGAGGACCAAACAATCCACTGTGTACATTGTGAAGACCCTATTCTTCTGTATTTCGACCAAGATCAGATTGACAAATGCGTTGCCAATTTATTATCTAATGCCATTAAATACAGTGGTAAAAATACTCAAATAACCATTAACCTTCTGAATGAACAAGAATCGGTTACCCTGCAAATCATTGATAATGGGCGAGGCATCAGCGATGAGGCGAAACCCAAAGTATTTGAACGCTTCTTTCAGGACAAAGCCTCAGAGCAAAATGCGACCCCCGGCACTGGCATTGGATTATCCCTCGTGCAGGAACTGATCGAATTACATCACGGGCATGTAAACCTGGCATCGAATCTGGGAGAAGGTTGCTGCTTTAGCCTAATGTTGAAAAAAGGCCAAGACCATTTTTCGCAAGAGCAATTAGTGGAGCCCCTCGAACTCGCAAAGACCCTATCGACATCATTGGACCAAGTTCCAATACTTGATGATAACAATCAACAAGATCAAACCACCCTGCTGATTGTCGATGACAATGCTGAACTCCGACATTTTATTAGCCTACGTTTATCGGCAAACTACCGAATCATTCAGGCACAGGATGGTGAGGAAGGTTTTAAGCTAGCTTGTGAAGCCCTGCCAGACCTGATTGTATCCGACGTTATGATGCCCAATATGACCGGCTATGAGCTCACCGAGAAAATAAAAAGTACACCCGCGACACGAACAATACCTGTGATATTACTTACCGCCAAGACGAGTAAACGTGAGATTGTTGATGGGTTTATGAGCGGCGCTGATGATTATTTGATCAAACCCTTCGATACATCCGAACTGATCATGCGGGTTAACGCGCAAATCAGTATTCGAAAAACCATACGTGACAACATCAAATTTGAACAAAACGTCGCGGATGCAAAAACTTCAAACAAAACGCCTTTTGTTGAAAATATTCAGCAGCTAGTGATTACTCACTTGAGCAATCCGGCGTTCTCTGTCGAGGAACTCGCTAAATTGCTTTTTATGAGCAGAGCAACCCTGTCTCGCAAGTGCAAAGATGAACTGCAAATGACACCCAAGGCATACATCATTCAAACTCGCATGCACCACGCCTGTGACCTACTTCAAGCAGAGACACTGTCTATTAGTGAAATCGCTTATGCGGTTGGCTTCGAATCCCTCGCCTATTTCTCCCGAAGTTTCAAAAAACACACCGGCACACCACCCTCAGAGTATTCAAACCACTAATTTGTTGCTTTTTTGAGCAATTAGCATCGATTGCGACAAAAGTACAAACCATTGCGCCAAAAGTGCAAAGCCTCTCAAATTATTATCTTTAGGATCAAGGTTCGAATCAGATAATAAATTGAGGACTGAGCATGAAAGCACTAATTCGTCAGACCCACGCAAAAATAGGCGCGCTCTGTAATCAGGGCATTCTGCTTGAGAAAACACTGCTTCATAAAACAAGAAGGACCTTCACCGTAGCCACACTATCACTAGCCGTCACATTTTCTGCACAGGCAAGCGTGGTGACAACCTATAACGATGCCTCGACATTTAATACTGACATTATTGGCCTAGACACCACCGTCTGCGATTTTGAAAGCATTAGTGCAGGTGATGTTGTCGGCGACGGAGATAGCCTGTGTGGCATGACCTTCGACTATGACCTTGCTGGCTTAGATTTAACTGTAAACAACGAGTTCGATACAACCTCTGGCACCAATTATCTCGGCGTAGATGGCGGTGATTTTTGGTTAGGAGACAGTTTCGACTTAACCTTCGACGAAAACATTAACGCATTTGGCATCTCCATTATCACCAGTCTCGCCGACATTTTTGCCGATGATATTACCATCGAAATTTCTGACGGCTTCACGACTAATACCCTCGCTGTACAAGAGACACTAACCGATGGCGGTAGCGTTCTCTTCCTGGGTATTCACGATATCGACGGATTTAATTCTGTCAGCTTCTCAACCTTTACGGGTTGTACTGGCTGTGTACTATTTGGCATTGATGACATTACGTATGCATCCGCCACCACCGTGCCTGAACCCTCTAGCTCAGCGCTATTTGCGCTAGGCCTTCTAACCTTTGGTCTCGGCCGAAAACTCAAGTTAAAAAAATCTCACGCTAGATAAACGCAGGACTTCTCACGCGTTGATCAAAATTATTTGTGCTTTTCAGTTAGCAATACTCGAAACATATTTAAGGAGAACGACTCAATGAAACATTCAAACCTTACTTTCGCGGTGGCGTTAGGCTTCACTAGTTTAATCGCCAGCGACTATAGTCACGCACGCGAATCCATCAGTTCAGTCAGTGCCCGACTGTCCACACTGGAAAACCAGCTACAGCTCACAACCGATCTCGCTAATTGTGGTAACACCTTCGCAAAGGCGGGAGAGATTAGTAATGAGCTGCCGATTGTTGATCCAACTACTGGCAACATATTATTCAAGCTACCTATCCCCAGCCCTGCTACAGGGGGAATTCTTGTTGACGCCGATGCTTATGCCACCTGGGACTACGGCTATATGGGTACCCAGTTGTACACCAACGACGAAGGCCAACTGGCATGTGGTGCAGTGGTTAATATGCAGGCGTTGGTAGAGAGTGTCATGGACGTGGGGCTTGGCTCTATTTGTGCTGGCACCGCCATAGCCGCCATGTCCAAAGATCCCAAGGCGGAAACTGCTGACAGTGTCATTTGCAGCGTGATCGATAATGTCGTAAGGGCAAGTAATGCACTGTTCTGGCTTGGCGTCTCCGGCGCTGAACGCAAGGACGAACTTGATAATAGCGGTAGTCCAGGGGCCATCAAAGGTCCTCGAGCCGACCTTTACAAAGTCAGTACGTTGACGTTAGGTATTCCTCAAAACGAAGCCGAACTGATTGCGCTGATCAAAGCGCAGGCGATAGACGCGCCATTGGCAGCACTTTCAGAGGGCAAACTCGTCTTTGGAGATATTGAGATTCCATTTGATCAACTCATGACACCCTTCGAAATTGTACAAGGGGAACTGGAAACTAACGGCACCGTGCTGCTAAGCAGCCCAGCCCAATTTGTCGCTGAGACTGCGGCAGTTGTTGCCGAGTACTATTTCGACGAAATTGTTAATCCAGAACTCATTCAAGCGGTCATCGATGCCGCCAGCAAACTCGATTTTGTTGATGGCGACGGTAACGAAGTGTTCGGCATGGCGCTGACAACTGAAGGCGCCGGGCCAGCACTCAATACCATGGCTTTTAAACTTCAGGGTGCAGAAGTCATGAAGTTTTCAAACAACAATGTCGGTGTTACTGTCGGTGCGACCAGTTTTGATGTAGGTGCAAGCTCACTGTCCCTCAACATAGAAGGCACCCCAGTCATCACAGCTAGTACGTCAGAAGTCTGTCTCCTAGGGGTATGCATCAACGATGATTTGCTGAGTCTCAGCGGGGTACCGGTTGATCTAGAAAGTCAGCTGAGTACGTTAACCAGTGGAGTAGCAAGCCTTAATGGGCTTGTTCCGAGTAACCTCCCAACTCAATTGTCCGTCCTGAGCTCGGGATTGGCGGGACTCCAAACCATCGTACCAGTAATGCAGGGCCAGTTGGGCACGCTGAATACCAACTACGGTACGCTTAGCAATACCGCTAGTGTTAGTGCTGGTCATATAAATACACTCTGGGGGACTTTGTATAATCCTGGTGGGGTCAGGGACCTGGCAACCGGCGCCCACAGTTTTATGTTTAGCAACACCGGCTCAGGTCTTGGAGGAGGACCAAATGGTACCGATGGTGGCATGGTTGGCAGAATGAGTGCGACAACGGCACTACTCACTAACACTATCACACCACAACTAAATGCCCTCAACAATGCCATGTTTCACGTTGATAACATCGTAGGTAAGGGAAATGCCATATGGGAGTTGGTTCACGGCAGCGGGCAACGTCTGGCGCGAGTCGATCAGCTACACCACTATATGTTCGTTGATACGGGCACCGGTTTTAATGGTCCAGACGGAAATCCGGCAACAGGAGATGGAGGCATATTTGACAGGATGAATCAAACGACGGCATTGCTCAATGCCGCTGTTAATGGTGGCGGCCTCGGTGCCAGCATCATAGGCCATATTCCAAATTCCATCCCCTACGTGCCTTACATATCCGACGCCCGCCTAAAGAACAATATTGTGCCGCTGACTTCATCTCTCGACAATATTTTGCTACTTCAGGGTGTAACACACCAATGGAACGAGCAGGCGGTAGCACTTGGCATTCAGGTGCCAGACCGGACCGTATTGGGGTTTATTGCCCAGGAAGTACAACAGGTAGTACCCGAACTCATTTACGAGGGTAGTGACGGTTACTTGCGAGTGGACTACCCCAAGATGGTGCCAATGGTAGTCGAGGGCATCAAAGACCAACAAACCCAGATAGCACAGTTGCAGCAAGAGAACGAGCAACTGAAGACTTACCTATGCTCACTGGACTCCACGGCGCCATTCTGTGGCAACTAGCCCATCGCTTTGGCGTTCTGGAAACCCATTGTGAACCAAACCAGAGATCCAACCAATCTGCCACGCAGACTGGTTGTTTTCGTGGCACTGCTCATATCATCACTTAGTCTTTTTAGTTTTGCGTTTGCGGCAACCTTCCCTTCACAAGAAACAGCTTCACAAAGGGCTTCCTCACAAAAGACAAATGGGGACTATGTTTTTGAAAACCAGATACCGGTTCTTGGCGTCATCGAGTCGGAAAGAACTCGCGGACCTGCCGCGGCTGCGCTGCTATCGTTAGAACTGAAAATCCGACAAGGATCGGGGCGGATTTACATCGCGCTCGATGCAATGCATCAAATAGATACACAGGCCGGTTTGCGCTTAGCCCACGAAACAACATGTGCTCATCTTGACTTACCCTGCGATCAATATGATTTTTACTACGCCTTTGATATAAATAGAAGAACCTTAGTCGGAGGACAAAGTAGCTCCGCTGCCGCAGGCTACCTGCTAGCCAAGACGTTAAATTTTGAAACAGTAGACCCTGAAATCGTTGTGACCGGGCGGCTGGCACCCGGCGCGATTGTCGCGCTTGCTGATGGCATTGAACCTAAAATTGAATTAGCACAATCGTTGGGATTCAAGAAAATCTATATCCCTGCAAATGCCCTTTGTTCAAAGAACACTGACTGTGATGCGCCTATAACGTCAGGAGACATACAAGGAGGCATACCAGAAAACATAGAAGTAATACGTACAATCGGATTAGAAGAATTGCTGGTCAATGCACCCAGGGAGATCACAGAAACGCGTGCTGGCGTCACCGAACAGGTCGACCCGCTTGAACCCTGGAAAACGTTGTATGCCCAACAGCAGATAAAATCCGCACTCACAACAGCTTGCCAACACATCAATCGGCGTATCCAGTTTACAGTCTTATCCCTGAATCGATTTCGAGCCGCACACTTTGCACCGAACGTTACTGAACAAATGTCACTGCCAAACAACCTGAATGATTCCGCAATCTGCCTTTATAAAGGGATAGAGCTAGAAGCTGAGCTAAGTGTTACCCTGAACTTTCTTGATATGAAAGGTAAGACGAAAAAAATCTATTTGCGCAATTTCCTAGCCTTCACTCGGATGAGGATATCGACCGTGAACACTAGTCAAAAATTGCTAGCCTCCTATCACTACAATCTTGCCAGCGAAGCCTATGAGGCAGGCGATTTAGATTCAGCTTATCTGATTGCAAACAAGGCAATTGGATTTACATCGAGCCGTCTGTTTTAGTCTTTAGCGAAGAATTGGGCGCTGCGGCATATTGGTCGACGAAACTATTGGTTCCCCTTGCTAAATTTTTTGGTTAGATGAAAATTCTGTTTGCCATTGGGAGGTTCCACCACCTGAATCCTAACTACCCGGTTACCAGCAAACCAATACCCGCAACAATAAGCACACCCCAGACCAATCTTGACTTAAGGTCACTTTCTTTAAGTAGCACTGCGCCTAATATCACGGTAAACAACACACTCACTTCACGCACGGGCGCCACGTACACGACCGGCGTATAAGTATAAACATACAAAACCATGATGTAAGCCAGCGGACTTAGTAAAGCAATGGTGAGAATTTCTATTGGGTGCTTTGCCCACAAACTTCTGACAGTTGACATTCGTTGCAGCGAATATGGCATCAAGGCAATACCGCGGATGGCGTTGGAAATGTAATCAAGCACCAGAGGTGAGATCAACACAACGGCAACTGAATAGGCGTCCAGCACGGTGTAACAGCCAATCAACACACCGGTAGCAAGCCCGAACAAAAGTGATGGCGTTTTGCTTTTGCCTTTCGATTTGACACCGCCCGTTAAGAACAAGACCCCAACAATGATACACAAACCGCCGGCTATTACCTGTTGCGACGCCGCCTCGCCGAGGATCACGACGGCAAAAAGCGTTGCTAAAAGCGGGCCCGTTGCCCGCGCAACGGGATAAACCAGAGAGAGCTCACCGTGCCGATAGCCTGTCTGTAACAGCAGGAAGTAAGATAGATGGAGTAAGCCGCTACCTAATACTAAAACGGTTTCAGTCACCCCGAATGTCATCTCGACGGCGACGAGAAAATACAGCAGAACGGGGAAATAGAGAATCAATGATACGACAGAGAACAGCCATATCAGCTCTGGACCTCCGTTCAACTTCTTAATCAGAAAATTCCAGGTTGCGTGAAAGCCTGCGGCGAGTAGTACAATGAGCAGAGCAGAGAGACTCATATTCCTGCAGGTTCCAATAGGACGCATCATGTTGAGCGGCGAATGTTAACACCTATGCAAAAATCCATGGAACAATCGTCCACAACAACAGTCAGATAAAATCACACAGGAAATAATTAACTTAAGCAAAAAATCTGGCTATTATTCAGCAGTACAAACCTCGATCACTATTTGGAAACAAACAATGCTTAATATGGGTCAACTCATCACCACCTGCCTATTACTCGGTATGATTTTTGCCAACGAACCAGCCACAGCAGCAAAAGCAGAAACAACAAACATCGACCATGCCATTTTTGGGCTCTGGGCTTCAGAAGGCTCTATCTTTCGTACCTATTTTGAAGATGATACGGTCAAAGGAGAGATAATGGCGCTAAGAGAGCCTGTCTATACTGCGGAAGAATCCGCGGAAAAGGCAGGGCAGACTCGAATGGATGACAACAATCCCGACCCAACACTCACGACAAGAACCATTGTTGGTCTAAACATATTCAGCGATTATGAGTTCAAGGATGGACAATGGCAGGGTGTGATTTATGACCCCGAGTCAGGCAACACTTATCAGAGCAAAATGAAATTTAAAGCTGATTTGTTGGAAATTCGAGGATATATCGGCATGCCGATGTTTGGCCGAACAGCCAAATTTAAACCTGTCGCGAGTTGCACAGAAGAATTTGAAGTAATGCTCACGCGTATTGAACCGGCTGACTTGGCCAGCAACGATATTCCAATTAGCTGTGACTAGTTGAAATTGAAAAAATTGAATGAGTATATAGATATGAAATTTTCACCCCGGGCTGTGGCTCCTCCAATTTCGGCGCCATGGTTCATCGCGTTCGCAGTTCTAATGCTTTCAACTCTAGTGCTTTCCGCGCCCGTATATTCCGCTTCAATAACGGCGCTACCGAAACATGATTCAGTACCCGGCGGTGTCGCTGTTATTGCTGTCCCTATGTCCACCACGAAGGCACACTTCAAAGACCAACCGGTGATGTTACTTTCATACCAAGACCAAAAATACGCTGTCGTCGGTATATCCTTGAAGACTCAACCCGGCACTTATCCGCTGAGCCTCGATCACCAGGCTTCAGAAAATGAACCAGGTGAAAATCCGGACAAACTAAATTTCAAAGTTGATAACAAAGAATACAAAGTTCAAAGACTAACGATTGAGAACAAGCGCAAGGTTAACCCTTACAAAGAAGATATGGACCGAATTATTCGCGAGCGCGATGAAATGAACGCAGCGTTCAAAAGCTTTGATGATCAAGAGCAGCCAGCCGTGGGCTTCGTGCTGCCCACTAAAGGACCTATCTCAAGCCCATTTGGACTAAAACGCATACTGAATAATCAGGCAAGAAACCCCCATAGCGGCCTCGACATTGCTGCACCATCTGGGGCGGATATTCGAGCACCGGCTAATGGGCGGGTTACCGCAGTTGGTAGCTATTTTTTCAATGGGAATACAGTGTTACTTGATCACGGGCAGGGATTGATTTCAATGTACTGTCACATGAGCGAGACCGAAGTCTCAATTGGCGATGTGCTGTCTCGAGGCGACTTGATCGGCAAAGTCGGTCAAACAGGCAGAGTCACTGGCCCGCACCTTCACTGGAGCGTCAGCTTAAACAACGCCAGAGTAGACCCTAACCTTTTCTTATGAATCTAGCGCTACTAATTTAGTTTTTGGCGTCTATTCTTGGCATTTTTACGATCTTTCTGCACATTCTTTTCTTTCTTATTACGTTTACCTTTCTCACTTTTCTTAGCGTTGGAAACGTGGTCGATCTTGCGCTGATTTGCGTCTAACTGACCTTTGGTCAATTTTACTTTAGGTGTTTTACCGTCTTTGTCGTCATAGGGATTCTCATGCGATTTAAATTGAATCCGCACGGGTGTTCCCTTCAACTTCAATGCCCGCATGAATCTGTGTTCAAGAAAACGTCGGTAAGAGTTTGGAATTGAGTTAGTTTGATTGCCGTGAATAACCAGTATTGGTGGATTGTGACCACCAATGTGTACGTACCGCAATTTAACGCGCCGACCATTGATCATCGGCGGCTGATGTTCCTGCAGCGCTTTCTCAAGCACCTCATTCAACACACTGGTTTTTAGCTTTCTGGTCGCAGACTCATGGGCCTGGTGAATAGAACCATAAAGTTTACCGACACCACTACCGTGCAACGCTGATATAAAGTGCGTTTCTGCAAAATCAATAAAAGTCAGGCGTCGATCTAACTCAGCCCTCACCTTATCTTTTTGCATTGTTGAGATACCGTCCCATTTATTGACAGCAATGACCAACGCTCTGCCTGATTCAAGCACATGACCCAACAAATGGAGGTCCTGGTCGACCACGCCTTCACTGCCATCCACCATAAGGATAACAACGTGCGCGTCATCAATAGCCGCGAGTGTTTTGATGATCGAAAACTTTTCGATCTTCTGATGTACCTTACCGCGTCGTCGAACACCCGCCGTATCAATAATTGTGTAGTTTTTACCATCGCGCTCGTAGGGTATATAGATGCTGTCTCGCGTTGTGCCAGCCTCATCAAATACAACCACCCTCTCTTCACCGAGCATACGGTTAACCAGAGTTGATTTGCCTACGTTTGGCCTTCCTATGACGGCCATCTTGATACCGTCTGATTCACTAAAAAGCGCATCACCACGGCTTGCCGCGTCACTATGCAGCTGCGGCATGTGGGTAGCGATGCCTTCATCAACCATGCCACGAACGCCATGTCCGTTGCTTGCAGAAATCATGTACGGGTCGCCGAAGCCAAGGCTAGCAAACTCACCGGATACGTAGTCTGGATTCTGGCCGTCAATTTTATTGGCAACAAGCATCACTGGACGCTCATCAACTCTTAACGTTTTGGCAATGTCTTCATCGGCAGAAGTTCTACCGCCTTTGGCATCGACCATAAACACAACAAGATCGGCCTCACCAATCGCATGGTGCGCCTGGCTGGCCATTGGCTCTTCGATGCCGTCGTGATCATCGCCCGTAATACCACCGGTATCGACGACAATGTATCTGAAATCGCCGATTGCGCCTTTGCCGTATTGTCTGTCACGGGTCAGCCCCGCAAATTCGGCGACAAGGGCGTCGCGGGTACGAGTTAACCGATTAAACAGCGTGGATTTTCCGACATTAGGTCGGCCTACTAGCGCGATGACTGGAATCATAGTGGTTAGGAGCGAACTTCCATAGCGAACAAACGGCCGCCGTCCGTGATGACATAAAAACGACTGCCATCGACAACAACCGGAGATGAAACACCGGCGCCGTCTATTTTCTTACGTGCAACAAAACGCCCATCAGACTGAGCGACAAGATGAATATAACCTTCAAAATCACCTAACGCGATGTAGCTGCTGAGAGTGACGGGTGTTGTGATTTCACGATTCAGTAACGACTCAATCGCCCAAAGCTCGCGCTTGCTATCCATCGCGATTGCGGTGAGTTTGCTATCAGCGCCAGCAAGATAAACATTACCAAAGCCGGAACCCAGTCCGACTACGCTCGATGCTTCCATACCCCACAGAACACGGCCAGATGCTGATAAATCAAGCATGACCATATTGCCTTGGTAAGAGGCGGCATAAAGATTATTCCCCTCGATGACCATTGCACCATCGATGTCGACCAGGCGTTCAAGGTCGGACTTACCTTTTGAGATCCCCACGCGCTGGTCTATCGCCGCTAATCCGCGAGCTCTATCCAGAACAGAAAGACGACCGCTTGCAAACGCGGCAATAACAAATTCATCTGTAACAATCGGCGTGCTGGTGCCTCTCAACGTTAAGCTCGGAATTGATGTGGAATATATCCACTCCCGTTCGCCATCGCTGATGCTATATGCAGCAACTTTGCCATCAATAGATTGGGCAACGACCAGCTCATTATCAACTTGCGGCGGTGCAAGTACTTCACTCGTCGTCTTCGCTTTCCAAAGTAGTGAGCCATCCTCAATACTTAAAGCGACTAATTCGCCTGCAGCAGAACCGACCACAACAAGATTGCTGCCTTGCCCAACACCACCTGTAATAACGTCAATATCATCGGCGAAAGCCACGCCGCGTTCTTCTTCAGAGTAATAATCGACAACGTTAACTTCCCAAAGGACCTTGCCGTTTCCTGAGTCCATGGCAAACACGTTACCATCAGCCGAGGCAGCATAAATCCGGCTACCCGAAAAAGCAGGCATAAGCTTAATAGCGCTATCGTTAGCACCCTTACCAAGATTACGATCCCAAAGAGTGACTAGCTTTATCTCTGCATCAAACTTGACCAGTTTGGCAGGAACAATCTCCTCCTCGTCGCCACCGAACCAACTACAACCGCCCAGCGTTAAAAGCGTGACAAGAGCCATCGCGCATACTTTCATCCGGCTGGTAAAGATCGGTGGGCAAACGTTGGTCAAGCGCATTAGCCAGCACCATCTTTCATCTTAGCATCGGCTTCAGACAGGCTTTCTGCGCTACCGCGTGCAGCTGTACTTTGCGGGTCAATCAAGTCTTCAAACTTCATCTGCAGTACCGGTTTGTTTTGGTCTTCTAACATAGTGTCCATCGCAAGCTTGTATGCCTCACGCGCTTGTTCCGACTTGCCCATGGCAAGAAAGATGTCACCGCGTTGTTCTTGATAAGAGCTGACATGTGCACCGACCTTGCCAATGTCGAGAAGCGCAAGCGCTGCATCATATTGCTTTTGTGCGGTCATGACTTTTGCGAGTCTTAAATTTGCAATAAGCTCTATAGGTCTAGCGGGGTTGTTGGCTCTAATCCATTCCAGCTCTTTGCCGGCAGTTTCAAGATCGTCCGCTTCGACTGCCAATTTAGCGAGGTGTAGCGCTGCAAAATGTGCATAGGAACTATCGGGGTATTCAGTCTTCAGCTGTGCCGCCAGAAACTTGCCCGTTGAGATTTGCTCACTCGTCAGGGGCTCTAATGGACCAACAACAATTGCTTCTGTCAAATCACTGTACAAGGAGGAGGCATTTTCTGTCGACGCCAATTCACTTTCTTGCCAACCCTGATAGCCAAAAACAGCGACCAATGAGACGACGATACCAACAACCAGAGAGGTGCCATTCTGGTCAAACCACGATTTGATTGCTTCTACTTGTTCTTCTTCTGTTGATTCGCTTGCCACCGTTTACTCCTCACTTAAAAACTCATTTGCGCCATCATCATGACCATCTCTGGCGGGGTTCAGCGCAAACATACTTAAATAGGTACCCTTATAGGGCACTTCTCAATTTTGAAACCAGCGTATCCAAACCCACTAAAGTTTGTTCCTGGCCTTCGTCACGCAGCATCTTAACGTTAACTGAATTGCACGCGACCTCGTCTTCACCAACAATGATCGCGATTCTAGCATTACTCGCATCCGCCTTTTTCATTTGTGCTTTAAACTTACCGCTATGACAGTGAACAATAACCTTTGTCGCTGGCAATTCGTTTCTAATCATCTCGCCGACGTTAATTGCCATCATTCTGGCTGCGCCGCCAGTAGATACAACGTAAACATCGGCCGCTGCTGCTGCCTCAAATTTATTCTCAAGCATCAACGCTAATCTATCGAGTCCCATGGCGAAGCCGACACCTGGACTTGGCTTGCCACCGATCTGCTCTACTAGGCCATCGTAACGACCCCCGGCACAGACTGTGCCCTGGGCCCCAAGAGAATTAGTGACCCACTCGAATACGGTCTTATTGTAATAGTCGAGGCCTCGAACTATGTTCGGGTTAACATGATAGGCAAGCCCAGCAGCATCCAACATGCCCAACAATTCGGCAAAATGTGTCTGGGATTCCTCATCAATAAAGTCTTTCAACTTCGGCGCATCGGTTAATAGCGCCTGAGTCGATGCAACCTTAGAGTCTAAAATTCGCAAAGGGTTCGATTCTAATCTGCGGAGACTGTCTTCATCGAGATCTGACTTGTACTGTTCAAGATATTTTACCAGCGCTTGACGAAATTCACCGCGAGACTCGGCGTTTCCCAGTGAGTTTATTTCAAGTTTGACCTCATCGCTGATACCTAGTTCGCGCCAGATGCGCGCGCTCATCAACAAAAGCTCAGCATCGATGTCAGGACCGGCCATACCGAAACATTCCGCGCCTATTTGCTCAAACTGACGATATCGGCCCTTTTGAGGTCGCTCATACCGGAACATCGGGCCACGGTACCACAGTCGCTGGATCTGGTTGAAAATCAAACCGTGTTGCTGGGCAACCCGGACACAACCGGCAGTACCCTCAGGACGCAGCGTTAAGCTATCTCCATTTCTGTCATCGAAGGAATACATTTCCTTCTCAACAATGTCTGTTGCCTCACCGACAACCCGCTTAAATAGTCCCGTCGTTTCCAACAACGGCATACCCAGTTCGGCATAGCCATACCGGTGCAAGACATTGCCTACAGTAGAGGAAATGTAACTGAAAACTGCTTGTTGCTCCGGTAGCAGGTCCTGCATACCGCGTACTGTTTGAAAATTCACACTCGTACCCGTCTTATTCTTTTGCGCTATTGTTATATTGCTTGCGCTTCGATTCTCTTGTTTTGCTATGAAATCATCGCGTTGAAAATTAGAGCTTTGGAAATCAAGAGCTAGAAACAATCAGTTTTTGTTTGTCTGCAACGCGCTGACGAATGACTTTTTCCATATGGTCAACCAATTCGTCATTCGTCACTTTATGGTGTGGTTTGCCTTCTGAATAAACCAGACTATTAGGTGATGCGCCGGTTAAGCCAATGTCAGCTTCTTTTGCCTCACCGGGGCCATTCACGATACAGCCAATGATGGCAACATCTAACGGTGTTGTAATGTCTTCAACTCGACGTTCTAATTCGTTCAGCGTTTCGATCACATTAAAATTCTGACGCGAACAGCTAGGACAAGCCACAAAATTGATGCCTTTGGAGCGAAGATGCAGGCTTTTAAGCAGGTCAAATCCAACTTTGATTTCTTCTACAGGATCAGCCGCCAGAGAGATACGAATCGTGTCGCCTATACCCTCCATCAGTAACAGTCCAAGTCCCACAGCAGATTTCACCGTACCCGAACGCAAACCACCCGCCTCGGTAATACCCAGATGCAGGGGATTGTCGATTTGAGTCGCTATCGTTCGATAAGCATCAACCGCCATAAAAATATCTGACGCTTTCATGCTCAGCTTAAAATTTTGAAAATTTTCTTTATCCAGCAATTCAATATTACGAAGCGCAGATTCAACCATGGCAGCAGCACTGGGTTCTTTGTACTTTCGCAATAGGTCTTTGCCGAGAGAGCCCGCATTGACACCAATCCGAATCGGAATGTTGTGGTCTTTAGCACAATCCACCACAGCTTTGATACGATCGGGAGAGCCAATATTACCCGGATTAATTCTTAAACAATCAACGCCTAGCTCAGCGACTTTTAGAGCGATCTTATAGTCAAAATGAATATCGGCAATCAGAGGCACGGTGACTCGTTTACGAATCAGGCCAAATGCCTCAGCGGCTTCCATTGAGGGCACTGAAACTCGGACGATGTCTGCGCCGACGTCTTCGAGTTGCTTAATTTGGGCAACCGTCGCTTCAACGTCTTCCGTCGGAGTGTTCGTCATACTTTGAACAGCGATAGGTGCATCACCGCCAATGGGGACGTTGCCGACCATGATCTGGCGACTTTTTCTGCGCTTGATATTAGACTCTGCTCTCATAATATTCTCGTGTTACCTTACCGGGCTAGATCCTATCTTATCTTTTGTTTATCTTTTGTCTATCTGGTCAATCTTACTTTAGCGGTATCATCTACAGTCGTATATCGTTCGATATCGACCGTGTTACCATTAAATTGCAGCCTCGCCGCCGGTGCTTTTCCTAGCAATATTGAAAAAGGTGCTGCACCTGTAATTCTAAGAGCGTCGCCATTGCGATTCAGATCTTTGTAGATTGCGACGCCTTCTGCATCTTCAACTTCCAACCAGCAATTTCCGCTGAACTCAAAAAAGAGCACGTCACTACCCTCGGCAGTAACCGTGGCGATGCTTCGGCCAGCTTCGGTGACCCGACCACGTTTGATCGCGCGCGGGGAGACTTCCGGTTGGCTTACTGCACTTTCTTCATCGACTTCAGCTGCTTCAAGTTCGTCAATTACGGCGCTGTCATCTACGGCAGATTCAGCCTGCGCTCGCTCATCCGCAGCAATTTCTTCGGGCGTCACAGAAATAGAGGTGAATGAAGCGGTCATCTCTTCATCAACAGGCTCCACAGCCTCATCAAAAAGCCCAACCTCATCTATTGTTTGATCAAACTGATAAGTCAACAACTCGGCGGGCTCTAAACTGTCATCTGTCACAGACACACCATCCGTGCCTGCAGCGTCACTTGTTCCATCGGCAAATCTCGTTGCAACAGTACGCGATGGCAGTTGCAACGGCTCACTCTCGACGTCGTCGAAGTCTGCACTCGTTACCGTTTCGGGCGAAACTACCGCATTGGTTGCGGCTTCGTCTGGGCCGGAAAATAGCCAAACTAAGATAATGACAATAATGACACCGACGAAACCGACTGCACCCGTTAAAAAGACGGGGCCCGTATAAGTTGATGATCCCATTGGCTCATCAGTGACATCTTTAATTTCCACATCAGCCTGAGTGCTAATTTGGCTGGCTTCAAAAGCGGCAACAACTTCATCACCGGAAAGCTCTACAACGCGCGCATAGGAACGAAGGTAGCCTTTTACAAACGCGGGCTTCGGAATCTTCTCGAATTGACCCTCATCAATATAGCGAATAAAAGAAGTTGTCAGGAATAGCTGGTCTGCAACCTCCTTCTGGGTAAAACCGGCAAGGGTGCGTGCTTCAAGCAACATAACGGACGCCGCGTTCAAGCTAGCTTCCTGCTCGGTCTCATTTTGTTCTGGCGCTGGTTGCAAATCCGTTTCACTCATTTAGGTGAATCCAAAAACGCCTTATATTCTGGCGAGGCAGGGAAAACGTTCTTTAGCAGCAGAGCGTAACTTGCTACTTCGTCTTCCTTATTAAATATTCGAGCTAGTTGAATACCTAACCAAAGGCTTTTAGCATTATGCCCCGCCACCTTGTTATAGCGAGTATAGAAGCTCTGTGATTCTACATAGTTGCGCTGCTTGAACCGAATATCAGTCATCTCAAGCAAGGCGCGATTTTGAGCTGGGTTAAGCTGAATACTTCGCGTAAAAGCCTCCTCAGCCTCTTTCTTTCGGTTGAGTTCTTTGTAGCACATGCCGAGGTTCTCAAAGACCTGACTGCGCTTGGCATAAATTCGGTCTTCAGAAGCTTTTCTCAATTGAGCCGCTGCTTCCTCATAGCGCTGCAGCCCAAAAAGAAAGGCGCCAAAATTGTTTCTTGCCAGCGAGTAGTTTGGGTCAAGCTTAATCGCTTTACGAAAGTATTGTTCTGCCGCCTCGTTTTCACCTTCAAGCTGAAAAACGTACCCCAGCATCGTATGTGCATGCGCTGAACCAGGATCTAGCTTGATTGCCCGAGACAAATTATCTTTGGCGCGCTGATACTCTTGATTTCGAATGTAACCCACACCCAGCGCAATGTAGCTTTCAATTTGTTTGCTGATGTCACCAGAGTTTTTTCTCGGTCCAGTACCAATTGTTTCAGTCACACAGCCAGAAAGTAAAAGTGCTAGACCTAAACCGGCAAGGAAGCGGATCATACAGCCCCCGCCGCAATGCGCTGATATTTTTCTTGGCGCCGGGTTTTGTCCTCAACTTCACCAACAAGCTGACCACAAGCAGCGTTAATATCTTCACCTCGAGTAGTTCTTGTTGTCACCGAATAACCCGCACCAATTAGCCGGTCTTGAAAAGCACGAACAGCAACGCTACTTGGCCTTTTATAACCTGAACCGGGAAACGGATTAAATGGAATCAAATTAATTTTGCAGGGAAAATCTTTAAGTAACGTGGCTAGTTCAGCCGCGTGTTCTGGCTGCTCATTAACACCATCAATCAAAATGTACTCAACGGTGATGACGCGCTTGTCGCCCAGATTTTTTGCATACTTCGTACAAGCTTCCAACAACTCGGCAATTGGGTACTTTCGATTAATTGGCACTAGTTGATTTCTTAACTCGTCATTGGGTGCATGCAACGA
>JBLHWY010000118.1:0-20001 GCA_047629195.1 Candidatus Azotimanducaceae bacterium
CATCGACATCAAACAGCACTATCATTTTGAATTCCTGCTAGGTGCGCATGAGCGCACGTACTTCCTCAATCAGATCTTCAGGGCAGCAACGCGTACGAAAGTCAGCATCAACAAACTGGTAGCCAATGGTTCGATCCTGGTTAATTAGATAGGTGGCCGGAAGTGGTAACTCAAAATTTGCTGACTCATTCACGACGTCAAGTTGCAGACCCCATTTTTCAAATAGAGCAATCTCTTCGGGTTCGAGCTTGTAGACAAGGTCAAACAACTTTGCGATGACGTTGTTCTTATCAAACAACACCTGGAAAAAACCTGAATCGTCGTCCTCATTACTCCCATTACTCAGCGCTAGGTCATTTTCAGGGGGCAAATTTTGCGGTGAGATTGCAAGGTAATAACACCCAAGCAACTCGAGCTCAGCCTTTACTGCAGCATAAGCTTCAAGCTCTGTTTGACAGAATGCACACCAGAATCCACGAAAGAAATTGACCACAACAGGCCTCTCTACCAACAAGCCATATAGATCTCTTTCTACTTTTCTGGCATCAATAAAGGTAAAATTGGGCACAGACTCGCCCACCTGCAAACAACGCTGCAGAATACCACTGCGTCGCAGCCTCGCCGTCGTTCGAGTCATTATCGCAAGTTCAGGCGTTGGCATGTCGTCGCACGCTGCGCTGCGCAATGCCGCCAACTTGGCTTCTAGATCAATTTGTGTCATTTTCTGGGCCATAAGCAGAAATTGAATTGCTTTAGCACAATATATTATATTCAAGAGGCTTTGTTAACGACTCAGTCTTTAATACACTTTATTCTCATCTGGAATAGGCGGAATAATGGATCGATTAACGGCCATGAATATGTTCGTGCGAGTGGTAGAGACTGGCAGTTTTTCCGCGGTTGCGCGGGAAATGAACAGCACCCAACCCACAATCAGCAAGAATATTGCCGAGCTTGAATCCTGGCTGGGCGCAAAGCTTCTAAACCGCAGCACTCGTAGCCTGCGCCTGACCGAAACAGGTACCAATTACTACGAGCGCTGTGTCGCGATCCTACAGGACGTAGAAGAAGCCGAGCAGGTAGTTGGACAATTGCAAACACAGCCCAAAGGTATTGTCTGCATCAGTGCTGTGGTCGCTTTTGGCAGATTGCACATTGTACCAAGGCTGCAAAGATTCTTTGAAGCCTACCCAGAGATCAAAGTTGATATCCGGCTAAGCGATCGCTTAAGCGATTTGGTAGAAGAAGGAATCGACGTTGCGTTTCGTATGGGCGAATTAGCTGACTCAAGTCTGATTGCAAAAAAACTCTGTTCAACCAGCCATGTTACCGTCGCTTCACCTGCGTATCTGGCAAAAAATGGCACCCCCTCACACCCCCGAGACCTCAAAGAGCACAGTTTTCTCGTTTACTCAGATCAAGGAAGTCGAACTGAAACGCAGTTCATTGACCAGGGAGAGCCTTTTTTCGTTCGCGTTGAGGGCAATTTACTCACGAATAATTCAGAAGCTTTGAGAGCCGCTTTATTGTCGAACCTTGGCATCTCGAGGGTGCCTAAGTGGTTAGTCAACACGGCTCTCGAAACTGGAGAACTTGTGAGGGTACTAGATGAATTTCAGCCTGAGCCGGTGAACATTTATGCGGTTTACCCACCAGGGAGACATCTCCCATCCAAAGTACGATGCCTTATTGACTACTTCGCAGAAGAATTTAAGGACTGTGATAGCTTCTAATTGCGTTACCCGCCTACCAACTTTGCATGAATGAAAGCATCGACATCCATGTTCTGCGCTTGGGGAACAGATGTGGACTCTACAATGACAGTCACAATTCCAACCCAGACGACGAGCAGAATGACCGTAACCCAATTGAAAAAATGGGAACGTTTGTTACAACAACCTTGAACTTGCATTTTCTTGTTTCCTGATAACGTAAGAGAACATTTCTCTCGAATTTGAGGGTGCATTCTATATATTCCAAAAAGTATGATAAGTAGGAGATATAGAATATATTAGTCGTACATATGGAATAAATAGCCAGATCCCCTCTCGCAAAACCGTCTCTTCGCAAACCCAACAAAACCCTCAACTATACGATAAGAATTCCAGCAACGAGCGGCAGCGCCGCTGAGGAAATTGCTGGGTGGCCGAGTCTTACTTAGATCTTGATATTTGATGGATGTCCAAAACTAGCTAGTTGATGGATGTCCAAAACTAGCTAGTTGATGGATGTCCAAAACTAGCTAGTTGGTGGATGTCCAAAACTAGCTAGTTGGTGGATGTCCAGATCTAGAGAGGGGGAATGCCTTTTATTATCTGGTGTTTGGGGTGCTTTATTCGGTGATTTCCTTAGCGAGCAAGGACACTTCTTTTTTGTCGCCATCGGTTTTCTGTGTGTCGACTTGTTTAAAACCAATGCTGTGATGCATAGCAATTGAACCTGGGTTAGGCGGCAAAATATTGACTTCACAGGTCAAGCGTTTGAGATTTGCATCACGGCATATTTTAGCGAGTTCGTCGTAAATGAGCGTTGCAACACCGCGTCTACGGAAATCAGGGCTGACCATAATGCGATCAATATAGAGAAACTGGTCAAAGTTGTCGGAGAACCAACGGTAATTCATAGACTGATAGTGTTGACCGGGTGGAAGTGCGATTACCAGCCCCGCTAGAACACCCTCCTCAACTACTTTAAAGAATGCCTTTGATTGCTCACCTAGGCTCTTTAGCTCAGCATGGTCAATTGAATTCACATGTGGAACGCTGGCCTCATTCAATGCCAGAATGTCTTCAAAATCGCTTGCTTGAATTTGTTCAATTTCTAACATCGAATGTCGCCTTTCAGGAAGATAATTACCAAGTCTCGGATTAGAACTTATAGACCAACGTTACAGCAGATTCTGTGTCGGTCTTCTTTGTTCCCAGTGGGGCATCAGAGTTGTTCTTCACATTGATTGAAAATTTCATCGCGAGATCACCCGCAATGTTTGCGCTGACAGAAGACTCTGATCGAGAAATTGTTGAATCAGCGCCTATATCAGTACTAAGAAGCTGTCGAAATTGGGCGTTTTCACTGATATCCCAAGCATAATCAGCCGCGAGTCGTACAATCGCCTCACCTTCACTGACACCCGTTGAAAACTCTGAAATTCTGTAACCCAGACCGACATCACCAACGAGTTTGTGCGACCCGTTGTCATATAAAGGTCGCGAGTAACCCATGGTAAAATCTGTTTGATAGTCAAAGCCGTTAAATTTGTCGTCTTCGTAAGCAGCCCTGCCGAAAAGGGATCCAACGGACAACTTGTAGTCGCCTTGGTAAAACAAGTAGGCTCTCTGAGCGCTTTTTACATCATTTTCTGAAGCATTTAGGATATCCAAACGGGTCTTTTGCTTCCATTTCTCTGAATCACGTATCGCTTCACCTCTAAACTTGATGGTTTGTTGATCTGTGTTTCCAGAAGTAAAAACCGCACCCAATTCAACTTCAGATGACCAAAGGCTTTGAGCCTGAGTTGAAGTCGCAGCTAAAATTAAGCTGCCCACGAGAAGAATGGAAGACAAAGTCTTGTTTCGAAAGTGCATCATGCTGTTCCTTTATTTTAATGACATCATGAGAACGCTTTGACCACGCCCCCATAAAAAGCGCGCGATTATATCAGACTTATCATGGTTCAGGGATCTGATTTGTGAGCATCGGACCGATGGGTACTGGATTAGTATCATCTCGACTTGTGAGTTCTGGTTTTATGATTAAAAGCGCTATTGGCTGAAAGGAGACACACCAGCGGCTCGATAAAGCGAATCAATCGCAATCATATTGTTGACACAATCTTCGCCTCCGGTGATCTGTCGCCCCTTCCCCTGCAACAGGTCAATGACGGCATCAAGCTGATGCTGATAGGTAGATTGACCTTTAACTTTAACGTCTTGTTCTGCGCCGTCATTATGCGCATCGCTTCTCACCGTCAAGCGATAGCCAAAATGTGGTACGAGGGGGTTAATTACTTTGATGGACCCTGTGGAACCTTGGATACTTAATGTATTGGTCATCTTGGGCCCTGCCAACATAGAGCATTCAAGGCGGCCTTTGGCGCCACCCGGGAAAGAAAATTCGCCCTGCAGCGAAATATCAACATCTGATGCTGTCACGACAGCACTCGCACTGGTGACTATCGGCTCTTCTCCGACACAAGTACGCAACCAATGGACTGGGTAGCAACCAAGATCCATTAATGCACCACCACCCAGGCCCTTCTGATAGCGAATGTCGGAAGTGTTTTCGATTGAGACGTTAAACACGCCTTCTATTTCGCGAATCTGCCCAATCGCATCGCTTTGTAATAACGCCAACACATGCTGGATAAGCGGATGATACCGGTAGTGGAACGCCTCAATCATCAAGCAGCCCTTCGATTCCGCGACATGAATCATCTCACGTGCCTGCTGCGCATTTAACGCAATTGGCTTTTCACAGAGCACGTGTTTACCGGCTTCTAAAGCCTTCAGTGTCCAGGGCCTATGTAAAGAAGCAGGCAGTGCATTGTAAATCAAATCGATCTCAGGGTCATCGATCAGAGTCTGGTAACTACTGTGTACTCGCGGAATCTTGTGCGCTGCCGCAAACTCCTTGGCCTTTTTGACGTCCCGAGCAGCTATCGCCACGACTGTTGCAGTTGAATTTGCCTCAGCGGGCACTATCAGCGCAGGTGGTGTTATTCTAGCCGCGCCTAACAATCCAATTCTGACCCTTTTCTCGGATGACATATTTGTTCCCCTCAATTTTCAAACTGATTAGCGTAAGTGCTATCCGAAATGACTGTTCAAACAGACAGTTCAAACATGCTCAGTACAGAACCTAAAATAAAATGAACCTGCATTCTACTCTCTCCTTCGAAAACCTTTCACAGGACAGGTTGCCAATCGCCTATGCCACACTCGCAACTATTTGTGTCATAGTGAGGCCACCATATTTTTATCAATTTGGATTTCAATTCAGAACAATAACCGGCAGCGAGATATCAAGCGACTGAAACTGCAAGTCGCGCAAATCAGCGATAAGCTGCACCCATGGGACGAGAGGCATAACGATGTTAAATATTCCAGTGCTAATACTATGCTTAACGCTCGCTCTACCGAGCGCTGTTATCGCGGAAACAGATACAGCCACCAGAGCAAAAATCCTGATTGATGAAATGGAAGCGCTTTATCGGGGCGATGCCAGCAAAGCGAAAATCACAATGCGGGTCGAGACGCCCTACTATCAGCGCTCAATGAAAATGGAATCCAGCAATCTAGGTACCGAAAAAGCTTTTATAAGGATACTGTCTCCGAAGAAAGAAAGAGGCATTTCAACCCTTAAAATCAACCAAGAGATGTGGAACTACCTGCCAAAGATCAACAAAGTAATCAAAGTGCCGCCATCGTTGATGATGGGTTCGTGGATGGGAAGTGACTTCACTAATGATGATCTAGTTAAACAGACCACCTTAACGCAGAAGTATGAGCTTTCAATGACTGAGACTGAGGATACTTTTGTTGTCACCCTGACGCCCAGAGAGCAAACGGTCACGGTCTGGGGAAAGATTGAATACACCGTCAACAAAGTGCATCAAATTCCTGTTTCGCAGAATTTCTACGACGACAATGACAAACTGATTCGCTCGTTACTATTTAAAGAACCCAAGTTATACCAGGGTCGTCTCTTGCCTTCGGTATTGGAAATGATACCTCTGAACAAAGAGGGCCACAAAACCGTGATTATTTATGAGGAACTCGATTTCTCTCCAACAGATGTAGACGAAAACATCTTCAGCCTTCGAAATCTTCGAAAGCGTTTTTAGGTAGCTGCCCAATGCTAATGTGGAAACTCGCATTCAGAAATATCTTTCGCCAACGCCGCCGCTCGGTCTTGACTGCTTTAAGTATGTCTGGGGGCTACATCCTCTGCGTCCTTTCATTTTCAATGACCGAGGGGAGCTATAACAATGTCATCAAAATTTTCACAGAAGATCATACTGGACACATTCAAATTCACTCAGAAGACTATCTAACCCGCCCTAAAATTCACAAGAACATTAGCATAGACTCTGACGTTGAAAACGTAATACGAAACTCTAAGTTTGTTCGAAATTACACTAAGCGAATATTTTCCCCAGCACTCGCCTATTCAGGGCAAAAAAACACTCAGGTACGCGTCGTAGGCATTGAACCTGAATTGGAACGCAACACAAGTCGTTTGGCTGATAAGGTAAAAGAAGGCGTTTACTTCAACAACCAACAAAATAGTGATGGCTACTACAGCGCGATGATTGGAGTCCGTGCCGCAAAATCCCTCGATCTATCAATTGGCGATGAACTTATTCTCATATCGCAGGGTGCTGACGGTTCCATTGCAAACGACATATTTTTGGTTGGCGCAATAGTGGGCAGCAAATCTTCATGGGATAGCTCGATTGTTTATCTCCCGTTAGTGGCAGCTTCTGAATTCCTGACGCTGTACGGCAAAGCACACCAGTACTCAATCATGCTGCACAACATCAGAGATGTGATCGACGCGACCGAGTCACTAAAAAAAGCGCTGCCACAGCATTCGATCAACCCATGGATGGAAGTTGAAGAAACCTTTTATAAAACCATGCAATCCGATAAAGAAGGAAACCGTTTTTCAATGTTTATCATAGTCTTTATCGTCTTTATTGGCGTGCTCAATACGGTACTAATGTCTGTGCTCGAGCGCACACATGAGTTCGGTGTACTAAAAGCAATTGGTAGCAGACCCCAAACTATTACATTCATGATTCTGCTGGAAACTTCCCTTCTCGCTATTTTGAGCATCCTTGTCGGTATTATTGCTGCGATACCATTGATTCTTTGGTTTGCTAATGTCGGCTTAAGCTTTCCCGAGCCCGTTGACGTTGGCGGTATTGCATTCCAGCATATGACTGGAGAATTTTCTCTGCGGGTCTTTTTACTGCCCATGTTGTTTATCCTTTCGTTCGCAATTGTCGTCGCTATATTCCCCGGTATTCGTGCCGCAAGAGTTCTACCCACAGTAGCGATGAGGGGTAACTAATGCTGATCTACAAATTAGCCATTAGGAACCTGTTTAGGAATACCAGAAGAACGATTCTCACCGTCATGTTGATCGGCTTCAGCCTAGCAGCATTAATACTGACGAATGCCATCACGGGCGGCATGATTAAAGTCATGGTTGAGAGCGTTACGCACACAATATCAGGTGAAGCTCAAATTCATCGCCTTGGATTTCGGGATAATCTGGATATCGATCTTTACCTGGAGGACTCCTCAGACATCGAAAACCGGCTTGCGCAGGATAATCGGGTAAAGTCCTACAGTCCTAGAGTCATTGCCGGCGGTATGATTTCTTCCTCATACAATGTGACTGGCGGTGCTGTGTACGGCGTTGATGCTGCCAAGGAAGCATCAGTAAGTAAACTTAAACTAGCTGTTGTACAAGGTAACTATTTATCCGAACACTCAACAGAAAACGCCACCGAGATCCTCATCGGTAAGCCGATGGCAGAGCTGCTTGAAATCGGCCTCGGTGACAGGATTGTCATCACCTTGGCTGAAGCGAATACGGGCGAGCTTACCCAGGCACTATTCAGAGTCTCTGGCATATTCTTTTTCGGTACCCGAGAGATAGATGAGAACATGGTTTTCATCAATATCGAAAAGGCCAGAGAGGTCATCAACATCTATGATGCCAGTCATGAGATCGCGCTTTTATTTCACGAATCAGATATCACAGCAACAACGACCCAGGCACTGCTCAGGGAATTCAATCATGGGGAAACCGAAGCGCTAGATTGGCAAGACCTGTTTCCAGAAATCTCCTCTGTTCTCGTGATATCTGACTTCTCTTCTTTCATCGTAGGTTTTATATTATTTTTGCTCGCTAGCCTCGGTGTTATTAACTCTATGTTCATGTCTATCTATGAGCGCATCTACGAATTCGGCGTCGCAAAGGCAATTGGCACCAAGCCTATTCAGTTATTACAACTGGTGCTATTCGAAGGGTTTTTGATTGCTTTGATGAGCTGTGCTTTTGGTATTGCAATCGGCGGCGGCATCGGCTTTTACTATGAAACTCGCGGCATACCAATGGGTGAGTTTGAGTTTGCAGGCATCGCAATGAACAACAAGATTCCAACCGTACTCACGCTCGAACAATTCACCCAGTTCCCGGTTTACGTCATTTTACTCACACTAGTGGCAACGCTCTACCCAGCTAGATTTGCCGCGAATATCGTCCCATCGCAAGCATTACAAAAAAGCCTCTAGGAACCTTTATGACATCTGTAATTACAACTAGAAATTTATGTCGGCAATTTCAGGATGGCGAGAACATTGTAAAAGCAGTGGATGAAGTCTCGCTGAATATAGACGCAGGTGAATTCACCGCGATCATAGGCCCTTCTGGCTCTGGCAAATCCACTTTACTCAATCTAATCGGCGGCTTGGACAATCCAACAAGCGGTAGTGTAGAACTTTCAGGCACAGACATTGCACAAATGTCAGGTTCCGAGTTATCAGACTTTAGACGGGATCATATCGGCTTCATCTTTCAATCTTACAATTTAATTCCGGTATTATCTGCAGAAGAAAACATCGAATACATCATGTTATTGCAGGGTGTGAATAGCGCAGCTCGCGATAAACGCGTGAAAGAAATGCTGCATCTTGTCGGACTTGAAGGACTCGGTGACCGACGCCCGTCTCACCTCTCAGGAGGCCAACAACAGCGTGTTGCTGTCGCTCGCGCTATGGCTTCACACCCGGATATCATTCTGGCAGATGAGCCTACAGCAAACTTGGATTCAAAAACTGGCATCGCCTTATTGGAGGTGATGAAAGCGCTTAATGAAGACAGAGGCATGACTTTTGTGTTCTCTACTCACGATAGTAAAATAATGGATAGAGCGCGCCGCTTGGTGCACGTAGAAGATGGCAGAATTGACTACGAAGAATGCCCGTAACTCATGCCTAGATTACGTTACCTGTTCACCTATCTATGCCTTTCATCTACGACCTCACTAGCACTAGTTTCTATCGCGGCAGCTGGCGAACTTAACTTTTCAGGCTATTTAAAAAGCTACAATATTCGGCAAGAAGCGATCGAGATCCCATTGATCCAAAGCGATGCGTTAATTTCGTCCCAGAATAGTATCAGGCTCAATTTTGAGGGATTCGGTCAGACGCTCGGCGTCGATTCTGTTTGGCAACTTCACTATGAAGTAAATCCGGTGATTACTTCTTCAGCCACGACACTGGACACCACATTCACGAATTCAGACCGCGGCTATCGTTTAAGCGATATCAGATCCACTATCGGATCAGAAACACCCAAGCGACGAACCCAGCAAAACCTCGATCGGTTCAATATTCAGCTCAATTTCGATAACGGAGACTTAACCATTGGTCGTCAGGCAATCTCATTCGGCGCAGCTCGATTCATTAATCCCACCGATGTATTTCTGCCCTTTGACGTCAGAACCTATAACACCGAGTACAGGACAGGCATTGATGCCATCAGGTTTCAAAAACCATTTGGAAGACTGGGGGAAATTGACCTAGGGATCATTCTTGGTGCAGATGGAAAACCCGAATCGTCAGCATTATTTGGTCAACTTAAAACAAACTTAAGCGGGCATGACATCCATGCTACATTGATTCGTTTCGCTGACCAAAACCTTATAGGCTTTGGCGTACAGTCTGCGCTCTGGGATTTTGGCACCTGGCTTGAAGCCGCCAGTGTTACGGGGGTGCAAGATTATTGGAGAGTATCTCTGGGTTTCGATTACTCATTTACCGAATCGACCTTAGCTTCTGTAGAGTATCACTACAACGGCGCAGGGTCAGATGATCCGGCCGCTTACCTGAGCCAATTTGATCAGGTTCCATACTCGCTTGGTGGTGTTTTCCTACTTGGAGAGAATTATATTATTCCTGCTGTCTCAGTGCAGATTTCACCCCTGCTCACTCTTGGCGTACAAGGTGTGTTTAACCTAAATGACCAATCCACCTACACTTCAGCCATCATCAACTACAACATCCAGCAAGACCTTTACTTGGGCCTTGGGTATTATCATTTTAGCGGCAAGAAATTAAGCCAATCACCGCTCGGGATTCCATCTCTGAACTCAGAATATGGTTCAAACCCAGACAATCTTTTTGTGAGCGTTAATTACTATTTTTAGGTCAGTTGAATAGAATGGGCGCGAACGTTATCTATTCTCTTGCAGGACTCGTGAACTCACTTATTCTGGCGGTAGATTTCTAACGATACGCTGTACTACCATAAATTCTGACTCGATAGATTCGCGCACAAATGTCTCTGAAATTTTGGCCATTGTTGTTCGGCTCGCAGGTAACATCAGTGCCCTCGCCTGGTTCACAGAAACGACAGCATAGTTTACATCAGCCCTTCGCCCGACCAGTCTAGAACTCAGGTTTGTGGCATCACTGAATGACTCTTCGGCCCTTTGGTCGTCGCCAACACGTTGATAAAGCCGCGCATAGCGGCTCAAATGCAAGCCGCTACGACTCGCGTCTGTAATATTTTTTGCTTGCACAATAGCCTGACTTAGAAATGCTTTAGCCTGACGTTCTTTACCCTGATAAATGAGCGAAGTAATTAGTCTAGTTTGTAATTCATGAAATGCATCAGTACCCTCTAACGCGTCCATAAAAATCAGGGCACTGTACACATTATCGCTATCAAGTTGAACATCAGCGAGAAGTTTTAGCAGCTGGTTTCTGCCTTCTCCTGCTCCCGCGTTTGAAACAGACTGCATAGCACCCTCTATGTCACCAAGATGACTTTGTGCAATGGCAATCTTGCTAAAGACGCGCCCTCGGTCTCGGGTTGTCAATTCTGTTGCTGCAATACGCTGTGCTTCTCTGAGAATTTGATTCGCCAGTGGGGTATTTCTTGCATCATAGTAATGTTGTGCGATGGACGTAAATGCTGACAACCGATCAACTTGACGAGTAACTTCTGCCGCGCTGCGTTCCGCCTTTTTGAATGATTTTTGGGCGGCTTGCTTATCCAACACAGCCAAATGAAGTAATGCCAATCTCGAGTGGTAGATAGCCCTGGTGTAAGCATCATTAGCTTCAGAGATGACCTTCTCCATTCTGGAAATTGTTTGGAAGGGCTGGTCTGCGTGACCTGCCGTTGTCAGAGATTCGCCTAATAACTGTACTAAACCCGCCCGTACATCCAGATCTTTAATGCCTAACGACACTTGGTCCATTTGGCCCATTAGCGCTCGCAGGTCAGCACTTGAATTAATCTCAGACATTTTTACCATGATGGCAATAAGTGCTTTGATCCGTACGATTGGGTCTTTTATTCTGCTGCTAAGATTTTCAGCTTTTGAAACGTCTTGGTACCGTAGGTGTCCGTTGACTCCCTGTAACAGATACATATCCCATTCACGATCCTCTGACAGCCCTTTCATCATGGTCACAACTTCTGACGCATCCATTTTTTCAATTCGGTCAACCAACAAAAGCGGACCACTCGGGTCTGCTGGATTAGAAACTCGACGTCTGTCCTTCAAAACATCCACTAGCGCATCGTGTCCACTCTCCATTTGCGCGGGTAGAATCTGCTCCAAATCATCTGGCATAAAATTATCTACACCGTTAAGTCCAGATATGCCCCCGATTGTTTCAAGATTAACGGGCAGAGACTGATTTTCCATCTCGCCCACTTTGGTATAAGCATTTGCCAAGCCGGCAGTATTCGCAGCATTGTTAATAAAAGTTGCGGCGTCCGCCCCTTTCATCATGTTTTTTGCAGCCTCAACAATAGCTTGCTGAGAATCTGACCCGCCTCGCATCATTTGAGAGACACCTGCCATCTCTTCAACCATCACCTCATTGCCAGTTTGCTTAAGCTGAACGGCTGCGGCGAGCACTGGTGCAACTTCTACCATGTCCGCCGAAGGTTCAGAGGCAGCAACTATCGCTTGTTCCTCAGCTACCAGCATGTTGTTGAAATAGCTCATACCTAGTACGGTCGAGACCAAGATGACTAGCGTAAATGTGACTCCAACAAAGAATGGATGCTGCTCAAAGAAGGTCCAAAACTTACCGGGTGGCTTGATCCCCAGTTCTGCCATGATCTCTCGCTCAAGCTTGCGCAGACGTTCCAACTCATCTTTTTGTCGCTGAAACTGCTCATCACCCTCATCTGTAAGTCGTGCCTGACGCAGCAGACGACGTCGAATCTCTTCTTTTTCACGCTCTTCTATTTGTTTCTCTGCCCATTTCGCTATAACCAAACCGCATTTGGGACATTTTTCCACTTCCTGTCCGACGGATATCTCCTCGTCATATTCACATGAAGGGCAAACGAAATAGTCTGTTCGGGCTTTTTTAGGCACTAAGGAAAGATTGTCTTTTTCTCCTGTGCTGGGTTGGATATTACAATTTGCGCCACATTTTTTGATTGCCTGTAGATAACGATCAGCAACATCATGTGCTACATCTTTGAGCAGGACAGTGGGCGCACCTGCGGCGTACCAGGTGTTTATCTTTTTGTCGTCTATCTTGAGGGTCTGCTTAAGCTTTTCTTTTACCTTCGCTTCATCCTCACCCGGATTAGTCGTCGGAAAGAAAATTAAGTTGAAAGTATCAGCCATAGTGGAAAGTCTGTCTTCTTAATATTGTGCTTAGCCTAGCGACTAAAAAACATGCGAAAATCGCACAACGCCCTTATTCATCTAGATTAACTCATTATTTCAGACCCTAGTCACGGAAAAAAGCCGGATGTTACCGTGTATTCACATCTAAGTGTATTCACATATAAGCCGCCCAAATTTTACTATCACTATATGCCTGACAACCTCATATTTGACGAGTGGCCTCTCTATATCTCAAACATGTCGCAAACCGGCAATAAACCGGTATTAAACAAGTCTCCGACGATAAATTACGGCACAATTTGATATGCGATAAGTGTCTATCAAGCTAATTTTTCAGGAAAAAACAATATTTTGAGATCAATCTTATCAGGCGTAAGCTCGATCCAGGAATGCAAATTCCTTTAAGGCGGACAACTAAACCTGCCAAAGTGCGAAAGACGCCGAGGTCTGAAAACTCTTAAGGAGTCTTGGTATCGTGAAGCACGAGCTGTGACTACACTTTTCAGGTTCTTCAGAAGAGACTTTTAACACTAGATGATTTGAAAGATTTCGGAACAAGTTGCTTATTAAAGTGAAGTTCAAAAAAAGCCCCGCAAGTGCGGGGCTTTTTCCTAACGCTAGGAAACTAGTCGTTCTGTAAGACTAGTAGCCCTGCAATACACCGTAACGATCACGGTGAAATGCGCTGTTACCAAAAGTGTGTTCACAGATTCTTGATCGCTTCATGAAGAAGCCAATCTCGTATTCGTCGGTCATGCCAATACCGCCGTGCATTTGAACGCCTTCACTGCTTACCAAGTTATAGGTGTCGTTAAGACGTGCCTTGGCCAGGCTCGCAAGTTCTGACACTTCTTCTGAGTCGTCATCTAATGCCGACAGCGCTTCAAGAACAACAGATTTTGACAATTCGATTTCGCAGAACATTTCTGCAGCACGATGCTTAAGCGCCTGAAAAGATCCAATAGGAACACCGAACTGCTCTCTGGTTTTGAGATATTCGATTGTTCTTTCAAAACACTCTTGAATACCACCAAGCATCTCAGCGGCTATCAGAATACGACCTGTATCCAGCACTTTATCCAATATGTCAGCCCCTTTGCCCTCTTCACCAAGCAATTGACCCATTGCGCCATTGAATGAAATGTTAGCGGCATTTCGGCTGTCTGCCATAATTGTGCGAGTGGAGGATACGCCATCAGCTGATCCATCGACGAGCACGAGCGTAATTCCGTCTCGGTCACCACTGTTACCAGAGGTTCGGGCGACAACAACAATTTTGTCTGCGACATGGCCATCAAGTACAAACTTCTTGTCACCAGTTACTTTGTAACCGTTACCTGACTTTTCTGCTTTTGTTTCAGCGCGGTAAGGATTGTGGTGAGGCGTTTCTTCTACTGCGACTGCCAACAATAGTTCTCCGCCCGCAACCAATGGCAACAACTCACTTTTGAGATCATTACTACCACCATGAATTACAGCGCTGGCACCAAGAACTGCGGTTGAATACAAAGGAGAAGCTGTCAATGTTCTGCCAGCCTCTTCCATCACAACACCCATTCCCATGTAGCCAAAGCCTAAACCACCAAACTCTTCAGGAATGGTAATGCCAGCCCAACCTAATTCGACCATTTGTTGCCACGTGGCTTTGTCGAAGCCATTTTCATCTTTGTCATCACGTAACCTTCGGAGCTGCGTGATAGGTGTGCTGTTCGCGCAGAAATCTTTCGCTGCGTCTTTCAACATATTTTGTTCTTCATTCAATACCAATGGCATGTCGGTCTTACTCCTGCTAGTAGATGAAACTGTTGTCTGTTCAGTTATGAACTGATTCTGATTATAAATTGTTCTGATCTAAAATTACTATTCTTTCGATTTAGCTTAATCGGGTAGTCCAAGCACACGCTTGGCAATAATATTCAATTGAACCTCTGATGTACCACCAGCGATAGATCCAGCTTTGGATCGAAGCCAAGTTCTTGTCATGGTTTTTTCTTCTTGATTAAAACTCTCACCTTCCCAACCTAAAGACTGGGTGCCGGCAATTACTAATTGTAACTCCAAACGCTTCTGGCTAACTTCAGTGCCAAAATATTTAAACATAGAGGTAGCAAACGTTGGCGTTCCACCGGAGTCATTCTCTTGCATCGCACGTTTTTGAGTGAGCCCGTATGCGCGTTGGTTCATCATATTCTGAGAAATTTCATTTCTCAAACCCGAATCGCTTATCTTACCACCTGCGCTGCCAACGTAATCGAGCGCAAGTTCGGAAAGACTGCGGAGATCGTCGTAGCGTCCACGTGCGCCGCCATTATTTAGCCCGGAAATAGAACTTCTTTCATGTTGTAGTAATCGTTTTCCTACCGCCCAGCCTCGATTGAGTTGCCCGATAAGGTTATGCTTTTCAACGCGAGTATCATCAAAAAACGTCTCACAAAAAGGCGAATTCCCACTAATCAACAATATCGGCTTTACTGCAACACCTGGCTGATCCATATCAATCAACACGAAACTTATTCCTTCGTGTTTAGGTACTTGAGGGTCGGTCCGTACTAACGTAAAAATCCAATCAGCATGATCAGCGCCACTAGTCCAAACCTTATGCCCATTAACAACAAAATGATCACCTTCGTCTACGCACTTAGTTTGAAGACTCGCCAGATCTGAACCCGCGCCAGGCTCACTATAACCCTGACACCAACGTATTTCTCCGCTAACTATTTTAGGAAGATGCTCGAGCTTTTGAGCTTCAGTACCGTAATCTAAGAGCGTTGGCCCAATCATTGAAAAGGCCATGCCTGATATAGGCGCGCGAGCATTTATGCTGATCATCTCATCCTGAAGTATCAGGAACTCTGCTTTTGACAGTCCACCGCCACCGTATTCTACTGGCCACATCGGCGCAGTCCAACCTCGCGACGCCATACTGTCCAACCAGGCTTTGGCATCGTGATTTGTGTATTTTTGTCTGGTGCCACCACCAACAATCTGATCTTCGGGGGCGGAACTCCGCATACTTTGAGGACAATTAGCCTCAAGCCAATCCCGTGTTTCAAGCCTGAATGTCTGTGCAGTCTTCAATGAACGTCCCCCCTCTAAAACTAGCGTGATAGCCTACCGTCTCGGGTGCCAAGTCCAATTTTTTTCAAACTACCTACAAGGCACAGCGCAACGGTATCGCAACACGCTTACCCTATCAAAATTGTATACCAAAGATAAATACCCAAGACGCCCTAATCATCGTTGCTTTGGACGATATATAAGCCCCGCTTAAGGCGGTTACACCCCATTCATTTTGATGCCAGCGGCATGGTGCCAGTAATCATCTGCACCGCGGCTTCCAGCGCTCTTCCTAGACCGCTAGCGTCAGCCATATTTTTACCCGCGATATCAAATGCGGTGCCGTGATCTACTGAGGTCCTGACAAAGGGAATGCCCATCGTCGCAGTAATGCTGTCTTCAAAATTATGGACCTTGATCGCAATATGACCTTGGTCATGATACAACGCCATCACTGCATCAAACTCACCGGCAATCGCGCGATAAAACACTGAATCTGCGGGATATGGCCCCACGACATCGTAGCCTAGACGCTGCATTTCGATTACCGCAGGCGCAATTTCATCTATTTCTTCACGGCCTAACATACCACCTTCCCCACCGTGCGGATTGAGGGCAGAAACTGCTATTTTCGGCTTACCACCACTCCATTGCGATAAACTCTCGGAGGTCAGTCTTAGCTTATCAATCAACACATCCTTTCTAACATAGGTCACCGCTTCACCGAGCGATTTGTGGGTCGAGAGATGTGCGACTTTGAGTCCGGGCGTCATCAACATGGTGGCTGTTAGGCTAGATTTCGTCATTCTGGCTAGAATCTCCTGATGACCGATGTCACCGTGATATCCCGCCGCATGCACAGCTTCTTTATTAATTGGGCACGTCACGACACCCTGAATCAATCCCTTCTGAGCTAGCCTCACAGCATGTTCAAAGTACTTAACGGCCTCGTGACCGCATGCTGCCGAGACTTCACCGACTTTGATGCTGGAACAATCAAACTCTGTCGGCTCTAATACGTCTATCACGCCTGGCTCAGGTTGAACTAGCGTAAGGTCAGTAATGACCCTAATTTTGCTGTCAACGCCGGCCTCCTTTATGGCAACTTCAAGACTACTGCGATTGCCAATGACGAATGGCCGAATACCTTCATGCACCCCGGCCAGACTCAACGCTTTGACACAGACCTCAGGTCCAATACCAGCTGGATCTCCCATCGTAATTGCGAGCAAAGGTCTCATTGGTTAATTCTCCTGTGACAATATATAGCGGGCGGCAAACTCTGGATCTTGCATAGGAATATAATGGGTCAGGTCTGGCCGATAGTTATCATGGCCATCTGGGAATTTCTCAGCAAGATGCTCCCAGGTCGGTGACATACTGAAATCCATTGTACCTTGGTTAGGATCGCGCATTTTAGCTCGAATGATAAAGACAGGAACCTGGACTTTAGCAACGGAATCATAAATGTCTGTGCCCGCGCTTCCCATGTATACGCTCGCCTCAAACTCTGGTGGACATGCTAAGACAAACCCTTCTCCGTCTTCTGCAGGCAACAATCCATGCTTACAATAGTCACGCATGACCGCGTCCTGCCAGTATGCATAACCACCTTTTGGTTTTAGCGCATCGAACATTTCATCGGCGCCGGCAAAGTTGTTACGTCGCTTTGCCACTGGATGCCGACCCTTGTCGTCACGAATATCTGCAATATGATCGACATCACTCGTATATTGAGCAGGATCTAAAATTACGGGGTCAAGTAATATCAGACGCTTGAAACAGCCCTTAAGTTCAGCGGCTGCCATCACCACTGAAAAACCACCCATGGAGTGACCAACTGCAACCAAATTAGTAAGTCCCAGTTGGCGGATGAATTCAATCAGATCAATGCCGAATTGATCCCACTTTTCAAAGGGTATTGCGTCAGTTCTTCCGTGTCCTCGCTGGTCAAGAGCGACAATGTGTCTATCTCCAAGACCTGCGATCGTCTGATCCCAGCATCGAGCATGAAAGCCGGTCGCATGAACGAGCAAAATGGTCTCCTCGCCTTCACGCTTTTTACCCCACTCAAACCAACAGAAATTGACTCCACCGATACTAATATAATGTTCCTGACACACGCCCATTGATGCTCCAAAAATCGGCTAGTCTAACACCGAAAGTTGAATTGCGAACGATCCCAGCCACAGCTTGGAAACACAAGCTACGGCGAAAAATATTTTGGGTCGCTCAGATCAAACAAATGCGCGGTACAACGAAACTAACGCCAGCAGCAAAAACAGTACACCGCTAAATTTATGAATGAGTCGAGGAGGCAATCGCGTCAATAGCCTCTGGCCCACAATAACCCCGAGCGCGGTGGTGACCAATAACGCCAACGTTGCGCCAAACCAGACAGGTAAGCCGTGATAATTAGAGGCTAAGCCAGCAACTGCCAGTTGAGTCTTATCACCAAACTCTGCAACAAAGATCGTCAATAGCGCGGTGAGAAATAGGCCTCGATTGCTCCGAATCCCTTCATGCTCTTTTTCAGGATCATCAACCGTCAACAGTGACTGAACCCCAAAAAAGCCGAACAACCCTGCAATAATGAGTGCTAGCCAAAATTCCGGAATCCAGGACGCTACTAGCGCACCAAACAGTACTGCCAGTAGATTAAGTACCGCAAAGGCTAACATAGCGCCTACCAGCACCGGCCAAGGTCGGTTATGTTTAGCGGCCAGCGTCATGCAAACTAGCTGACTTTTATCGCCAAGTTCAGCGAGAAAAACAAGAAAAAATGAGACGCCTGTAATCGATAGCGATCCTATTAAAGAAGGGAGTTGAAATTCCAATAAAATCGCTCTCACGAAAACTGGCGATTATACCCATGATGCTTAAAGAAGTATTCGCAATCACGACGAGGCTCACGACTGTTATGCCTGTTTATCGGCGCTCAATTCTCTTATACACGTGCTGAGGACCTAAATAATACGCTGTCTCTCAGCAGCGCCTTTAAACGAGTGCTAGCACAAAACCCGGCACTCACTGGCCAGTTGGAAACAGCTAACCTAACACCGGGCGATGCTTTGGAAAATGGTAATCACGCGAAAACAAGATAGCCTGTGCCTAAAGGTTCTTCAGAACGTTGAGCAATGGCTCTGCCTCAAGCGGTCCAGTATGTCTATAGACGACGTTGCCAGAGGCTTCAAGCTTCATGATGGTTGGTAGACCAACAACATCAAAATATTTACCTACTTCGGGGTGCTTATCCGTATCCACTTTTACGAATACATATCCAGTATCCAGTTCACTCAATACGCGTTTGTCTTTAAAAGTAGTCCTATCCATGATCAGACATGCACCACACCAATCGGCGTAGAAGTCGATGAATACTTGTTTTCCATCCGCGTTCGCTTTATCCAGTGCCATCTGGATTATTGACGGAAGCTCCTTCGATTTCTTCTCTATAAAACTAGGCGCAACACGACTGCGAACGATAGATGGTGTAAACCCAGTTTCATTGATAGCCTCAAACATCTGCTCGGTGCCAATCTCATCAGGATTATACGAGACGGTAAACTCATCGACCGAAAGATCCACTTCAATGTTCTTAATTCCTTGCTGCTCTGACAGAGCGGCTACGACCGAATTCGGTCAGCTCATTCAAGTTGCGCCGCTTTTGCTTTTCATCATTCCTTCAACGGCGATCGTCACTTTAAGCATCATTTGTTCGGCCTGGTTGGTTTGCGCAACTAAAGACAACATAAGGAAGCCTGCATAGACAGCGCAGTGTCTTAAAATTTTTTTGATCATCAGCTCTACTCGAAATTATCGTCAATTGCAGAGCCTAGCCCTGTAGTGACTACAGGTACTAAGATAACTTAATAGCCACTTTTGGCAAGGCAATATTCCAAAAGAAAGTGCAGTGGGTGGGTGAAAACCCTCATCGGGTTCATTCTTGTCGTGAGATGGTCATTTGGTCTAATATTGGGTTCAATCAAAATGCTTTTAGACAGGCAAACTGACTCGCTGGACCATATTCCAGATCTGCAAGTTTGGCGCATTGGGCATGCGATGCTGGCAGCAATATGCCACACGAGCGAGCTTTCATGATTCGAAAAATAAGCCAGAGCCCAGAACTACACGTAATCTGTTTTGATTTCTGGCATGCTTATCACTATCGGCTTTGAACTTTTAGCGACTGGTCCGTTAGATCGTTGGCAATACAGTGAACTAATGCCGATTATTCCTCTTATCGATGTTGGGCTAACTCCAGTATT